>JBAQZJ010000036.1:0-5835 GCA_049790855.1 Planctomycetaceae bacterium | reverse complement strand
CCTCGAAATCGCTCCCTGACGGTCGCGGCTCCGAACACTCACCACTCACCCATCCTGCTGCTCGACACGCTCGGCGAGCTTGGAGCGTGCTGGGGGCTGGCCGACATTGCGTTTGTCGGCGGAAGTTTGACGCACCGCGGCGGGCAGAACATGATCGAGCCAGCCGCCTACGGGGCGGCAGTCCTGTTCGGGCCGAACACGTGGAACTTCCGTGATGCCGTCACCATGCTCCTGTCGGCACAGGCGGCGCGAGTCGTCTGCGATCAGCATGAATTGACCCAGGCGGTGCGCGATCTGATTGCCGATGAAACGCTGCGTGTCGCCATGGGCGGCCGGGCACGCGATACGGTGGCGGCCCATCGGGGCGCGACACGGAAAACTGCGGAATTGCTGGTCGAAGTGATTCTCCGGCGGACGGTGACGGTCGCGAAACGTGACGCCGCCTGAACATGTTCTGGAAGCCCGATCAAGCTTTATCCGTCGCGCGATCGTTGTGACGGACTGATGCCGACCTTACAATCGGGCCACGGATTTACAGACAATCGATCTCAGGCCATCGATCAAAGTCAGGGGGCGACGAGGCGAGCATGGAGAACTATCTCTTCACGAGCGAATCGGTGAGCATGGGACACCCCGACAAGGTGTCCGATCAGGTGTCCGACGGCATTCTCGATGCCCTGCTGGCGAAAGATCCCTATTCACGGGTCGCTTGCGAGACGCTCTGCACGACCGATTTGCTCGTGCTCGCCGGCGAGATCACCTCGAAGGCGAACTTTCAGGCCGCCGATTACGAAGCGATCGCGAGGCAGATCGTTCGCGACATCGGCTACGCCGATCTGGACGTCGGGTTCGACGCGAACACCTGCAAGGTCGAGTGCTACCTGCACAGCCAAAGCCCCGATATCGCGATGGGCGTCGATCGGGAAGGCGCCGGCGATCAGGGACTGATGTTCGGCTACGCCTGCAATCAGACCGACGAGCTGATGCCGCTGCCGATCGCGCTGGCGCACCGCGTCATCAACCGACTCACCGAAGCCCGCCTGAATCGCGAGGTCGACTGGCTGCGTCCCGACAGCAAGAGCCAGGTCACCGTCGAATACGACGGCACGCAGCCCGTGGCCGTCGACGCGATCGTCGTCTCGACGCAGCACGCCGAATCGGTGAGCCAGGACGAGATCCGTTCGTTCGTCGTCGACAAGGTCATCGCCGACACGATTCCCCCCGAGTTCGTCTCGCGAAGCATCAAGTACCACATCAACCCGACCGGCCAGTTCATCGTCGGCGGACCGCACGGCGACACGGGACTGACGGGTCGCAAGATCATCGTCGACACTTACGGCGGCTGGGGGCGCCACGGCGGCGGCGCCTTCAGCGGAAAAGATCCGACGAAGGTCGACCGCTCGGCCGCGTATATGGCTCGCTACATCGCCAAGAACATCGTCGCCGCGGGATTGGCCGACGAGTGCGAAGTGCAGCTCGCGTATGCGATCGGCGTCGCCGAGCCGGTCAGCGTTCGTTGCGACACGCACGGAACCGGCCGACTGTCGGAAGCGGAACTGGTCGCCTTGATCCGCGAGCATTTCCCCATGACGCCGTCGGGAATCATCAAGGCCCTGGACCTCCGCAAGCCGATCTTCCGCAACACGTCGTTCGGCGGCCATTTCGGTCGCACCGGGGATGAATTCCGCTGGGAGAGGACGGATCAGGCCGCGATTCTTCGCGATGCCTCAGGTTCCGCGATCGCTCAGCCTCAACTCACGGCATAGCCGTCGTCGCAGCGATCATGGAACGGATTCCGAACCTGCGTCTGCTCGTGACGAGCGCGTCGACCGGCCTCGCGTCGATCGCGCTCGTGACGTTTTTTCGTCGCTTGGTCGCGGCGCCGCTGCGCGATCTTCCCGCCGGCGAAACGATCGTTTATACCGCTCTCTTTGCGACCGCCTGCTTTGCCGTCTCCGGACTGTCGGCGCGTCAACTCTCTCCGCTCTGGACGAGGGCGGCCATCCCGCCCGTTTCCACGCTCGTGTTGACACTCGTGTTCCTCGCCGGCCTTTCGACGGTTCCGGTGACGATCCTCGCCGGCTCGCTGGTCGCGACCGCCGCCGTCGGTCTGATGACGTTGACCGTTCGCCTCGAAACGTCGCACGCCGCACGGGTGAATGCGGAATGTGACGACGTCGATCCGCCGGAAAGAACCGTGACGGAAGAACCGTACCGGGCGATCCGCGACGACGATGAACACGGCCCGGACTCTCAGAAGAGCGACGATCCGCTCGTGAAACTCGTCCGTACCAATGCCGCTGGCGGCGAGCGAATCACAGGGTCGATCCGATTCGAAACCGCACCGGGCGAAACGGCGAAGACGCTTCACGTTCCTCTCTGGCCGCCGCTGACGGGCGTGCCGTCCGTCCAGTGCGAGTTGAATGGAATCGACGGACGAGTCAGCGTGCCTTACGCGAAATCGCACGGCTTCCGAATCGAAGTCCGCCTGCCGGAGGCCGTCGACGAACCGCTGGAAGGCGCCGTTCGATTCGTCGCCGAGTGCGAGGAGTCGTCAGCGGCGGCGTGACTGCGTTCGACGCGCATCGTCGCCTGGATCATTCAGCGGACTCGATGACGAGTACGACTTCGACGATCGATCGATCTTCCTCGACAGACGCCGTCCCGTCGATTTCGAGCGCGATCCGGTTATGGATCGTCACACGGTCGGTGACGTCGAAGCGAGCGATTCCCGGTTCGATCCTTCCCACCCGCATTTCGTTGAACGACACCAACGAGGGCCGCGAGACGTCCAACTCGATCCAGACGCGTTCACCGTCGTCGATCCCCGTCGGTCGGTTGAATCGCCGCGACAGTCGAACCGTGCCGTTCGAGCCGCCGAAGGCGTCATTCCACGTCGTCGGAAGGCGGAGCGTGCCGTTCGAGTCGTTCGTCGCGGTGTCGGACGGCGGCGAACTCCACTCGAAATCCCACGGTCCGCGCAGTCGAATCCGGTGCAGGAGAAAATGACCGGGTTCCGTCGGCATCGTACGCGGTCCCGCTGCGGCAAGGTAAACAAGGGGAACTGCCGGAACGGCGCATTTCGGGCCGAATCCTCAGTAGCAGCGTTCCGGGCAAAGGATTATACTCCGCCGAGCTTTCCGGCCGAGCGTCGCTTGTGTCGGAAGAATCGAACTCGCCCGCCACTTCTCCCGCCGTCGGGCCGTCGATGGACCGCGGCCGAACCTGCCTGCGAATGGACGTGACTACCACGCGGAACGGCCACGCCACCGCCGTCGCGCCGCCCACTGGCCGGGTCAGCGGCGAATTGCCGGCCCGTGCGTTTCGACTCTCGACACGTACGCGATCGTTGACCGGCGTTCAGATCGTCGGTTGCGGCTCGTTCGCGCCGACGACGGTCGTCACCAACGCCGAGTTGGAACGCGATTACGGATTCGAGCCTGGTTGGATCGAACAGCGGTCGGGCATTCTCGAACGACGGTACGCCGCCCCCGACGAGGCGACGAGCGACCTGTGCGTCGAAGCGGCCCGTCGGGCCATGATCGACGCCGGAGTCCGCAGCGACGAAGTCGATCTCGTGGTGGTCGCCACGTTCACGCCGGATCACCCCTGTCCGTCGACCGCGTGTCTCGTGCAGGATCGCTTGAATCTCGACGCACCGGCGTTCGACGTTCAAGCCGCCTGCTCGGGATTTGCCTACGCGCTGGTCACCGCGGCCCAATACGTGGCGACGGGCAACAGCCGCCTGGCCTTGGTGATCGGCGGCGACGTGAACAGCCGCATCGTCGACCCCAAAGATCAACGCACGGCACCGCTGTTCGGCGACGGCGCCGGCGCGGTGCTGCTCGCGAAGGGCGACCGCGATCAAGGACTGGTCTGCTATCAGATGGGCGCCGACGGGGCGGGCGGTTCGCTGCTGGAATGTTCCGTCGGCGGAACCCGGCGCCCCGCGTCACCGGAAGCGATCGCCGCCGGCGAGCACTATCTGAGAATGGACGGCCGCAACGTCTTCAAATGGGCCGTCCGCGCACTGACCGACACCGTCGATCTCGTCCTCAAGTCGTCCGAGATCGATCCCAGGGACGTCAAACTCTATCTGCTGCACCAGGCGAACGTCCGCATTCTCAACGCGGCCGCCGACTCGCTCGGAGTTCCCCGCGAAAAGCTCTGGTGCAACCTCCAGCGTTACGGCAACACGTCGGCAGGCTCGATTCCGCTCGCACTCGACGAAGCCTATCGCTCCGGTGCGATTCAGAAGGGCGACCTCGTCGTCTTCAGCGGGTTCGGCGCCGGCCTGACGTGGGGAACCGGTCTCTTCCGCTGGTAGTTCCGATCGCCGTTACGCCGTGGTGATCGGCGGATCGACGGTCGGATGATGGGACCGCTCCGTCACCGGCTGATCGGTCGAGGCGATGCCCGCCAGCGGCAACAGGTCGTCTTCCTCGTCGGTCTCGCCCAGCCAGACTTCGTCGAAGTGCGTCGCGTCGTCGGCCCGGCGCAGCAGGAAGTAGACGATCGTCGTCGCCGTCCAAAAGTAACTCGCGGCGAATCCGATCGCGACCATCGCGATCGCGGAAAGCCAGACCGCCATCAGCATCCCCGGGAATCCCACAACGTCGGTGTCGGGCATTGCGGCGCTCACATCGGTGAAATAACCCGGTGTGGCGATCTGCAGCCCCGCCACCGATCGCTCTCCCATCCCCGACGCAACCGTCCGGGCCGCCGCGGAGACGACACCCACGGCGAGCGTATCGACCAACGCGGCGCAGGCGATTCCAAGCAGCAATGCAGCCGCGACGTACCACAGGCCGAGCCAGGGCCGGCTGTAGACGAAGCTGAACGATCGGCTGAATCCGTCGAACGCGTCGGAGTTCTCGGTCGCGACGGCGGCGACCATCAACGGCCAGCCGATCGCCGTCGCGATCGTGATCAGAACGATCAACAGTGCGACGACCACGGCAATGCCCCAGGCAATGGCGACGACCCAGTCGCCGACCAGCGGGATGCGGCCGAGCAGGCCGCCAAGCGCGTTGATCCCCCAGAGGCCGAGAATGGCCGCAATCGGCAGTAAGGGGGCCGCGAACAGCGATGGGAATCGGGCCGCCGAGAAGCGGAACGCCTGCCCCAATCCGATGCGTTCGTCACGCGCGAACTCGACGGCGGCCAGCCGTGCGATCGCCCCCCCGAACAACGACCACACGGCGAGACTCCAGAAGAGACGCGTCCAGACCCACGCGATCGTCGGCCACGATTGTGCCGATCCGAACGTCAGTCCCAGAACGTCGAGCAACGGACGCACAGGAGTCAGCACGCGCGCTGCCAGCGTATGGGAATGCTCGCGCGGAAGATCGAAAAACCACGAGGCCTCCTCGCCGTCGCCGACCAGCATGATCGGCGAGACGGCGTCCCAGGGCGGCAGGACGTGTTGTGCCTCGGCAGGCGCGAACGGCAGCATCGACAAGAGCTGCTCGCCGCCCCAGAGCGCCGTCAACGCCAGCGCGGCCAGAATGAGTTTTCGCGGGTCGGTGGCGATCCGCAGCGCCCGAAACAGCCGCGTCCACGGAAAATGGTGCGCGTAGTCGATCGGGCGATGGCTCGGCGCAGTCATCGGCAGTCGGTGTTCGGTGTTCGGGCCAACGGCGTCGGCCGCGATTGTAGCGACGATCGGCCGTCACGGCAGCGTCACCGGCTCGCCGTCTTTCCGATTGCCCAGCCGGCGGTGGGTCTCGGCGTCGATCTTGTAGCTGATCGGACGCACGCTGCCGTCGCAGAAGGCCATGTGGCACGCCTCCCGATGGGCGCTGCCGAAGCTGCGGACATCGGAATAGTCGGAAT
>JBAQZJ010000035.1:0-5255 GCA_049790855.1 Planctomycetaceae bacterium | reverse complement strand
ACCAGCGGGAGCGCGTGATGAAACGCGCTCCCGCTGGTCGCGGCTAAACAGGTCGCCATGCGAACGGGCTATCGCAACGGCGCCGTCAGCGACGCGGAGGCCGGTCGCACCAGCAGGATGTAGGCGCTGGCATAGTCGATTGTCACCCGGTCGGGAGCGACCCAGCCCGAGTTGACGTGGTACGCCGGAATCATCGTGTCGACACTGTATTTCGCGAGAGTCGCACGGGCCTCGGGAAACAGGCCCGAGAGGGCGAACAACGCCAGCGGCGAGATCAGCAGCGGGTCGTCGGCCTGGTAGCCGTGCGGGCTGTCGCTGGCGGTCACGCCGGTGTAGCCGTAGAGCGCGTTCTGATGCTGAACCGCGAGACGCAGATGTTCGACGTAATTCGGATCGTCGAAGAAACAGAGTGGATAGAAGTAGGCGAACAGCGGGTAGTCGTGCCGTACGATCCGCGGCTCGAACGGCAGATCGAACAGGTGATAGAGCATCACACCTTCGGAGGTATCGTCCCATAGGTACGGCAGGAACCGCGGCGTATCGCCCTGCCAGCGAAAGCCGTGCAGGAAGTAACCGCCCCGCAGCACGAACTCACAGTCGACCCGGTCGATCGCGTTGCGAACGTCGGCCAACAACCTCGGGTCTCTCAGAGTCTCCGCAGCGCGCAGGAAACCGAGATAAAAGATCGCCGAGTCGATCGTCGAGACCTCTGACCAGGGCTGAGGACGGCCTTCGGCGTCGGTGAAATGATACAGCCAGCCGCGATTGCGCTCGGGCGTCGCGGCGAGCGTCGTCTCGAAACCGCGGCGGACGAAATCGAGCGATTCCGTACGATCGATGGAACCGCGCTCGGCCATCAGCGCGAGCGAGTACGCGGTGAAGCCCGTCGCGGCGCAGCTCACGATGTCGCGATTGCTGCGTCGATCCAGCACCAGGCCGTTCGGGAGCCGGACATCATCCAGAACCTGACGGAAGCGAGCGTCGAACTCCTGCTCGGCGAGCATCTCCAGCGCCGGTCTTTTCGGCGCTTCGATGAGGCGTCGCCCTAGGGCGCCCACAGGCTTTTTCGCAGCCACCGGGACGCGCGACACGGTCGCTCCCTCACCCCCAACGGAACCCGTGGGGGCCGTGAGCATCAGGAGTACGAGGAGTTGCGTTTTCATACCCCATTTTACGCTTCCGAAGCGTTTTGTGACGCGGAAAAGGGGAATGTCACCGGAAACCAGGTGTCCGGACGAATCAGCGTGCAGCGGCTCCCTCGAAAGTGCGTCTCTGACGCGATTTCGCCGGTGTGATTTCGCTCGGCCCGACTGCCATCATCGGGTCGCTTCGGCGATCGACTCGACTGCAATCTCGCAGAGCCGGTCGATTTGCTCGACCGGCATGGCCGGTGCCGGCATCAGAACCGCCACATCGCCAAGCGGCCGCAGAATCACGCCCCGCCGGCGGGCGGCGAGCGTCACAAGATGCCCGGTGCGCCGCTCGGGAGAAAACGGAGCCAGCCCGTCGCGATCCTGCACCAGTTCGATGCCGACCATGACCCCTTTCTGGCGGACCTCGGCGACGCGCGGATGGTCGTTCAGCACCGCGAGCCGTTCGGCGAGGCGATCCGCGTTCCGGCGGACGTTTCCCAGCACGTCGTTCTGCTCGAACAGCTCCAGCGACGCCAGCGCCGCCGCACAGGCCAGCGGGTTGCCGGTGTAGGTATGGCCGTGGAAGAACGTCTTCGCCTCGTGCGGCGGAGCGAGGAACGCTTCGTAGATCGCATCGGTCGTCAGCGTCGCCGCCAGCGGCAGATAACCGCCCGTAATGCCCTTCGCGAGGCACAGAAAGTCGGGCGTCACGCCTTCCTGCTCGCAGGCGAACAGCGTTCCCGTCCGGCCGAAGCCGACGGCGACCTCGTCGGCGATCAACGGGATGCCGTAGGCGGCCGTCAGCTCGCGAACCCGTTTTAGATAGCCGGCCGGATGGACGAGGATGCCGGCGGCCCCCTGCACGAGCGGCTCGATGACGAACGCCGCAATGCGGTCGGCGTTCTCGTTGATCACCCGTTCGAGTTCCGCAAAACACCAGCGCAGGTAGCTGTCGGAATCATGTCCTTCAGGAACGCGGAGCGTCACCGGCGACGGCACGCTGAGCGTCTCGAACAGCAGGTCGCCGTAGACGGCGTGAAACAGGTCGATCCCGCCGACGCTCACCGTCCCGAGCGTGTCACCATGATAGGCGTTCCCGAGCCGGACGAACCGGTCGCGTTTCTCCGGCCTGCCCGGCTTCTGGCGGTGATACTGGTACGCCATCTTCAGCGCGATCTCGACCGCCGTCGCGCCGCTGTCGGAATAGAAGACCTTGTTCAAGCCGGCCGGCGTGCGATCGACGAGCCGCTTCGCCAGCCGGATCGACGGCTCGTTCGCGAGGCCGAGCAGCGTCGAATGCGCGACCCTGTCGAGCTGACTCCGAATCGCGGCGTCGATCTCGGGCACCCGATGCCCGTGAACGTTGCACCAGAGGGACGAGATGCCGTCGAGAAAGCGGTTGCCTTCGACGTCGATCAGATCGAAACCGTCGGCGCTGCGGATGACGGGGAACGCCTCGTCGCGCCAAGCCTCCATCGCCGTGAAGGGATGCCAGAGGCACGCGAGGTCGAGGTCGCGGAGTGCGGCAGCGTCGGTCATTCTTCCTCGGCGATCCGGCGGATTTCGGCGAGATGGTCGAGGGGGGCTTCTCGTTCCGCAGCATCGCAGAGGCCGATCAGCTCGCGGTCGATCAAATGCCAGTCAAGCTTCCGACCTTGTCGAATAGCGATCCCTTCGATATCGAGCCAGTCTTGGGGACGCCCCGCGAACGCCTTCATGGTGAAGACATCCTCGGCCGACGCAGTGAATAGATCGACGTCGTCGGCGTACCGGCACCACGAGGCGCGTTCGATCGCTCGTTCCTCGAACGCGAGCGCCCCGAATCCAACGTCGACGTCGATTCCGTTGCTCGCCGTGATGAGAAGTACTCGCGAAACCTGTGAAAAAGACGCGGCATCATCGATACGCGGGCGGAACTGCTGAAGAAACGTCTCCGCGAACCTGAGTTCGTCGCCGAGGCCGGTGAGCAACGTCAGGTCCACATCTTCCGTCGCTCGCGGCCGTCCCCAGCGCGCCAACGCGATTCCTCCGATGATGCAGAATCGCCACTCGTGGCGTTCACAGAAGGCTTGCACCTCCAATGCGGCCCGATAGAGATCCGTCATCATCGGCCCAGCCCCAGTCGGCGATACCACTCGACCAGTCCGCTGGACTTGCGCTGCATGCGCCGGTCCGTTCCCAGCTGGAACAGAGACGCGATCGCCCCCCGGTTCTTCTCAAAGTCATACGCCCGCAACTCCCTCCGCCGGATTCGTTCCAGTTCGGGACCGACGCGCTGCCAGCGCTCTAAGAACTCGCGGGGCGTTTCTCGTTGCGTTTCGCTCATGTGATCATTCTAACACACGGCGGCATCGGCATCAGCGGTCGCGCCAGACAGGACTTGGTTCCCAGAACGCCTCGCTGGCCGACTCCCGCGTGCGGTCGACCTCGTCGATGATCCGTGGCATCGCCTCCAGTTCGGTGTAGTACATCGCGCCGGGGTTGATGCCCAGAGCCTCATTGGCCTCAATCTGTTCGCGGACGGCGGGTACTTCGCCGAGTCGCGGCAGCACGATCAGCCAGACCACGGCGACGCCGGCGACGGCGACGAGGAATCGGAGCAGTTGGCGATCGGAGCCGCGACCGTCAGGGAGCGCATGCCGGCAGGGGTTCGCCGAGAAACGCTCCCTCACGGTCGCGGCTCTGATTTCGTTACTTGAGGAGTTCGGCGGCGGCATCGGGGAACACGATCTCGTACATCAGGTAGGCCATCGCGAGCGTCAGGCACAGGTTGAGCGTTTGACCGCAGATGTACAGGATCAGCGGTTTGCCCCCCGACATCTGATGTGCCAGTTCGCGAAAGTTCGTCTCCAGCCCGATGCTCACGAACGCCAGGCAAAAGAACCAGCCCCGCAGCGTCTTCGACGAACCGGTCACGGCATTGGCGGTCGCCTCGCCCGTGGTGCCAGTCGCATACACGATCGAGAACAGGATCGACGCCGCGACGAAGCCGAGCACGAACTTCGGAAACCGCCGCCAGATTTCGCCGACGCCGGGCCGCGGGGCATTCGGGTTCTTCTCGACGACCGTTACCCAGTAGACGGCGACGGCGAAGGCGACGGCGCCGATCAGAATGTTCTGGATCATCTTGACGGTGGCGGCGACGGCCAGGGCCGTCTCGCCGAGCATGCCCCCGGCCGCGGCGACGGCCCCGGTTGAATCGATCGTCCCGCCGAGCCACGCCCCGCCAAGCACTTCATTCATGCCGACCGCTTTGATGACCGCCGGCATGACGACCATCATGATCACGGTGAAGCACAGCGAAAGAGCGATCGCCAGCGATAGCTCTTCCTTCTTCGCCTTGCACGCCGCCCCGGTCGCGATCGCCGCCGACACGCCGCACACGCTCATGTCGGCACTGATGACCATATTCAGCGAGCGGCTGGAGATTTTCAGAATGTACTGGCCGAACAGATACGTGCTGACCAGCACCACCGGCGTGACGACCCACGACACGAAGATGCCGGGAACGCCGAGCGACAGCAGCCTTGTGAACAGCACTTCTGCCCCCAGCAGCACAAGGCCGGTCTTGATGTAGAACTCGGTTCGCGCCGCCGGCTTCAACCAGTCCGGCGTGCCGACCGTGTTGCTGATGATCAGCCCGACGAGCAGCGCCCAGAGCGCATATTCCAGGTTGTAATGCTCGATGACCTTCTGCCCTGCGAGCACATACGACAGCCAGGCGAGCAGAAACACGGCGACGAATGCCGGGATGAACCGCCCGACGTGATGCCCCATCAGCTTCACGCCGATCGAGAAGACGACGAGCGCCGCGATAAACGCCCCGGCAATGCCCGGCAGGGCGTTTTTCCCTTTGCGGACAAGGCTGTCGGCGGGATTCGAGTCCCATCCACCCGGCTTGCCGATCCAGTCGGCGAGTGGATTGTGAATGCCGAGTCCCTTGGCGGCCGCAAGGCTGCCTTCGGGTGCTGTGCTCCCCCAGACGGCGAGCAACATCACCGTAAGGATCGCCCCGCCCAGCAACACGGCGAGCCAGTCCTCGGAGACCTTCGGCGGCGGCTCGGAGTCGGCAGGCAGATCGGCGACGTGCGGGTCGATGTCGTTGGTCATATGGTCATGGAG
>JBAQZJ010000034.1:0-8866 GCA_049790855.1 Planctomycetaceae bacterium | reverse complement strand
GACCACACTTCACTTCCCCCGCGCACCGTTCCTTTTTACAATTCCTCCCCATTCCCGAAAAGCACGCAACGACCGTCGAGGACGACATGGCCAAGACCAACCGCAAGCTCAACAAGGCCAATCACGGCCGCCGCCCCGCCAGCGCCAAGGCCCGCAAAGCCAAGCGACGCGCGATCAAGACCTGATCGACGGACAGCGACGGCCACATGAAAAAGCCCACCGGTTGCAACCGGTGGGCTTTCGGTGTTTGGTACGGCCGCGAACGTGCTGTAGGGAATGGCCTCTGTGCCGTTCCGCACCGACGGACGCGGGTTCGACACGCAAGGAACGTCTGTCCGCCTGTAGGGAACGCCGCGGAGGGCGTTCCCTACAGGCGTCGCAGGCTCTTGTCGGACTTTGCTTACACCGTCGCTCCCGGCTCATTGCGGAAGCTGCGCCACATCGACGTCGGCAGCAGGCCGGCGGCAATGACGATGAGCTGGCTCAGCACGAACAGCCCGAGTGCCAGCACGACGGTGCCCGCGAAGCCGCCGTAGGCGTGCAGTCCGACGCCGAGCTGATTCGTGCCGAACCAGCTCCAGCTCACGGCGATGTTGCCGGCGACGGCGAGCAGCGCCAGGCCGCGATCCTTGACGATGCCGCCCCAGCGGGCGTGCAGAACGAGGGCGTTCCAGAGCACGATGATCAGGGCACCATTTTCCTTCGGATCCCAGCCCCAGAATCGTCCCCATGAATCGTCGGCCCACAAGCCGCCCAGCACCGTGCCGAAGAAGCTGAACAGGATTGCGAAGCAGAGCATGCCGTAAAGCGAGCGGATCAGCGCCTTGCCGGCCGTCTGTTCGGTGGACCGGCCAGATGCACCGTGGTCTGCGTCGTCCATGGGACGTCTGAGCAGTCGCGTCGTCAGGCCGAGGATGACATACAACAGCCCGAGAAGTCCGGCGGCGTAGGTCGCCGTGTAGCCCAAGGTGACGGTCACCACATGCGTCGCTAGCCAGAATTGCGTGTCGAGGACGGCCTGCAACACCGAGAAAGTGTCGCTGCCGTCGCCCGAGAGATTGTGTGCGACCAGCAGCGTCGCCGAGCCGATCACGCCGGCCAGCACGTTGCCGAAGCCGAGCCGGTACAGGCACTCCAGCCCGATTCCGAACGCGACCGCGCCCCAGCCGATGAACACCGCCGACGAGTAGAGGTTCGTCACCGGCGGTCGGCCGGAGATGTAGATCCGCCCCGCCAGCGCCAGCGTGTGCAGAACGAAGGTCATCACGACGAGCCAGAAGGCCGTCCGGTTCAGCGGCCGACTCAGCCCCATCCACGAAAACGCCGCCAGCAATGCGGCGAAGACGTAGGGAATCATCAGGTAATAGAACGGCGCGGCGTGATTGAAATACGCCTCGAAGTCGACCTTCCCCGGCGAGTAGCCCTTCGGCGTCTCCGCTTCGAGCGAGGCCCGGTACTTCTTCACCGCGGCGTTGAATCCGGCCGTGTCGTTTTTGTTCCAGGCGTCGATGATGTTGTTCCAGGCGACCACGCCGGAGTCGGACTCGTGCTGCTCGCCGGTCCGGCTGGCGGCCCATTGCAGAATGCCTTCCATCAACTGGGCATGGCCGAGCGTCTCCCAGTCGCGGTCCTCGCTTGCGAGGTCTTTGTAGAAGACGGCCAGAGGCGGATTGCGGCTGGGGGTGTCCGGCTCGGTCGACATGTCGCCGTGCTTGAGCACCTGATAACGCCGCATGTACTCGCGCAGGGCCGGCACGCCGCCTTGAATGACGTCGGTGTTCGGCTGGAACGAGGTCAACAGCAGGTCGATGACGCCGACTTTGCGTTCGAGTTCCTGAGTCGCGCGATCGGCGGCGTCGAGCGTTTCGCCTTTCGCGATCTTGGCGCGGACTTCGTCCATGCGCTTCGCCAGCGCCGGAACGGCCTTCGAGACTTCGGTGATCGAGTACATGAAGCCTTCGCGGTCGGTCGGCAGTTCGAGGACCGACAACAGTTCGTCGTTGTCGATGCGGACGACCTGCCGCTGCCCGCCTTCGCGCGGGTCGGCAATGAATTCCATCAGCCAGCGAATCGCCGGTTCCTTTTCGTGGAACAGGTCGAACGGGCCGTACGTCTCACCCGTCTTGAACTGCTGCCGGTTGTTCGACAGGGCTTTCAGGGCGTCGCGGGCGACGGTGTCGATCGGCTTGAGGCGGCCCTGCGAGGCGATCGGCAGTTCCGCGAAGGCGACGAGGTCCGGCTCGCCCGGTTCTGCACGCGGCGGGGCGAATTTCGACCCGAGCCACGCGAAGAAGAACAGCGTGACGACGGCCGGAACGACCCAGCCGTAACGGTCGCGCCGCCCGGCGATCTGACGACCGGCAGCAGTCGCCGTCGTCGCTGCGGCCCGTCGACCGACGAACCGCGACAGCGTGACGAAGAACTGCGCCGCCATGCCGACGACGACGATCATGCAGGCGACGTAAGGCAGCATCCAGCCCGTGTTCTTGACGACCTGAAACGCCGATCCTTCGCGGCCCGACTTATCGGGCATCAGGTAGTTGGTCTGGTAGAGCGTCTCGCCGGCGAAGCGAAGCGGATTGTTCATCCAGATCCTTCGCTGGAAGTTCGCCCCCAGTTCGTCCGACGCGACGCGAATGTCAGACGAATAGTTCTTGACGACGTCGGTGCCGACGTAGTTGTCTTTGCGAATGTCGATCAGCGTGACCGAGTAGGGTTTGTAGTCGCGTTCGAATCGCAGGTCGATCCGCCACTCGACGTCGCCGATCCGGACGGTCTCCGGTCGACTCAGTTCGGCACTCAACAGGTACGTGCCGAGCTTCTTCCGACCCTCGGCGTCAAGGACCGTGACATACGCGGCCGGCGTGTTGACGCCGCCGTCGGTGCTGGTGCCGGCGACTTCCGGAGTCTCGCGAACGACCCATTGCGCCTGATGGGCGAAACCAGAGTCGGCGGGATTAGTCTCTCCCGCCGGCAGGTCGACGACGGTCGCGTTGTCGAAGTATTGGTCGATTCGAATCCGGAACGGAATCGACTCGTGAGCCAGGATCGCGTCGGGTTTGAGCCGCGAGACCGGGAATCGCGTCAAGGTGTCGTGATCGGCCGGTGAGGGATCGACGACGGACAGTTCGACGGTGCGGATGTCCTGCGCCCATGACCGAGTCTCTTCTTCCCGCAGGACCATCATCGTCTCGACGGCCTGCAGCCCGACGAGCAGTTCACTGATCATCAGCAGGCCGACGCCGGAATGCAACAGCACGATGCCCGATCGCTTGCGGAACACGAGGACACAACCGGCGAGCAGCACCAGGGCCGCCATCGTGCCCTTGATGAGCTGCCACAGGATGCGCATCGACGAGTCGCTGACGTCGGAAATCAGCAGCGCCCACGCGGCGAGCGCCAGCGTGATCGGCGTGGCGGCGATGGCGATCCAGGCATAGCGGCGATCGCCCCCCGGTCGCAGATAGAGCCAGGCCGCGATGCCGATGTTCGCCGCGGCGAACAGCACGACATGCGTCTGAAACAGTCGCCAGAGCACCGTCCAATTCAGGATCGGCGTCGCTTGAAGCCCCGCTGCGCCCGAACCGCTGGCGACGACGATCGCAGTCACCGCGATGCCCAGCAGCAGCGTGGTCTGCCCCGCCAACAGCCGCATCCCCTTGGCCTGCACCGTGAATCGCACCGCATGCGCGGCGATCAGATTCACGAACATCAGGCTGCCGATCAGCCATCCGCCGGGGAACCAGAACCCACCCCCGACCTGCGGAGGGCGACCGGGGAAGAACGACTCGGGGAGGAAGATCTGAAACGGAATCCAGGCGAAGCCGAACGTCGGCCCCCACGGACGGACGCGGAAGAACTCGTTGACGACCCGTTCGATGCCCATTTCGGCCTGGGCGAGAGTTCCGGCCAGCACGATGAAGATGCCGATCGCCATCAGGACGACCGTCAGCTTCAATGAAGCCAGCGGCGACAGTATGCGTTTGCCCAGGCCCGGCCTTTGCCGGCGTCGAGTCGCTGTGCCAGCCTCGCCGACCGGATCGGAAGAGTCGTGTGCGGGAAGGACGGTCGTCGCCATGAGTGCCTCTCCGATCCTGGGGCGTCGCGCGACTGTCGGAACGAACCCGTCCGACGTCGCCGGCTCAGGATCACTGGCCGCCTTGAGAGAATCGAAGGCTCTTCACGAAGCTCTGGAAGTCGGATCGTTCGTCGAGGACGTCTTTCGAGTCCCCCGTCATCTTGACAAACCACGCGACGTCGTCGCGGTAAGCGATCACTCCGAGAATCGCCTGTTGCTTTTCGGATTCCGGTCCGATCAGTTCGACGTACTTGCCGTCCTGGCCATCACCCAGCGTCATCGATTCGAGCGTTTCGTCGACCTGCGACTCGTCGATCTTCGGCAGCCCGACCTGCTCGCGCCAGCGGTTGACGTTCGCCGCCACTTCGTTGGACGCGGAAAGCGGAATAACCGTCGTGCGGACCTCCCCCGCCATGAAGGACGCGACGCTGATTCCTTCGGCCCCCAGTTCCTTCCAGCCTTCCGGGACATCATACTCCGGTCCCGCGGTTTCGTCGGCGTTCGGAGGCGTGGACGACGACTGCCTCGCCGATCCGCCCTGCGACATGAACGGCGGCGTCATTCCGCCTGATGCGAACTGGCCGGCGATGTTGACGACGGTCGCCTTCGTTCCGTCTTCCAGCGGCACTGCGACCGTCTCTTCATTCAGATCGCCGCCGGCGTGAAGCTGATCGGCGGCCATATCGCGCAAACCCATCTGGCGACGCCAGCGGTTGACGTTGATCAGGCGGTATTCCGCATCGTCGCCCCGCAGGGGCAGCGACGTCACCGTCATCGACAGCGGCGGCTCGGCCGGAATGGCGACCGTCGCCAGCAATTCGCCGCCGTCGCCCGTCTCCTGCGTCCAGCCTTCCGGCAGCGTCCATTGCGGTCGATCGCCCTCGAATTTCAACGAGCGGACCGTCTGGAGGAAGCCGTCTTTCAGACCGGCGACGACCTGTTCCGGCCCGGTCGTCTTGAAGAAGATCGCCGTCTCGCCGTGCGGGATGATGGCCGCGAGCATCCGGTCGGTTCGGGCGACCGGCTTGACGACGGGGGCCGGCCCGATGTCTTCCTTCGGCACGCGCTCGACAACGACTGGTTCGTCCGACGAGCAGCCGGCGAGCAAAACGGCCAACGTCCCAATGCAGAATACCAGTCGGAGTCGTGCGGTGTGAATGGGCAGACCCGTCGCCGGTGTGCCGGCGGGCATCCGAACGGTCATAAAATCGTTCTCTGACGTCACACCCGTTGCGGGTGGCAGAAGGCGGGCACTTCAGCGCCGTCGCCGTCGCCGGCGGTTGCGCGGCGGCGTCGGAGCGTAAAAACAGACCCTCGCCGGCACACGCGATCCCTCCCGCTGAACCATCGTCATCCATTCGTGAAGCTGGACGGACAAAGAACGCAGGAGAGAAACAAGCACGGATCGGCTGGGCTTCATGCGCACCTCACGGCGGGAGCTCGACACGAGGTCGAGCGTCGATGGGGGCAGGCCCCCCCGGCAGGCGTCGAACCATCTTCGCCGCCGGAAGTCACTCGACGATTATACCGGGAGGTTCCCGGCGAAGTATACGGCTTGGGTGCGGCATTCGACCGCAATCCATCAAAAAAGTCTCATCCGATCCGCCCTGGCAAGTGACCATCGTCGGCAGAACGAATGCCTTGCCTCATGGCAGCCGAACTTTCCCCAGCGAAAATCGGTTCGCGATCGCCAATGACCGGCATGAAATCTGCATCCATGGTTCAATGACAAGCGATCGCGGATTGGGCGTCTCCGCAGATGAACAGGATAAATGCCGACTCCGCATCGGTTTGCGTTGATTTTGCTCGCACGCGAAGGATCCGGTCTTGCAGGGTTTGCCGGATTCCGTTGTAACTGCCACAGAATGCGAGGGCGGCGGCTCTCGCAATCCGGCTTCCCTGGCCGGGTATCGAGGGGCATGACGCCCCGAAGACGCAGGCATGGAGGCCATTGATGATGTCCGGCAATTCTGCGCGTTCGGCTGGTGTCTGCTCGAGGGTGTCTGCGGTCGGCCGTTCGGGCTGGCCGACTCCGGGATCGTGGTGACGGCGGCGACCTGTTCTTCCGGTCTGCCTCTTCTCTGCCCGGCCGCTTCAACGGCGGCCTTTCCCGGAGTGACGCTATGTCGCCAGCCCTGCTGCTCATCGCCGCTCTTGGCGCCGCCCCTCAGGGCGAGCTCCTCGACTTCACGGCGACGTGGTGCAGTCCGTGTCAGCAGATGAACCCCGTCGTCGAGAGACTGCGACGAGAGGGGCTGCCGATTCGTCAGATCGACGTCGATCAACATCGGGATCTCGTCCAGCGCTTCAAGGTCGAAGGCATTCCCGCCTTCGTGCTGGTCGTCAACGGTCAGGAGGTCGATCGAGCCGTCGGCGGACAGAGCGAGGCGCGATTGCGGCAGATGCTGGCGAAGATTCCGTCGTCGGCCGCAGCTCCGTCCGCCGAGTCGGCTCCGAAACGGCGGCGCTGGTTTGAAGGGATGCTCGGCAAAGGCGAGCCGGCTCCCGAGCAGCCCCCAGAGTTCGATTCTGGGACAGTTTCTCGCGGTCAGACACCGAGCGAACAGCCGCAGCCTCCCCCGGCTTCGACCAATGCCAACCCTGCCGTCCCCACGGCGGGAAAGCCGCTGCAAACGGCCGTCCGTATTCGTGTGACCAACGAAAAAGGCACCGACTTCGGCTCCGGCACGCTGATCGGATCTCGCAACGGCGCCGCGCTCGTGCTGACCTGCTGGCACATCTTCCGCGAGTTCGGCGAAACGGCCGACGTCGCCGTCGACCTGTTTCCGGACGGCCCGACGGGCGAACCGCAGACGTTTCACGGCAAGCTGTTGCGACATGACGAAAGTGCCGACGTCGCGCTCGTCGTCGTGACCGGCTGCGGCGTGCTGCCGGTCTCGCCCCTGGCAGCGACCGACCAGTTTCCCAAGCCGGGCGATCATGTCTTCAGCGTCGGGTGCGGCGACGGCAAAGCGCCGACGAAAGAACAGCATGCCGTCACGCGGTTGAACCCCTATCAGGGGCCGGGAACCACCGAATGCACAGGCATGCCGGTCGTCGGACGAAGCGGCGGCGGCCTGTTTGACTCGGAAGGGCGCGTGATCGGCGTCTGCTTCGCCGCCGACCGGGCCGATCGTCGCGGCGTCTACGTCGGAACGGCGGAGATCCACGAACTGCTGGTCGATGCGAACTACGGAGCATTGATTCCCGCACCCCAGGAACAGCCGATCGTCGTTGCCGACGTGACGGAGCCGCCGAGCGGTTCGACCGGTGCGGAAACGACGCCGGCGGACGTCGAGTCGAATCCGTTTGCCGAGACGTCGGGAACGATTCCTCACACGAACAGCACCGATCTCACTGCGCCGCGTCCCGAGCCTGCCGTCGACGCCGTCGCACCGGCGGTCGTGGAGACGCCGCCGGCGAAATTGCCGGCGGCGATCGAAACCGCGCTCGCGGCCGGAACGGCGATGGAGGCGACGATCATCCTACGTCCGATCGGCGATCCGAAAGCGCCGAGCGAAGTGATCGTCATCAATCGCATCAGCGATCCGTTCCGCCGGTATCTCAAGGGCGAAGTCGGCACGAAGCCGGTGGAAACGGCATTGCACGTTCCGCTGAGGAGCCTCGACAGATCGCGGTTGGTCACGGCCGATCTGATGGTCGTCGCCTCGTCGGAGACTTACATCCGCAGCGTCGCCTCGAAGCCGACCCGCGCGACGGTTGGCGTTGCCCTGCTGGCCCGCGTTTTCAATAATCACCGCTGAGTCCGACCGCCGCAGGCCCACCAGGAGACACTCGATGCCGGTCTTCGAAGACTATTCGTTCTCGATTGGTCGCACGCCCCTTGTTCGGATCAACCATCTGACGAAAGGCATGAATGCGACCGTCCTCGCCAAGGTCGAAGGTCGGAATCCCTCGCTGAGCGTCAAGTGCCGGATCGGCGCGGCGATGATCTGGGACGCCGAAAAACGAGGCGTCCTCAAGCCCGGCATGAAGATCGTCGAGCCGACGAGCGGCAACACCGGCATCGCATTGGCGTTCGTCTGCGCGGCTCGCGGCTATCCGCTGACGCTCTGCATGCCCGAGACGATGTCGCTGGAACGCCGGGCCGTCCTGCGAAGCTTCGGCGCAGAGCTGATCCTCACGCCCGCCGCCGACGGCATCAAAGGCTCGATTTCGCGGGCCGAGGAGCTGTCCAAACAGGACGGCTACTTCATGCCGCAACAGTTCAAGAACCCCGCCAACCCTGAAATTCACTTCAAGACGACCGGCCCCGAAATCTGGAACGACACCGACGGCAACGTCGATATCTTCGTGTCGGGCATCGGCACCGGCGGCACGATCACCGGCGTCTCGCGCTACTTCGAGAAGGAAAAAGGCAAGCCGCTGCACAGCGTCGCCGTCGAACCGACCGGCAGCCCGGTGCTCTCGGGGGGGCAGCCTGGCAAGCACAAGATTCAGGGTCTCGGCGCCGGATTCGTGCCCGACGTGCTCGACATGAGCCTCGTCGACGAGGTGATCGCCGTCACCGACGAAGAATCGTTCGATATGGCGAAACAGATCGCCACGAAAGAGGGCATCACCTGCGGCATCAGTTGCGGTGCCGCGATGGCCGCCGCCCTCAAGATCGCCGCCCGCCCCGACAGCGCCGGCAAGACGATCGTCGTCATCCTGCCCGACATCGGCGAACGCTACCTGAGCACGCCGCTGTTCGAGGGACTCCGCGACGGTTGAAACGGACACGGACACTCGCTTTCGCGAAGTCCGCGGTCGCCCGACCGCGGACTT
>JBAQZJ010000033.1:0-5259 GCA_049790855.1 Planctomycetaceae bacterium | reverse complement strand
GCCGGGTACCGCGGTCGGGAGACCGCGGCACAGTGGAGCGGTGGGCCGAACCCCACCCTACTCTTCCAACCGATACAACATCTCCCCCGCCTTCCTCACCAGCAGCACGCCCTCGTCCTCACGATTCGCGAACGACTCCACGTCGATCGTTGCCGGGGCGCGGTAACCGAGGTTGATCGCTTCGCATTCCTCCGGCGGGATCTGCGAGGCGAGTGTCACCTGCACCCGGCAGCGTTCGACGCCGTTCTCGAAGGTGCCGCCGCCGCGGACGTGGGTGCTGTGGGCCAGCGTGCCCCAGGGGTAGTGCTGGAACTTGTCCCACTGCTTCACGAAGTAGTCGCGGCAGTGGTAGCCGACTTCGCGGATCAGCTTGCCGTGCGTGACGCTGACTTCACGCATGTGCGGGGCGTAGATGATCAGCTCGCCGCCGTCGGCGACGACGGGCTCCAGCTTATACATGCACTTGCCGGCGACCCACAGCTCGTCGTACATCGGCGGGGCGCACGACAGAACCGTATGGAACGGCTTCGCCTTGCGCGTGATGTGGACTGTGCTCGACAGATCGGCGGCGTCGCTCCACGCCTGCTCGGGCGTGCCGTAGAACAGGCCGTAGAGGGCCGCATCGGGACGGACGACGAACGCCAGGCAGCGACGCTCGACGGGAATCAGCTTTGCGGCATGCTCGACGACTTTGCGGACCGGCGTTTCCTTCACGCCGATGATGCCGACGTTCGTGACGAGCGCACCGAGCCAATGAAAGAAGTTCAGCAGCTTCGGCCCGCTGATGCCGGGAAAGAAATATTTGTTCCCGCCCGAGAAGCCGACGACCTCGTGCGGAAACACCGGCCCCACGACGAGCAGCACGTCGTAATCGAGCACCCGGCGGTTGATCTCGACAGGCACTTCGAGGCTCAGCCGGCCGTCGGACAGTGATGCCGTGTCCTCGGCCGTGAGCGTGCCGATCGTCGCGAGCCGGGCCGGGTTGTCCCATTCGTGATTGAACAGGCCGACGTTGGCGAGCGGGGGGCGTAAGCCCCCCGAGTCGTCCGAAATGCCCAGCAGTTTCCGGATCGCGGCTTCGCTCATCGGTTGGTGGGTTCCCAGAGCGACGATCGCATCAAGCTGTTTGACGACCGGTCCGAGATGGTCGGACAGCGCCGAAAACAGCAACGGCAGCGGGGCCGTGCGAGTGCCGTCGGGAATGACGAGCAGCACGCGTTTTCCGCGGTAATCGGCGGCGGGAACGTTTGCAGCGATCCAGGTACGGATGTCACTTTCCGAAAGGACTGGAGTGGCTGCGGCAGGTGGTTCGGCGAGCGTCGACATGCAAATGGTTCCCGAGCGATATCGCAGCGAGAGGCGAACTCGATCAGGAATCCTGAAGGACCGGTGGGCGAATGGTGCCCGGCAGGATAACATGACGGAAGCGCCTTCTCACGCGCAGCCTGGAAGGTTCGGCTGGGCGTCGGAAACTGATGCCGATGACTATTCAATCACGGGTCGATTCGGGTAGTCTTGCCGGACGCGCGATCACGCTTGCGGACCAGTCGCCGCGAGTGCGATTTTCTTTCTGATCGACTCGGAAACGCACGGAACGCATGACGCTCGCGGAGCTTCTGGAGAAACAGTTTCGCCCCGATCTCCGGTTTCGGGGGGATGGTTACTACGCCGACGATCGAGTCGCGATTCGCCGGGTCACGCCCGACCGCGTCTACGGCGTCGTGCGCGACGGGGTCGACTATCAGACCCAGCTCGACCGCGCCGACGGCAAGCTCGGCAAGCACTGCACATGCGAGCAGTTTGCGAAATTGGGCGTCTGCAAGCACCTTTGGGCGACGATCCGCGCGATCGACGGGGCGAAGCTGCTGTCGGGGGCGTCGAAGCCGGGCTATCTGCCGCCCTTCATGTCGGACGAGCCGGTTTACGCCGGCCCGGAAGCCTGGGCAGACGACGGCGACGACGAGGATTTTGATCCAAGCGAGTTGATCGCGGCACGATTGCTCCCGCGACGTAACGGCGGGCAGGCGGCTGTCGCACCAGTCGTCCAGCGCAAGCCGAAGCTGCGACCGTGGGAGCAGGCGCTCCAGTCGCTGCGGGAAGATCTGGAAGAGAACCAGATTGCCGCGGCCGGCGAAGCCCGCGAGCGCGAGGTGTTCTACGAGATCGATCTTGCCGCCAGCAAACGGGCCTCGCGGCTCGCGGTGCAGGTTTCGCAGCGTCAGCGGCGTGCGACGGGGCAGTGGGGCAAGCTCAAGCCGCTGAAGCTTCGGCCCGGCCGGTTTGACGAGCTCGATCTCGATGACGACCGGACGATTCTGTCGTATCTCTATGGTGGTGCGCCCGATCGTTCGGAAAACGGCGTTCTCAAAGGCGAAACCGCGGCGACGGTCTTTCGTTATTTCATTCCGCAGGAGTTGTCGGAACGGCTTCTGCCCCTGATGTGCCGGACAGGGCGGGTCCGGCTGCTCGGGTCGAAAGAGAAGAGCTGGACGCCGCTGCGCTGGGACGACGGCGAACCGTGGGAATTGGCCGTCCGCGTCGACCCGGCCGACAACGGCCAGTGGAAGCTGTCGACGGCGATCGTCCGCGGCGACGAGACGCTGCCTTCGGCGTCGGTGCGATTGCTGACGCCCGGCGGACTCGTGCTGACCGAAGAAAGCATCGCCCGACTCCACGATTATCATGCCTTCGGCTGGGTGCGGCTGTTGACCGACGGCTCGCCCGTTCACGTGCCCGACGGCGAAGAGACCGAGCTGGTCGATCGGCTGCTCGACATGCCGACGCTGCCGCGGCTTTTGCTGCCGGAACAACTTCGCCTCGAGGAAGTGAGCGTGACGCCGACGAAGCGCGTCACCATTCAGTCTCCGTCCGGACGGCTGCGGCACCTGGAACGGCTCGTCGGCCATGTGCGGTTCGATTACGACGGCGAGGTGATCGCCGCGACCAGCGATCGCTGGGCGATCGTGCAGCGCGACCGCGGGCGGTGTCTCATCCGGGATCGTTCGGCGGAAAACCGCGCCTGGTCGGAGTTGCAGGACCACGGCTTCCGCAAGCTGATGGAACGCAACGACGACGGGCCCGACGTCGAAGTGGCCGCTCGCGATCTCGGGCCGGCGGTCCGTACGCTGATGGAGTTGGGCTGGGACGTGACCGCCGACGGTTCGCCTATCCGGCGGCCGGCGGACGTCGCCTTTCGGGTCAAAAGCGGCATCGACTGGTTCGAGCTGCACGCCGATCTCGACTTCGACGGCCAGACCGTCCCCTTTCCCGAACTGCTGGCGGCACTTTCGCGCGGAGAGACGACCGTCCGGCTCGACGACGGTTCGCTGGGCATCATTCCCGAAGAGTGGGCGCAGAAGTTCGGCCTGCTGGCCGGGCTGGGCGCGGCGGCCGAAGACCATATGCGTTTCGCGCCGAACCAGATCGCGCTGCTCGACGCACTGTTGTCGGCGCACGAATCGGTGCAGGTCGACGACAAGTTCGCCGAGTTGTCGGAGAAATTCCGTACGTTCCGCGGCGTCGAACCGTCACCGGAACCTGCAGGATTCGAAGGAAGCCTGCGAACCTACCAGCGAGAAGGACTGGGCTGGTTGCGATTCCTGCAGGAGTTCCGCCTGGGGGGCTGCCTCGCCGACGACATGGGCCTCGGCAAGACGGTCCAGTTGCTCGCCTTGCTCGAATACGCCAAGAAGGACGCTCCCGGTTCCGGCCCGAATCTGATCGTCGTGCCGAAGTCGTTGCTGTTCAACTGGGTGCAGGAATGCACGCGGTTCACGCCCGACCTGAAAGTACTGGAATACACGGGAATCGACCGGGCCGACATGCGGCCCGACTTCGCAGCTGCAGACCTCGTGCTGACGACGTACGGCACGCTGCGACGCGACGTCGTCCATCTCAAGGACGTGCCGTTTCACTACGTCGTGCTCGATGAGGCGCAGGCGATCAAAAACTCAGGCAGCCAGGTCGCCAAAGCGGCGCGGCTGCTGCGGGCGCGGCATCGCGTCGCGCTTTCCGGCACGCCGATCGAGAACCATCTCGGCGATCTCTGGTCGATTTTCGAGTTTCTCAACCCCGGCATGCTGGGGCGCAGCTCGCTGTTCCGCATGTTCACCGGGGCGGAAGGCGAAGAGCAGAACCGCGGTCTGCTGGCCCAGGCGATGCGTCCCTTCATTCTCCGCCGAACGAAGAAACAGGTCGCAGCCGACCTGCCGGACAAGCTCGAAGAGACGATCTACTGCGACATGACGGAACGGCAGAACGAGCTGTATCTCGAACTGCGCGATCATTACCGGCAGAGCCTGCTGGGCATGGTTCGCAAGGACGGAATCGCCAAGACCCGCATGCATGTGCTCGAGGCGTTGCTGCGACTCCGTCAGGCCGCCTGCCATCCGTCGCTGCTCGATCACGGCGGTCCGCTCGACGAGTCGGCGAAGCTCGACGTGCTCGTGCCGCAGCTTCAGGAACTGATCGACGAAGGCCACAAGGCGCTCGTCTTCTCGCAGTTCACGAGCATGCTGTCGATCGTCCGCGAGCATCTGGATGCAGCCGGCGTGACGTACGAGTACCTCGATGGTCAGACGCGCGACCGCAAGCAGCGGGTGGAGCGGTTCCAGGCCGATCCCGACTGCGGCGCCTTCTTGATCAGCCTGAAGGCGGGAGGTCTCGGTCTCAATTTGACCGCCGCCGATTACGTCTTCCTGCTCGACCCCTGGTGGAACCCGGCGGTCGAGGCGCAAGCGATCGACCGGGCGCACCGGCTGGGGCAGAAACGGAACGTCTTCGCGTACCGCCTGATCGTGCGAGGCACCGTCGAGGAGAAGATCGCGGAACTGCAGCGCCGCAAGCGCCAACTCGCCGACGGCATTCTCGAAGCCGACGCGAACGTGCTGGGCGATCTTTCGACGGAAGACCTCGAAATGCTGCTGTCGTGATGAGAGCGCGGCAAATCCGAAACAGTTCGCTACTGTATTTTCGGATTTCGTGCTTCGGATTTCGTGCTTCGGATTTCGTGCTTCGGCCGTCCACCGTCACCGTCGTCGTCCCGGCAGAACGGCTGTTCGCGGGCCGGGGCGTTGCGGGGTGAGCGTGTCGAACATCGCTCGGACGCCGTCCGGCAGAACTTTCAGAGGGACGATGCGAGCCGAGGGGTCGTCGGTCGTCCCCTCGACGACGACGGTCACCCAGCCGGTCGTTGCGGCGTCGACGACGCCGCCGACGACTTGTCCGATCAACGGGCCGACCAGCGGAACCGCCGAGACC
>JBAQZJ010000032.1:0-7815 GCA_049790855.1 Planctomycetaceae bacterium | reverse complement strand
CGAGACGCCCACCGGCTGCGGCCGGTGGGTCGCGGCCGGTGGGCTTGCCCGTGTTCCAAGCGGTTGAGATCAGTGCTGAGCCGGAGCATGTCCCGGCGGTGCGTAGGCGGCACCGCCGCCGACCATTCCACCCGGATAGTTGATCTCTTCCGGGGCGAGTTCCGGGTGCTCCTCTTCGTAATAGATGTACTTGACCGGCTTCGGCATGCTGATGCCGGGCTTGTGCTTGACGTCGACCAGCATATGGTCGACCGGCTGGCCCATGTTCACCTTCGTCAGGTTGCGAACCGTGTGGCTTTGCAGGCCGGCCGGACCGCCGTAGGGCAGGTGCGGCGGGCCGGGCAGGCCGATCGGCGTGCCGGTGATCGGGTCGCCCCAACTCGGCACCGGGCCGACGCCGGCGACCGGATGGAAGGCCGGGCGGCCCGGCAGGCTGCGGTCTCCGACGATCATCGGGCCGGGTACCCCGATCGCTCCGCCCTCGATCGCCGCGGTCGGCATCGGAGGCTGGAACTGGCCCGTGGCCCCGTCGGCGACGGTGTGCGACATCGGCTGGATCGGCGGCATTCCGGGACCGGCCGGACGCGGCGGGCCGGCGATCTCCAGGTCGGCGTTGCCCATCTGCAGGACCGCCATGATCGTGCCGCGGCGAGCGGCTTCGGCGATCGGATTGACGCCCGGATCGAGCCGCGTGCTCACGAGCGTCTCGACGCCGGGAATCGCAAGATCCTGGTAGCGGGCGTCCGGCAGGTAGATGACCTTCGTGACGAAGTTGTTGCTTTCGACCTGATCGAGGTCTTCGACGGTCAGCTCGATCGGAACACTGTTGTGCGACAGGTAGGCGTCGGTGTTCGGATCGGCCGGGTAGACCTGGAGCGTCGGATAGACGACCAGACCTTCACGGTTCGGAACGCTGCCGACTTTCAGCCGGTACGTCGCGTTCTGCGGGAAGTTGTACCGGGCCGGGGTGACGAGCTGGTTGTCGGCGAACCCGCCCGGCACGATCCAGCCGACGCTCATGCCGGCCGGCCCGACGAACCGGACCTGAGTCGTCTTCATGACCGCGGTGCCCGCGCCGGGCTGGGCGATGTACGGCAGCACCCCCGGGCCGGGGCCGTCGACCATGGGACCGGGTCGGACCATCATATTGGCCGGCGGCGCATGGTAGGTGTCTTGTCTGGGAACGGTCTGCTGACCGTCGTAGGCGCAGCCCACGCAAACGACGACAAGCGTCGCCAATGCGAACAGGTAGTACTTCATTGCGACCCCTTCTTCCGTGTCCTCGTGGGCTTCGTTCGGGTGGTGTCTGGTCGTCTGGTGTCTGGTGGTCTGGTCGCTCGCTTAGCGGTCACACCAGACACAAGGCCACCAGGCACCCGGCGGCTCCGCCGCCGGAATCCCCTCGACCCCGTCGCCGGGTTGCTCGTACAATCAAAACACTTCGCTGCGGGGTACGTTCGTTCTGCGGCCGTGCCCCTTCCGCCGCACCTTGCGCGGCGTCACTTCTTCTTTCGGACCGCAGACACCCCCACCTTTGGCAAATCCCGCATCTCCGGAAGACAATGACCAACCGTCACATCCCGGACAGTGCCGATCGTCGGCATTTCCCACAGATCCTTCGCTGGCTTAGCTTTTCGGCGGCCGTCCTCGTTGCCGCCCAAGCGGGTTACGGCCAGGAACAAAGTTCCGACCCGGCCGGTGGCCAGAGCGAGGCGACCAGCGGCAATCCCGAGGCTTCGGTGCTGCTTCGCCAGTCCCGGGACAATCTGTCCGGGTACCGCACGCTCAAGGCAAAGATGGTCGAAACCGCCGAGTTCGGGCCGCGGCGGTTCAAGGCGGAGGGAGTCTACTTGCAGGGCGTCGACCATCGCGTTCGCGTCGACGTCGACGTTTCCATCGGCGAGAACAAAGGTCGACTGCTCCAGGTTTCGGACGGCGAGGTGCTTTGGACGATCTACGACGTCGGGCCGAAGCTGCGCATCACCCGGCGGGACGTCAACCAGATTCTCGCGGCCACCGACGGAGCACAGGCGAAAGCGACGGAACTCGCCGAGCTTGGCCTGGGCGGGCTGCCGGCGTTGCTGGCCTCGATCGAACGTTCGAACGACTTCCAACCGACGCAGACGGCGACGATCGAAGGCCGGAAGTTCTATGTCCTGCAGGGCGTCTGGAAGCCCGAGGTGCGACAGCAGTTTCAGGCCAAGGCTCAGTTGCTTCCGGCCCCCACGACCGAGCCGCGACCGCTGCCGCCGCATGTGCCCGACCTGATTCGTGTGTACCTCGATTCCGAGACCTTGTTCCCGTATCGCATCCGCTATCTCAAGCAGATCGAGGCCGCGCCGGGCGCCGAGCCGGCACCGATCCTGACACTCGACTTCCGTGACATCGTCGTGAACGCCTCGCTTGATCCGAGCGAGTTCCGCTACACGCCGCCTGCCGAAGCCGAAGTCGCCGATATCACTTCGTTCTACTTGCAGAAGATTAAAGACACCGCGGGAAACGCGCCTGCTTCGTCGACTGGCAACGCGCCTCAATAACGCTTCGTCTTGGAAAAGCTCGTGCCAGTCACGTTGAAGCGCAGACCAACGCCTGCGGCTAAGGCGCTGGCCTGATATTGCCTCGTTCGCTTGATCTCATGACCTCTCCGTCAACGATCAACAACCGTGCAAGTCGTGCTCCGACCGAGCCGCGGTTGTGGCGCGGCATGTTGCCGAGTTGGGCCGCGTCGATCTGGTTCCACGTTCTGTTGTTGCTGGTCGCCTCGTTCGGGCTGCGGAGCTGCACCGGGCCTGGTCAACGCGGGGAAGCCGATGCCGACTGGAAAACCGTCGGCCTCGTCACGCGGCTGAACGACTCGGACGGCGAGAGTTCCGAGGCCAGCGACCAGTCGTCGGAAAACGCGACCGTCGACTCGCCGGCTCTCGATTCGTCCGACCTGCCGGCCGCCGATCTCGCCGCCAGCGACATGCCGCCCTTCGAACTGCCCGGCCTTCCGGTTGCGGACTTGCCGCCGGTTGTCGGACCGGGTGCAGGTGTTCCGCAGTTTTCGTCATCGGCGGCAGCCGGAACAACGTCCGGCGGCGTGGGGGATCTTCCGGCCGCTCCTTCCGGATCGGCGCGCGGCGAGGACGGCTTCTTCGGTTTGCGCGACGAAGGAGCCACGTTTGTCTACGTCATCGACTCATCGGGCAGCATGGCCGACCCCGACGGCAGACCGATGGCCGCCGCCAAGGCCGAGTTGATGGGAAGCCTCGAATCGCTCGACCCCGAGCAACAGTTCCAGATCATCTTCTACAGCGAGCATCCGCAGATCATGCGGTTACCGGGACAGGCTCCCCAGAAGCTCTACTGGGCCAGCGACATCAACCGCACGCTCGCCCGGCAGTTCATCGCCGTCATCCGGCCCGACGCCGGTACCGATCATATGCGAGCTTTACGGGCCGCCCTCGAAATCCAGCCGGATGCGATTTTCTTCCTCACCGACGCCGACGATCCGGCAATGACCGCGAAAGATCTCGACGAAATTCGTCGGACCAACCGCGGCGGTACGCGCATCCATGCCGTCGAATTCGGCAAAGGCTCGAAATTGAAGCACTCGACGGCTCTCGAACGCCTCGCCCACCAGAACAACGGCGGCTACGAGTACCGCGACGTGACGCCGAGGGTTGAGGGATGAGGGGTTGAGGGATGAGAGGTTGAAAGGTGCGATGAACACATTCTTGAAGCCCACCGGCCGCGTCCGGTGGGTCTGCGTTTTGGTGACGTTCTTCCTCGCCGTGCTCGCCCTCGCGGCGACGGCCCGCGCCGACGATCGCGTCACCGTGCGAACACCCTCCGGCGTCGGAAAGGTCGTGCTCGTCGGGCAGATCCTCGACTGGACCGGCGGTGTGATCAAAATCCGCAGCGGCGACGACGTCCACGAGATCGTCGCCGAGCGCGTCGTCAATGTCGAAACGCCTCGACTGAAAAGCCATCTCGACGGCCTCAAGGCTTTTGAAAACGGCAACGCCGACGAGGCGGCGACGCAGTTGAACGCCGCACTGGCCGAAGACACGCGGCAGTGGATGCGCCGCGAGATTCTCGCGGTGCTTGTGCGAGTCGCACTGGCCCGCGGAGACCGTGCCCAGGCCGTCAGTAACTTTCTGGCGATCGAGTCGAGCGATCCCGCGACGCAGCATCTCAGGCTGATTCCCCTCGACTGGAGCACGACCCCGCCCGAGCCGTTTCTCGCCGCCGAGGCCCGACTGTGGCTGCGTCCTGGCCGCTCGGACAACGCCAAACTGCTGGCGGCGTCGATCCTGTTGTTCGACGAGAAGTCCGGCGATCAGGCGGCCGAAATTCTGAACGAACTCGCCTCGCAGACCAAGCCGCACCTCTTCACGCTGGCCCGCGCCCAACTCTGGCGTCGTCAATTGGTCGACGGACGTGTCCCGATCGGCGAGATCGAACGCTGGGAAGACCGCCTGAAAGAGATCCCCGAGCCGTTTCGCGGCGGGCCGTATTCCCTCATCGGCCGCGCCTGGTCTGCCGCCGGCGACCCTGAACGAGCCGCCGCCGCGTTGCTCTGGCTGCCGCTGGTCTACGACGCCGACCCGTCGCTGGCCGCACGCTCGGCAGTTCAGGCCGGTGACGAACTGACGAAGATCGGCCGCACCGGCGACGCGATCGTCCTCTACCGCGAAGTCCTCACACGCTTTCCCTCGACGACCGCGGCGAAAGACGCCCAGGCGCGAATCGACCGCATCCGTCAGGCTCAACCCACGCAAAGCAAAGCGGCCGTCGAAATCAACCTTTAGCCGCAGGCCTTGGCCTGCAATTCGAGGAAAGCCTGCGCCCAAATCGCCGACCGACAGGTCGAAACCCGCCTTTCCCAACTCGCGCGGTTTCCCGTAGAATTCCCCGGCTGCCGCGACGAACCCCAGGGAGGGCCGCACGTGAAGTGGTTGATTCTGCTGCCCGCCGCCTCGTGGCCGGTCATCGCCGGTGAGGGGGAAGGGCGGTTGTCGTTGAAGGACGTGCTCGACGCCGGCGGGACGATCGGCTACCTGATCATCGCGCTGTCGATCCTGCTGGTGGCGCTGATCGTCCAGTTGCTGCTGCTGCTGCGGCGGGGGGCGATGATGCCGGCCGGCCTGGCCGAGGAAGTTCATCAGAGCCTCGCCCAAGGCAAGCCCGCCGAAGCCGAAGAGCTTTGCCGGCAGCATCCGAGCGTGCTCGCCCGGATGCTCTCGGCCGGTCTGGCTGAAGTGCGCATCGACTATGCGGCGGTCGAAAAGGCGATGGAAGATGCCGCGATCGAACAGTCGGCCCGATTGCTGCGACGGGTCGAATACTTGACGACGATCGGCACGGTCGCCCCGATGCTCGGGCTGCTGGGAACCGTCTGGGGCATGATTCTCGCCTTCCTCGAGTTCGAGCAGAAAGCGAATCCGCAAGTCTCGGAACTCGCGCCGGGCATCTATCGGGCGCTGGTGACGACCCTGTTCGGGCTGATGGTCGCGGTGCCGGCGGTCTCGGCCTATGCGCTGTTCCGCAATCGCGTCGACGAACGCATCGCCGAAGCGGCATTGCTCGCCGAACACGTCTTCGCCGATTTCAAAATGCTTTCGTTGCGACGCAAGAAGACGACCGAGACCGATCGCGGCGAAGCCCGCGGCAAACCGCTGCCGTCCGCGGCCTACACTCCGCCTGCCGCAGCGATTCCCTCTGTCGCGATTCAGCGGGAGCGACGCTCGTGAGGGTGCCGTCGGCGACAAGCCGCAGCGGAGCACAGCGCGTCAATCTGACGCCGCTGATCGACGTCATCTTCAACCTGATCATCTTCTTCCTGGCGACGAGCCACTTCGCCCGCAGCGAGCCGACGGAATCGGTGGACCTGCCTGAAGCGACGCCCCGGCAAAACGACGCCGAGTCTCCCCGCAGGCTGACGGTGACGATCGCCGCCGGCCCGCGCTTTCTCGTCGGCGGCCAGGAGCAGCCGCGCCAGGTCGTCGAGGCGATGATCGAAACACAGGGCCAAGACGACGGGCCGCCGCTGGAACTGCGCATCCGCTCCGATCGCGGCGTTCCCTTCGGAGAAGTCGAACCGCTGCTGACCGCCGCCGCCAAGGCAGCCGTGACCGACGTGAAGTTCGCCGTGGTGGCATCAAGCGAATGACGACATGACTCATCGTTAGCCGCAGGCCTTGGCCTGCGCTTCACAGCGCCTTCGACGTTCACGTTCGATCACCGTTCGCAGCGCAGGCCAGGGCCTGCGGCTAACACCCCCGCAACCATCTGCGAACGACCACCGAGTTCCCCCATGCGAATTCCGACGAGTCATCGTGCTCCTGACGCCGGAACGATCGATCAGGCGATGACGCCGATGATCGATTGCGTGTTCTTGTTGTTGATTTTCTTCGTGTGCGCGAGCGTCGGGGCCACTTCCGAAGCGGTGTTGCCGACCGAACTGGCGGCCGGCGGCGTCGCCGCCGAGCTGCCGCAACGCCAGCCCGATCAGCTCGAACGGCTCTGGTTGAAGCTGCTGCCGCAGGACGGCCGGACGGTTGCCGAACTGAACGGCACGATCCACCCCGACCTCGACGCGTTGAGCACTGTTCTGGCGGGCCTGAAACAGGTCGGAGCGGCCGGCGAGATGCCCGTCGTGCTTGATGTGGCTGCGGATGTCCCGCTCGGCGACGCCATTCGCGTTTACGACGAATGCCTGGCGGCCGGGTTTGCCCGGATCGATTTCGCGATCGGGGAAGGATGAGGGTTGACTGCGAGTGGCGAACGGTAGGTGGCTCTTTCAGCCGCAGGCCTAGGCCTGCGCTCCCGACGTAGATCGGTGCGGCGGTTCCGGTTACAGTTCGCGTTCCCCGCCCGGACGACCCGTTTGCGTCTCACCGCTCTGCACCCGTGTCCCCTGCCGTTTCGATCGCCGATTTCCTTGCAGACAACGGCTTCGTTTCCTGGCTGGCCTTGTCGCTGGCGGCGGCCGTCCATGCCCTGATTCTGCTCGCATTTTTCGGCGTCGTACCGATGGCGGCGATCTGGCTGGAACGGAAGATCAGCGGTCGAATTCAGGACCGGCTCGGTCCCACGCGGGTCGGCGGAAAGTTCGGCTGGCTGCAAGGGCTGGCCGACGGTCTCAAGGCGATTCAGAAAGAGGACATCCTTCCCGCCGCGGCGGACGGGATGCTGTTCCGGATGGCGCCCTACCTGGCGAACATCGCAATCTTCGGGGCGTTCATTCTATTGCCGTTCAGCCGCGACTGGCTGGCGGTCGCCGCCGACATCGGACTGTTCATCCTCCTGGCGATGTTGTCGCTTGAGGTGCTGGGAATCGTGCTCGCCGGATATGCGAGCGGGTCGAAATGGTCGCTGTTCGGCGGAATGCGCGAAGCCGCTCAGATGGTGAGCTACGAGATTCCGCTGGCGCTCTGCGCCCTCGTGCCGGTGGTTTCGGCGGGCAGCCTGAACCTGGCGGTCATCGGCGAGGCTCAGCGCGGCTGGTTTCTGCCGAACTGGCTGATCTTTCACAGCCCGTTCGCCTTCGCCGCGTTCTTCGTGTTCTTCACTGTGGCGACGGCTGGGTCGAAGCGGGCGCCGTTCGACCTCGCCGAGGCCGAAAGCGAACTGGTCGGCGGCTTCCACACCGAATACAGCACGCTGCGCTGGGTCTACTTCATGCTCGCCGAATACGCCCACATGTTCCTGATCAGCGGCGTGGCGGCGGTGCTGTTTTTAGGCGGGTGGTGGACGGGGTTGCCGACGGTCGATCGGGCGATCGCGGGGCTGCGGGTGGAGAGGCCCGCTGTGGCGATGGTGCGAGGG
>JBAQZJ010000031.1:0-10909 GCA_049790855.1 Planctomycetaceae bacterium | reverse complement strand
GGCCAGACCGAACGCGGTACATCAGACTTTCCGGATAGGCTCTTAGTCGCAAGACGCTCCCTGACGGTCGCGGCTCTGTTTTCGCAGGTCAGGCTCCCGCCCGACCTGCGAGGTTCGCACTCAGAATCAGACCTTGCAGCGTCAGGTACGGTTCGTGGCGGGAAGCGGGCAAGTGCGGTATCAGTAGCGGCGAGGCACCGCCCGTCAGCAGGACCAGCGGCGGCTCGTCCGACGTTTCGAGAGCGACGTCGGAAAGCCTGGCGACGAGTTCTTTCACACCGCCCACCAGATTCCAATACAGACCGCTGCGCAGGGCGTCGGTGGTGTTTCGACCCAGCGCGAGCGGCGGCGGCGACAGATCGGCGGCGTCGATGAGCGGCAGCAGCGACGTGCGTTCGTGCAGAGCCGCAGCCATCAATCCGAAGCCGGCGACGATCGATCCGCCGAGGAATGCGCCCTGGCCGTCAATCAGGTTGATCGTCGTCGCCGTTCCCGAGTCGATGACGATCGCCGGCTGATCCGATCGTCGCAGTCGATTCGCCGCCACGGCGTCGAACAGGCGGTCGGGGCCGACGCGGTCGGGAGCATCAGTTCGATTGGCGAGAAGATGCGGCGCAGGACGTTCAACGACGTTCAACTCGCTCCACGCCGACGTCCATTCCTCGCGGATCGCCGCGATGACCGGCGGATTGACGCCGCCCAGCAGACTCGTTGCCGGCCGGGCGCTTTGCTGCGTCAACCATCGCTCGATGGCCGCGGCGGGATTCGTCTGATCGACCGGAATTGCGATCGCCGCACGGCAGACCGGCAGACCGGTCGCGGGCGGAGCATCGAACAGCCCGGCCTTGATCCGGCTGTTGCCGACGTCGATCGCGAGGACTTTGATTTCAGACATGGACCGTCGAAGGAATAAAGCCCGCCGGATGCCACCGGCGGGCTTTCATGCGGGAACCGGAGACCGAAGGAATCAGCCCGGCAGCGCCCACGGCGAACGGTAGATCTTGTGTCGCCGTTCGTTCGCATCGGCGTCGCCGGGGAACTCCTCGGCGACGGGATCCCATTCGAGCGGCCGGGCGAGGTCGATCGCAATGTTACCGAGATGGCACACGGTCGCGCTGCGATGACCGATTTCGACGTCGCAGATCGGCCTTTCGCGGCTCTTGATGCAGTCGAGAAAGTTCTGCTTGTGATCGCCGCTTTCGTAGAGGCGGACGGCGCCTTCCGGAAGCGGCGTTTTCGCGAGCTCCTCCGGATCGACGACGAGCTTGCCGCGATTCACGAAAATGCGTCCCTCGCTGCCGATGAACGTCGTTCCGTTCGGAACGTCCTTCTGCCCCTGACCGACGATCACCTCGATTCCGTCATCGTAGGTATGCGTCACGCGGCAGGTCTCGCTGACTTCGTGCCACTTCTGCGGGTGGAACGTCCCCTTGCCGTCGATCTTGACCGGACCCGAATCATCGCGACCAAGCCCCCATTGCGTGACGTCGAGATGATGGGCGCCCCAGTTCGTCATCTGTCCGCCCGAGTAATCGCGGAAGAATCGGAAGTTGTAATGCACCCGATTCTTGTTGTACCGCCGCTGCGGTGCCGGGCCGAGCCAGAGATCGTAGTTCAGCTCGGCGGGCGGTTCCGAATCGGGAACGGGCTTGCCGGGATGGTTCGGCGTGTTGATGCCGACCAGCACCCGCTGCACCTTGCCGATCCGCCCGTTGCGGACGAGTTCGCACGCCGTGCGGAACTCTTTGCTCGAACGCTGCTGGCTGCCGGTCTGCACGACGCGCTTGTGGTCGCGGGCGGCCTTCACCATCGCCCGGCCTTCGAGAATCGTCAGAGTCAGCGGCTTCTCGCAGTAGACGTCCTTCCCGCGCTGGCAGGCGTCGATCGAAATCAGGGCGTGCCAGTGATCGGGCGTCGAGACGACGACGGCGTCGACGTCCTTGCGATCGAGCAGCCGGCGGTAGTCGTCGTATCCCTCTGCCGAGTGCCCCTTCTTGCCGGCGAGTTCGACGGCGTCGGCAAGCCGCTTGGAATCGACGTCACACAGGGCGGCGACGGCGACGTCCTTCTTGCCGAGAAAACCGCCGAGGTTGCTCTTGCCCTGCCCGCCCACGCCGATGTGACCAAGGACGATCCGCTCGTTTGCGCCCCAGGCCGTGCGGGGAATGAACATCGGAACGGCCAAGGCTCCTGTCGCCACGGCGGCGGATTGGAGAAACCGGCGACGAGAGAGTTTCGGCGTCGTTTCGGACATCGCAAGACCCTGAATTCGCGGCGAATGAACAAGGCAAGGTGCTCCAGCTTATCTTGCGCCCGGAACGCACTCCAGCCTGCGCGGGCGGCGACTCTCGGCGGTCGCTCGGCAATGTGCAGGCAAGTTCCGGTGAATTACCGGCGGAATTGCGGTTCAATAAGCAGTCGCGAGCGACGACCGTCGTTCCTGAAGGCCTTTCTTTCCTTTCGCAGGCATGATGCGCCAGTTTTTCGAACTGATCCGGTTCAGCCATACCATCTTCGCGCTCCCGTTCGCGTTGCTGGCGGCGGTGCTGGCGTGGCGGGAGACCGCGTTCCGCTGGCAGGACTTCGCCGGAATCCTGCTGTGCATGGTGTTTGCGCGCAGCGCGGCGATGGCTTTCAACCGGCTCGTCGATCGCGACGTCGACGCGGAGAACGAACGAACGTCGAGCCGTCATCTGCCGGCGGGGCTGCTGTCGGTCGCCGCGGTGCGGGTGTTCACGATGTTATGCTGCCTTGGCTTCATCGTTTCGACGCTGCTGTTCTTGCCGAACCGGTGGCCGCTCGTCTTGTCGATTCCCGTGCTGCTGTTTCTGCTCGGATACAGCTACGCGAAGCGATTCACGAACTGGTGCCACTACTGGCTCGCCGCGGCACTGATGCTCTCGCCGATCGCCGCCTGGATCGCCGTGACCGGCTCGCTGGCTTGGCCGCCGGTGCTGCTGGCGGCGGTGGTGTTCTTTTGGGTCGGCGGCTTCGACGTGCTCTACTCCTGTCAGGACGTCGAGTTCGATCGCCGACGCGGTCTGTTCAGCGTCCCCGCCCGGTTCGGCGTGAAAAACGCCTTGCGGATCGCCGCGGCAAGCCACGCGCTGGCGGCGGCCTGCCTCGTCGGATTATGGGTGGTCGCCGGCCTCGGGCCGATCTTCCTGCTCGGCGTGATCGGCGTGACGGTGCTGCTCGTTTACGAGCACTGGCTCGTCCGTCCCGACGACCTCACGCGAATCAACCGCGCCTTCTTCCAGGTGAACGCGGTCATCAGCCTGGGATTGCTGGCGGTGGGATGGCTCTATTTGTGGGTCGAGGCGGCTGCCGCGTAGAATTGCCGGCGGAGGTGGTGACATGCCAGAAACGACTCATGGCCCCGCTCACGGTCTGGTGTGCGGGAACGTGATCGAGTCGCTCGCGGCCTGGTCGCCGCGTCAGTCGAAAGGACTGCTCTTCTCCAACCAACCGGCCGTGGTCATCCGCTGGCTCGATGCCGGCCACAACGTCCGGTTCGAGTGCCGCCCGGACGTCGCCTTCATCGTGAGAAACCGGATTCCGCCGGGTCGCTTGGCGGGAGACCACCTGCCCGCACCGCCCGACCTGGCCATCGAAGTTTTCGAGAGAGGCGACCGCTGGGAAGACGTCGAATGCATGATCCGCGACTGCCTCGAAGTCGGCGTTCGCGAGTTTTGGGTGTTGCGACTGCGGGAACGCGACCTACGTGTTTTTCGCCCTTCCGGCGGCGCACTCACGCTTTCCGGCGACCAACATTTGGCCACCGACGTCCTGCCCGGGTTTCGCTGCACGGTGGGCGAGTTCTTTGCGGGGCTTTAGGATGTGAAGTTCGCGACGGAACTACGGTTGTCTTGCGGGACCGACGCGCTCCCGCTGGTCGCGGCTAAACGGGATGCGCGCCCTCAACCCTCAACCCTCAACCCTCAACCCTCAACCCTCAACCCTCAACCCTCAACCCTCAACATGCCCAACGCCGCCCGCCTCGCCGACATCGAATCCAAAATCCACGCCGGCGAGCGGCTTTCGTTCGACGACGGCCTGTTCCTCGACGAATCGGTCGACGTCTTGGCGCTCGGGCGGCTGGCGAACGTCGTTCGCGAGCGCAAGAACGGCAACCTCGCGTTTTACAACACGAACGTCCATCTCAACCCGACGAACGTCTGCATTTATCGCTGTCGGTTCTGCGCCTTCCGGGCCGATCTGCGGGCCGAGCGAGCCTACACCTTCACCGATGAGATGATCCGCGAGCGAGTGCTCGAGGCGAAGGTACGCGGAGCGACCGAGATTCACGTCGTCGGCGGGCTGCATCACCAGAAGAAGTTCGACTGGTACGTGAACATCGTCCGGGTCATTCACGAGACCTGGCCCGAGTTGCACATCAAGGCCTGGACACCCGTCGAAATCCACTGGTTCAGCCACATGACCAAGCGCCCCTACGACGCGGTGCTGCAAGAGTTGAAGGACGCCGGCCTCGGCAGCCTGCCGGGCGGCGGGGCGGAGATCTTCCATCCCGAAGTCCGCGACGTCCTCTGCGAGCACAAGGCCGACAGCGACAACTGGTTCAAGGTGCATGACGCCGCCCATCGACTCGGCTTGAAGTCGAACGCGACGATGCTCTACGGCCACATCGAGCAGGCCCGGCATCGCGTCGACCACCTTGTGCGGCTCCGCGAGCAGCAGGATCGGTCGGGCGGCTTTCAGACGTTCATCCCGCTCGCGTTCCACCCCGACAACACTGGCATGGACGAGTTGAAGAAGCCGACCGGCGTGATGGATCTGAAAATGATCGCGCTCGCCCGCCTGATGCTCGACAATTTCGATCACATCAAGGCGTACTGGATCATGCTCGGGGAAAAGATCGCGCAGACGGCTCTCGCCTTCGGAGCCGACGACGTCGACGGCACCGTCGTCCACGAACTCATTTACCACGACGCCGGCGCGAAAACGCCCGAGGGCCTCACCGTCCCGCAACTCCACCGCCTGATCCGCGAAGCGGGCCGCGTGCCCGTCGAGCGGGACACGCTGTATCGGCAGGTGCTGCGTGACGAAGAGAATCCGACGCGGTGGCGGATCGGCGAACCGATCGAGTCCCTGACGGCAGTGTGACGAGGCTCACGAATCTCGCGCATCGACGCGAATGGGGCTCCCGGAGAAAGCTCCCACGAATCACTCGAATCAAACGAACGCCGCGAAGAGCGGATCGACACTTCATTCGTTTCGATTCGATTGATTCGTTGGCCATTCCTCACAGATCATTCGCGCCGATGCGCGGGCCGCTTCAAGGTGAAAATCGCGATTCTCATCGCCGTCGCGCTTTATATCCCGCTGGTCATGGCGACGACGGCAGGCGCGATGATCTACTCGATTCGGCACCGCGCCGTCCGGCCGCAGGGTGTGCGGGAGGTTGCAGTCATCCTTGTGCTATTGACGCTGTTGACCTCGGCATTTCCTGTGCTGATTCTGTTCTGGCTTTTCCGGCTGTAGGCGGCAAACATTGTGAGGATGTGTTCGGTGTCTCGTCGAAAGCCTGTTCGACCAGATGGACGTCGATTTCAGCAATGCCGGCACGTTAAAGCAGTGACAGAGGAGGTAACATGTCTAAAGATTACGGTGCAATCACGTCTGCCGCGCTCGCGTTGTCGGAGGCAGAACGCGCCGACCTTGCCGCGCGGTTGCTCGACAGCTTGGAAATCGCCGCGGAACAGGAAAGCGTCGACGCCGCGTGGCGGGAGGAAATCCGACGCAGGGCGGCGGCATCGGCCGCCGGCGACACGCCTGGAATCCCCTGGGAGGAAGTGAAAGCCATGCTCCTCGAACAAGCGGAAACGCATGGCCTCCGTTGAATTTCGGCCCGAGGCACGTGAGGAACTGGCATCGGCGCATCGCTGGTATCTGGAGCGCAATCGCCGAACCGCCGAGCGTCTTAACCGTGAGGTTGACGAAGCCATCGAGCGTGTTTCCTTCGATCCGACGTCGTTGCCGCTATACGATGACGCTCATCGCTTTTGCAAACTTCGCACACTGCCCTATCTGATAGTCTTTCATGTAAAGCAGAAGGTCATCGAGGTTCTGGCGGTGGCTCACGTTCGTCGGCGACCCGGCTGCTGGCGGGACAGGTGATTCCGGCGCGACGTGTCCAGAATCAATCATCCACGATGAAGACCGCCGTCCTGATTCTCGCCGTCCTCGACTTCCCGCTCGTCGTCGCGGTCACGGTCGCCGCGATGGTCTCTGCGAAGCGGGGCAGCGCCGTCGGGCCGCAGGGCGTGACGGAGTTTGCGGTCGTCGGCGCCGTGCTTGCCGTCGTCTCGGCCGCGATTCCGCTGGCGATCCTGCTCAGGGCGTTCTGATCGGTTCGTGAAGGCCGCGGCCGACGAACGTCGCCCGGACGCATCGCCCGAACGATGACGAAACGCTTCACGGCCGCCCGATCGGCGCGAATCGGTCATTGCTGAACAAAAATGTCGTCGCCGCGGCTTCGTCGTCGACCGCCTCGTCTTACGCTTGCCTGCGGGCCGCGAGAATCGAGGGTGGGAGATGATGACCGATCGCCTCGACAAATGGCTGACGATCGCGTGGTTGCTTCTGGGCGCCGCCGTGCTGCTCAAGCCGTCAGGTTACATGGGCTGGACCGACGTCGCCCTCTGGATGGCGGCCGCCTGGCTGGTCGTGCTCGTCGGCTTGTGGTATCTCAGGTACACGAAAAGCCGGGCGTAGACCGGCTTCCCTCGCGACCCCTGCGAATCGCCGCATGCTCCGCGTCCAGCAGATCGACCACGTCACGCTCGTCGTGCGCGACCTGGACGCGAGCCGCCGATTTTACGTCGATCTGCTCGGCATGACCGAAGTGCCGCGGCCGGCGTTCGACTTTGCCGGCGCCTGGTTTCAGGCCGGCGAAACTCTGATCCACCTGATTCTCGTAAGCGACCGCTCCGGACCGGCCGGCGTGAACGAGGACGGTCGCACCAGAACGACCCGCGGCCACCATCTCGCGTTCGCCGTCGCCGACGCTGCTGCCGCGGCGGAAGAACTCGAAGCCGCCGGCGTGCCGTTCCTCGCGAAGCCGAAACGCAGACCCGACGGCGCCATTCAGACGTTCATCCTCGATCCCGATGGACATTTGATCGAACTCTGCTCGCCGCCGACGGCCTGACGCGGCGAGCGTCAGCCTGCCGGTGGGTTCAGCCGTTGCATTCCGCACGAACCCACCGGCAGGCTGACGCCTGCCGCTCGCCGGAACGGTCTGTGCTGGCGTCGCTAGGAACCTGTCGCCTATACTTCCAACGATCTGATTCCTTCGGCCCCGGCCGCTTCCGTCCCTTCCCTGAGAAACCGCACCGTCCGATGGCCTCCGTCGCTGCCCGTAAGCGGATGATCGTCATTTCCTGGATCATCGCCGGGATCGTGCTGGCGCTCGCCGTCGCCGACCTTGCGGTCGCCTTCCCGTTCGGCCGGCAGCTCGTCATGGACGTGCTGTTCCTGCTGGGCGCCGCCCTCGTCGCCTATCTGGCGTACGACGCGTATAAGGACGTCACGTAGGGAATTGGGATGTGGGGAACGGGATGTGGCAATTGACCACATCCCACATGCCAATTCCCACATCCCTTACAAATCCAGATCGTCGGCGAAGCTCGCCTCTGCCATGATGATGCGGTAGCGTTCGGAGGCGTCTTTGCCCAGCAGTTGCTGGAGCGTCGTGTCGGCGTCGAGCTGGCTTTCGACGTCCACCCGCAACAGCACCCGTTTCTTCGGGTCGAGCGTCGTGTCGCGAAGCTGCTCGGCGTCCATCTCGCCGAGACCCTTGAACCGCTGCACGTCGATCTTGCGGTTCTTCGCAGCCTTCTCCAGCAGCTCCTCTTTCTGCGCGTCGTCGCGAGCGTACTGGACGTCGTTGCCGATCGTGATCTTGTAGAGCGGCGGCTGCGCGAGATAGAGCTTGCCGGCCCGCACGATCTCGGGCAGGTGACGGAAGAAAAACGCCAGCAGCAGCGTGCTGATGTGGTAGCCGTCGCTGTCGGCGTCCATCAGCAGGATCACCTTGTCGTACCGCAGCTTGTGCAGGTCGAAGCTCTGCCCGACGCCCGTGCCGAGCGCATCGCACAGGTCTTTCACCTCCTGATTCTGCATGGCCTTCGTCAGTGAGAGCGATTCGGTGTTGAGAATCTTCCCCCGCAGCGGCAAGACGGCCTGATAGCTGCCGTCGCGGCCCATCGCCGCGGTTCCGCCCGCCGAGTCGCCCTCGACGATGAACAACTCGGCGTTGTCGCGCTCGCGGCTGCGGCAGTCGAGCAGCTTGCCGGGCAGGTTCGTCTTCTTCCCGCCCGGTCCCTTGCGGCGAACCTCGCTGGCTGCGGCACGGCTGGCGGCACGGGCGCGGGCGGCGAGCACGATGCGGCCGACGATCGCATCGGCGACGCTCGGATTGTTGTTCAGCCACGTTTCGAGGTTCGGCCGCACCAGTCCGTCGACGATGCCGGCGACGTCGGGGTTGTTGAGCTTCTCCTTCGTCTGCCCCTGAAACATCGGGTCGCCGTGGAAGACGCTCAGGATCGCCGTCACGCCTTCGCGGATGTCCTCGCTCGAAAGCTGGACGCCCTTGATCTTGATGTCGTGGACGTCGATGTAGTTCTTGACGGCCTTGGCGATGCCGGCTTTCAGTCCGCTTTCGTGCGTGCCGCCGGCATGCGTGCGGATGCCGTTCACGTAGCTGCGGACCGTCTCTTCGGGGGCCTCGGTCCACTGGAAAGCGACCTCGACCTTCACGCCGCGTTCGTCGCGAGCGATGAACAGCGGCGGCTCGTGGACCGGCCTCTTTTTGCTCTCGGCGACGATCTTCGCGAGATACGACTTGATGCCGTCCGGGGCCGAATACTCGACCGTCTCGTTCTTTGACTCGTCCGTGAACTTGATCTTCAGCCCGGCGTGGATGTAGCTGATGTCCTCCAGGTGCTGCTTGATGATCTCGGGGCTGAAGTGCGTGCGGTTGAAGACCTTGGCGTCGGGCTGAAAATAGATCGTCGTCCCGCTGCCGCGAAACGGCTTCACCTTCTCGACCGGCCCTGCCGGCACGCCCCGCTTATAGCTTTGAACCCACTCGTGGCCGTCGCGATGCACGGTGGCGACCATCGACGCCGACAGGGCATTCACGACCGACGAACCCACGCCGTGCAACCCGCCCGAGCGGGCGTAGTTCTTGTCGCTGAACTTCCCGCCCGCGTGGAGCGTGCAGAGGATGATCTCCAGCGCGCTCTTCTTGAACTTGGGATGCTTGTCGACGGGAATCCCCCGCCCCCAGTCACGGACGGTCATCCCCGAGCCGTCCTTGTGGAGCGTGACCTCGATCCGGTCGTTATGCCCGGCGAGAAACTCGTCGACGCTGTTGTCGAGAATCTCCCACAACAGGTGATGCAACCCGCGGGCATCGACCCCGCCGATATACATGCTCGGCCGCCGCCGGACCGCTTCGAGTCCTTCGAGGACTTCGATGTCGGCAGCACGATAGGTGGAAGCGGATTTCGGCGGTGCGACGGTGGACATGTATGGAGGAGTGCAGGAGTCAGAAGGTCAGGAGTCAGGAGTCAGGAGAGGCGAGCGGGGGGGCGTCAGCCTGCCGAGGGGGCGACCCCTCTTGCCTATGATATCACACCATGATACCATGAGGCGCTGTATGCGACCAAGGCACCAACGGACGCTCGCCGCCGTCTTCGAAGACCCCGTCCGGTCGAACATCGCCTGGCGGGACATCGAAGCCCTGCTCAAGGCCGCCGGTGCCGAGATCAGCGAAGGTTCAGGCTCGCGAGTGCGAATCGCCTTGAACGGCGTTCGTGCCGTGTTCCATCGGCCGCACCCGGCGAAGGAAACGGATAGGGGAGCAATCAGGTCAATGCGGCGGTTTTTGGCCGAAGCGGGAGTCACACCATGATGGAATATAAGGGATACCTCGGCAAAGTCGAGTTCGACGACGAAGCGGCGATCTTTCACGGCGAAGTGATCAACACCCGCGACGTGATCACGTTCCAAGGCGACAGCGTCGCCGGTCTGACGCAGGCGTTTCACGAATCGATCGACGATTATCTGGAGTTCTGCGAACAACGCGGCGAAGCGCCCGACAAGCCGTTCTCCGGTCAATTCCTGACCCGGATCACCCCGGAACTGCACCGCCAGGCCAACGCCGCCGCCGCGACTTCGGGTAAAAGTCTCAATGCGTGGGTGGCGGAACAGCTTCGCCACGGAGTTGTGAATGCCGGTGTTGGCAAGGGAGCGCGACGCCGACCGAAGATACGAAAGACTGTGGGGCGAGGAAAGACCTCAGACGGTCATTCTTGAAGTAGCGTGGCCCGGGGTGGTCCGTTCAGGACAGTCCGGGGAAGATGCCAATCTCCTTCCACACTGCAATTGTTATGGCACGCACGATCGATCCACCTCGATCTGAATTCGAGACGCTCCCTACCCCGCTGACCGTTGGGGAAAGACGACTCATTGACTTGTTCGATGAGCGACTTCCATTGCAATGGGAGTTTTACGTTCAGCCGCATTTAAACGGTCTTCGACCGGATCTCGTGATACTGAATCCGACTGTCGGGATCGGAATATTCGAGGTCAAGGACTGGGACTTCGATGCCATTCGATATTTCGCAGAGTGGAACGCGTCGACTGAGCGACCATTCCTAATGGCCGAAGACCGACACGGCAAGCGGTTCAGTCGTGAGCACGAGAACCCCATTACCAAAATCCGGCTCTATAAGGATGAGCTATTCAACATTTATTGCCCACGGCTCCGTGACAAACTTGGGATCTGTGATAAAAAGGCCATCGCTGCTATTACAGGCGGCGTGGTGTTCACTTGTGCGAGAAAAGAGGAACTCGAGAGAGTGTTCGCCCCTTTCCGAAC
>JBAQZJ010000030.1:0-15521 GCA_049790855.1 Planctomycetaceae bacterium | reverse complement strand
GTCGAACGCGCTCCCTGACGGTCGCGGCTAAACGGCGCGAATTTTCCATCGCAACTTATTCGACATTGAACACCTGCCCGAGACCCTGATGTTCGCCTCGACGCTCGATTTCCCGACTTCCACGAATGTTGCCGATGTCATGAACCACCGCCCGCTCGGCCGGACCGGCCTCGCCGTCAGCCCGCTTGGTTTCGGCGCCTTCAAAATCGGCCGGAACCTGAACGTCAAATATCCCGCGGGCTACGACCTTCCCGACGATCGTGCCGTCGACCGCCTGCTGAACGGCGTGCTCGACGCGGGGATCAACCTGATCGACACCGCTCCGGCGTACGGACTCGCCGAGGAACGCATTGGCCGGGCGATCGCGCACCGCCGCGACGAATACGTGCTCTGCACGAAGGTCGGCGAGACGTTCTCGATCGACGAGTCGGGCCGGCCCATTTCGACCTACGACTTTTCGGAAGAGTCGATTCGGGCGAGTGTCGAGCGGAGCCTGAAGCGGCTGCGGACCGACGTGCTCGACGTGCTGCTGCTGCATTCCGACGGCCGCGATCTGTTCATCCTGCGCGAGACCGACGCGATTCCGACGCTGATGCAACTTAAGGAAGACGGCCTCGTCCGCTGCATCGGCCTGTCGGGCAAGACCGCCGCCGGTCATTCGGCCGCTCTCGACTGGGCCGACGTGATCATGGCCGAGTACCACGCCGGCAACCGCAGCGACGAGGTCGTCTTGGCGGAAGCCGCCGCCGCCGGCGTCGGCGTGCTCGTCAAGAAGGGCCTCGCCGCCGGCCACCTCGAACCCGGCCCGGCAATCCGCTTCGTGTTGTCGAACCCCGACGTATCGAGCCTCGTCATCGGCGGCCTGAACCTCGACCACATCAAAGAGAACATCGGCTACGCCACGGAGAACCGCGCCGCGGCGTGAAGTTCAAGGTGAACCACGAAGAACACGAAGTTGAAGTTTCTCGCAAAGGCGCCAAGACGCAAAGAGAACCAGCGCAGAAACCCGGAATCTTCAAGATTCCGGGTTTCTCAATGGAGTTCTGCTGGAGACTCTTAGCGTCCTTTGCGCCTTTGCGAGAAACTCCTTCCTCTGATTCTTTGTGCTCTTCGTGCCTTCGTGGTTCGCTTCTTACCAGCTGGTTTACACCAGCGCGTCGAAATCCCCCACGCCGATCGGCTCCCGCGACGCGAACGGTTCGCCGTAGGCTTTGCCGATCGACCAGCCCCAGTACCTCGCGCGGCCGCGGAGGTCGTCGAGGGGCGTCGGGAACGTCTCCAGCTTCCCGCGGAACTGGCTTTCGTAGCAGGCGACGGCCTTCAGCTTGTCTTCGAGCGTGTCGGACACGTCCACGACGAAGCTCGCGCGTTCGAGCAGCCGCAGGTGGATGCTGAAGTAGTAATACACCTTCGGCGTGTGGAACGGCTCGCCGGGCAGGTCGGTGCGGGACAGCTTCGCCCAGAAGCGGGCGTCGTCGACGAGCCGGCTCGCGGCGACGTGGTCGGGATGCGCGTCCTCCCAGTACGGGGCGAGAATCACCTTCGGCCGCAATTGCCGGAACACACCGGCGAGCGTCGCGCGAGCCTCCAGGGTCGGTTCGAGCCGGCGATTCGGCAGGCCGAGATTCTTTCGCCAGGGATCGCCCAGCACGGCATTCGCCGCGGCGGTTTCGGCGGCGCGTTTTTCTTCGGTGCCGTGCGGGGTCGGCTCGCCGGTCGTCAGATCGAGAATGCCGACCTTCTTGCCGGCGCGGACCAGCTTGAGGATCGTCCCCCCGACGCTGATCTCGGCGTCGTCGGGATGCACGGCGACCACGAGCAGGTCGAGAGGCGACGGCGGGATAGATTGCGGATCGGACATGGAAGAATCATCAGGCCAGGAGGCCGTCGCGGCAATCGTCCCGACCTGGTCGCCCGCTTCGTTCGCCAAGCCCGGGCTTTGTAGTCACCTGCTTCAGCAGGTTCGTTTGCTCCCCGGCAAACTCGCCCGTCGAGATCAGCGTCTATCCGCGTCTCATCTGCGTCCATCCGCGGTCCTTGTCGCACGTTCACGAACGTTGACGGAGCGAACGACGCCGGAAAACGCTCCCTGACGGTCGCGGCTCTGTTTTCGAGGCGATATGCTGCGGCTCGTCCTGCAGGTCCGCGAAGGAGACGACGGTGCTTGAGATCAGTCTGAAGGGAAAGAACGCGCTCGTCACGGGGTCGAGCAAGGGAATCGGCCGGGGGTGTGCGCTGGCGATCGCCAAGGGAGGCGGCAACGTCGCGATCAATCATCGCAGCTCGCTCGAAGAGGCCGAAGAAGCCGCCGACCTCGTCCGCCAGGCGGGCGGTAAGGCGATCATCGTCCAGGCCGACGTCTCCGAGAAGGACGCCGTCGATGAAGCCGTCCGCAAGACGGTCGAGGCCTTCGGCAGCCTCGACTTGTTCGTGTCGAACGCCGTGTACAGCGACCGGCAGCCATTCCTCGACGCCGACCTCGACGGCTTCCGCAAGACGATCGACGTCAGCATGTGGGGCGCGTTCTACGGCGTGCGGGCGGCGGGACGGCAGATGCGCGAGCAGGGCCACGGCGGTTCGATCGTCGTGATTTCCAGCCCGCATGCCGAGATCCCGTTTCCGACCGCGATGGCCTACAACATGGCCAAGGCCGCGATCGACCACATGGCCCGCACCGCCGCGACCGAGTTGTACAAGTACAAGATCCGGGTCAACGTGATGCACCCCGGCTGGATCGACACGCCCGGCGAGCGGAAGTTCTTCGACGAGGAGCAGCTGGCCGCCGGCGCCGCGAGTCTGCCGTGGAAGCGGCTGGGCACGATCGAGGAGATCGGCAAGGCGGTCGCCTTCGTGCTCTCCGACTCGGCCGATTACATGACCGGCAGCACCGTCACGATGGACGGCGGCGTGAAGCTGCCCTGGTGGAGCAAGCGCGAAGAAGGCGGGCAGTAGGGGGAAACTCGAAGCACGAAACTCGAAATCCGAAACAAGCACCAAGCACGAAATTCAAAACGCTCAGCACGCACGCGTTTCGGTCATTCGGATTTCGAGCTTGTTTCGGATTTCATTCCTATTCCTCCTTCGGCGGCGACCCCACCGGCCCGGGCGATCCCGGCCCGTCGGCGGGTCCGCCCGACTGCTGAAGGGCGTCTGGCGGAGGTTGCGCGGCGGGATTTTCCGGCATCACAACCTGATCAGAGCGGCCGCAGCCGGCGAGTGCGCAGGCCAGGAGAATCCTCAACGAGACAAGTCGCAACAGGTGCATCGAAGGCCTTGCTGGAAGGACTGGGGGCGGGCGAGACGGCTTCAGAACGGAACCGTCACGGTCGCACCGTCCCTCATGCCGCAGAGCCGCATGAAGACGCCCCAATGGGCGACGTCGCGAGAAATCGACTTGACCGACCCGTCGCCGAACGCGAACTGGATGATGTCGCCTCTGTGCTGGCTGCCGTACTGGTACCAGCCGGGTTTTTCGTCGTAGCCGGTGCCGTCTGAAGCCGGGTGGCCAATGCCATAGGCGGTCGGCATGATGCCGACACCCATCCAGGAATGGGTGAACGTGAACTGCCCTTCGTCAGGATCGCCGGGCTGGCCGTAGCCGCCGATCGCCTCGCCGAAGAGGATCGTGTTGCTCTTCCCGTCCTTGAAGTCGCTGTCGCCGTTTTGAAGTCGGACGAGGAACGGTCCTCGCCAGGTGTCCCAGGAGTTGCCGATTCTTCCGAAGCCGCCCGCGTTGCCGATGTAGTTCGTGCGAGCAATTGCCGCCGTCACCGGGTAGACGTTGACGTCGAAGTAACTGGACGACGTATAGCCCGAGTCTGGTCCGTCACGCACGCCGCGCAGACCGACGATGACGCCCTTGCTGGGCAGATCGTCGCCGTCGCTGGGGCAGCGGAACATCGGCAGTAGCGCCTGGCTCATCACCCAGGACTGACCGCCGGACGTCGCCCAGAACCCCGGTCCACCGAGATGGGGGTTCATCTCGCTGTCCATTTTGTCATAAACCGTCGACTGCTCCATGTGAGGCAGCAAATGGACGAGCGCCCCAAGATATTGATGTTCGCTTCCCTGGTATCTCGCCAGTCCCGATTCGTCCTTCCAGAGGATGCCGGCCGGCAACTTGTTCTGGGCCGACAGAAAGTTTTCCGACGCCAGCGCGAGCTGTTTGAGATTGTTCTGGCACTGGCTGCGGCGGGCCGATTCGCGAACCGCCTGAACCGCAGGCAAGAGCAGGGCGATCAGCAGTGCGATGATCGCGATCACCACGAGCAATTCGATCAGAGTGAAACCGGGCTGCAGTCGCCATCGCGTTCGTGGAAGAGGGAATCGGTGCATCGTCCAATCCGATCGATCAGGAGATGAAGATCGCACCACGACGGTAGGAACTATCGCCGATGAACAGTCGCAAAAACGAAAGTATGGGCGGTGACGCTCCACGAATCCGGGGAATCTGTCATCCCGAATCGGCTACGCCAAGCATCGCCCGGACGCCGGAAACCGGGACTTCTGACCAGTTTAGACCTATCGAGCCGGGGTTGCACACGGAAACGTCGGGGTGTTCCCCGTTTTTGACGAGAATTCGCTTGACGCGCGGAACCGAAACGGCGTCGTATCGTGCCCCCCGAGTTTCGGCCGCGAGTGGGCCCTCTGCATGTCGGCCGCGACGACGGCATTTCGACGACGGGCGCAACGAAAAACGCCCGTCGGCCGAAACCGACGGGCTTTATGAATTCACGCGACGAGGCGTGCAGACTGTTCGCAAAAACGCCGACGCACGGCGGTGAGGGAAACGGGGAGGGACGGGAACGGGCTGCCCCCGGCCGCCGTGCGTCGAGCGAACATGGCGCACTGCCGACTGATCCGACCGTCAATCGGCCGAGGTCATTCGCCGACAGGCTTCGATTTGGAACGCAACGGCGATGCCACGCCTGCGAATTCCCTCCCCGAGGCGAGGTAAGTCGTTCGCTCGCTGTGAGATATCGCGCCGCCGGCGATCAAAGCCCGGCACGTCGATCGTGTCGCACGATCGCCGCAAACGTCGTCAGAATGACGCCTCTTCCGAAATTGTCGATGAGATCGCCCCCGTTCGCCGGGTTAGAGTGAGAGAGCGACTCGACACGACGTTCGCAACAGAAAGCCGGGCCGGATGACTCAACGACTCTTGATCGGCGCCGCCGCGGTGATCGTGGCGGCGATCGTGCTGGCACAGGTTCCGGACGACGTGCGGAACGACGCGAAATCGACGTCGAACGGCGACGCCGCGACCAGCTCGCCCGAAGTCGCCGCGGTGCGGGCGGCGCTCAAGCCGCTGCAGGTCGTCGTCGGTCAATGGCGAGGCAACACGTTCCGCGAGAACGTCGTCCACGAATCGAGTTGGGCCTGGGACCACAAGACCGATCCCACACGGCCTGCCCTCGTGATGGCCGCCGCAAAGAACCCGTTCTTCCGCGAAGCCCGTGTGACGTTCGACCCCGAGTCCGAAAAGTACGTCCTCGTTCTCACCGACCCCGCCGGCCAGTCGCGACGCCTCGAAGGCACGTTCAGCGAACCTCCAAGGGACGTGCCCGGCGACGACGGCCCGGCCCTGCAGCGGACCTACGAGTTGAAGCTGGAGCAAACGGAACCGAAGGCCGGCGAGCAGTGGCGGGTCGTGCTCGATCAGCAGGAGAACAACCGTTTCCTCGTCGAACTGGCCCGCCGCCGCGGCCGGGCGGCGTTTCGCGGCTTCGACACCGTCTCCGGCCAGCGCGAGGGCACGAGATTCGCCCTGTCGGACGAGGGTTACGGCGAGAAGACCTGCATCATCTCGGGCGGTCTCGGCACGATCGCCGTCAGCCACGCGGGTCGGACGTACTACGTCTGCTGCACCGGCTGCCAGGCCGCCTTCGAGGACGATCCCGAAAAGTGGATCGCCGAATTCCGGAAGAACAAAGCGAAGTAGAGCACGGCCGCCGCGTCGGTCGCCCTTTCAGGTCACTTGACGGGCACGAGCCACAGTGCATCGGCGTGGACGAAGCCGTTCGCCGACTTCGCCGACAGCGTCACCGTCAATGCGGCGTCTGTCTTCAAGGGGAATCGGCCAAGCGACGACCAGTTGCCGTCGATCGGAGCGGCCTTGCTCAAGTCGAGTGGAATCGACTTTTCACGATCACCTGTCTTCACGACGGCGACCGCGTTCGAGGCCCGGTTCTCGTGCGGCTGGACGGAGTAGCGAACTTCGTAAGTTCCCTCCGCCGGTGCTTTCGCGGTGAAGGTGATCGTGGCGTCGGTGCCGGCTCCGGCGTAGCGGTATCCGTAACCGACGTATCCCTTGAGACCCTCGCCGGTCGTCCACGTGCCGGTGTGCGTCGCGTCATCGTCGTCGACGACGACGCCCTTCAGCTTCGCCGGGTCGATGCCCGTCGGGACGCCGTGCGGTCCCGCGAGCGGCAGAGCGTCATCAGGAATGACCGTCTCGCCACCGATCGTCGTCCGGCGGGCCTTGCCGGGCAATTCGAGCAGTGCCAGCAGGTCGTTCAGATACGAATTGTGAACGTCGCGGGGCAGGCAGTCGTGCTCGACGCACAGCGACGCCGCCTTGCCGACGACCTCGCCCATCATCCCGCAGGTCTTCATCACCCGCGTCGTGCCCAGCGCTTCGTGGGTCACGCTGATGTTCCGTCCCGCCATGAACAGGTTGGGAATGTTGCGGCTGTAGAAGCAGCGATACGGAATCGGATAACCGTACTTGCGATCGACCCGGCGATCGTGGACGGCGATCGAGATGAACGGGTTCTCGGCGAACTTGTCGGCGTATTCCTCTTTGGGGTAGTGCAGGTCGATGCTCCACGTGCTCGGCACGCAGCCGTCGGGAAACTCGCGCTTGGCGACGATGTCTTCCTGAGTGAGGATCACGTCGCCCAGCAGCCGGCGGCTTTCGCGCGGTCCGCCGATGTAGGCCAGCCAGACCAGCTCCGCGTTCTTGTGCCCCGCCGCTCCGTCGCGGTTCTTCATCGCGTTGAAGGCGCCGTAGGCGGCCCGCAGGTTCCAGTCGCGAATCGCCTCGGCGTCCTTGATCGGATCCTGGTCGAAGCCGCTCTCCCAGAACCACTCGGCATGATTCCGTTTGGGATACGGAAAGTCCTTCATCGTCAGGTCGAGCGCCCAGGGGGTTTCGGGAAAGCTCTGCGGCGACTCGGCGTCCTCCCAACGCCACATGTTGCTCATGCCCATGCGGCCTTCGGGAGTCATGTCCCAGTCGGCCTCCGCGAGATAGCCGATCGTGCCGTGACCGGTGCAGTCTGCGAACAGCCGGCCCTCGAACCGCAACCGACGGCTGGTGCGGACGTCGAACGCCTCGACGGCGTCGATCTTGCCGTCTTTCATATGCACCGCGTCGGCGTGATGGCTGAGGAACAGGTCGATGTTCTGTTCGGCGCGGACGATCTTCTCTTTCAACTCGTCGCCGAACTCTTCGGGCAGGCCGGGCGAAGCGGTCGCCTTGTCGGCGAACTCGTCGATGATCTCGCCGATGCGGGGATACTTGCCGCGACGGATCAGCCCCTGCGCCCAGACGCGAATCTCGCTGCTGCCGTTGCCGCCGAGAACGGGGCGGTTCTGAATCAGCGCCACCTTGCAGCCCATGCGGGCCGCGCTGATCGCCGCTCCCATGCCGCTGTAGCCGCCGCCGATGACGACGAGGTCGTATGGTCCTGCAACTTCGGTCTCGCGGGGCAGGCCGAGCGCGTCTTTCCGCCAGTTCGACAGTTCCTCGCCGGTGTTCGGCGGTGTGAACGACGTCTCGGTCGTGAAATAGATCGCATCGCAGCGACCGTCGAAGCCGGTGAGGTCTTTGATCGCGATCGTGACCTTTGCCGGATCGGCGATCTCGACGGAACCGCCGTCATGCCAGCCCCAGTTCGCACCGGCCGTGCCGAAGGTCGGTTCGAGCTGGTTGCCGTCGACGGCGATGTGGAACTGGCCGGGGTCGCCCTTCGCCTTCCAGCGTTCGACCCAATCGAACGTGCGGACGAACACGCGGTAAGTGCCGGCTTCAGGAAATTCGACGGTCGTCGTCGCATCGTCGACCACTTTGCCGAGACCGTGTGCCAGCAGATACGGCGAACCCATCTGCTGGATGAACTGCGTGTCGAGCTTCCACCCGCCGGGTTCGTCGAAGCCTTCGGCCTCGACGAGCAGGTCGGCGGCGGGCAGCGGTGCGGCAACGGCGAGCAGCAGGAGGAACATCGCGAGACGGGTCATGGCGGCACGGAGGGATGGCGGTGCAGGCGGAATAGGTTCCGCCACGATACGCCACTCGATGAACGAACCTCAACCATCGCCTGAGGCCGGACGGCGTGCTTATGATGATCCGTCAAGCAGACGTTGCGAGGGGACGTCGCCTGCGATCGTGATCTCTTCCGCAGTCCTGCCGAGCGGAGATCGAACCATGGACCTGCGACAGAGTGCCGCCGGCGAGCCCCAAGAGAATCCTTGTTCGGCCCGGCACAGCCGATGGCGGCTCATCGGTCTTTCACTGGCGGGAATCGCGATCGGAACGTGCCCGACCCAGCAATCCACAACTCCTCGCAAACCCGGAACTGCTCACATATAACGCTTAACTTGATCCGTATGGGGAGGTGGTGGGCACAGCCCATCCTACTCAAGCAGCCGCTCCCGAATCAGCTCGATCTTGTACGTTCGCAGCGACGGTCCCGGCGTCGTGCGGTCGTCGTCGATCACGGTGCCGTCGGGGCCGATCAGCAGGTGGCTCGGGTAGCCGGAGAGGCCGCGGCCTTCGTAACGGGCGATCGTCGGGCCGTCGGGTTCGTCGACGAGAATCGGCACGGTCATGCCCTCCTTCCCGGCGAACTGGCGGACGGCGTCGGCGGTGGACGAGTTGTTATGCACGGCGATCACGACGACGCCGTGATCTTTGTAAAGATCGTGCAGCAACTGCACCGACGGAAAATCGGCATGACACGGCCCGCAGCCGACGAACCAGAAGTCGAGCAGCACATATTTCCCGCGAAACGCCGCGAGTCCCTCGGACGGCTCGTCGATGTTCAGCCACGTTCCGTCGAGCGACGGGGCCGGCTGACCGATGAGCGATTTCTGAGCTTTCTCAGCGAGAATCTCTTCGTCGACCTCGCCCCGCTCGGCCGGCGTCGATTCCTCGCGATAGCCGTCGAGAAACGCCTGCGGCTCCTGCGGTTCCAGTGTGAGCGTCAGGTCGCCGAGTGAATCCGGCTTGTTCAACGCCACCGTCGTGCTCGCTCCGAGCCGTTCGTGCGGATGGAACGCGACGAGCGGCTGCTTGGGCTGTTGCTGATCGGTCTCGGTATCGGTCGGCATCCACGTCGGCTTCAGCGTGAACCGGCCCTCGTCGTCGGTTTTCGTCGGCTGCATGTGCCGCAACCCGCCGCGAAAGCGAACGACCGCCCCGGCGACGGGGTGTCCGTTCGCGTCCACGACCTTGCCGACCACCGTCGGCAGCGGATGAACGGTCAGGTCTGGAGCCATGGTCGAACCGTCCGCGGCGACGGCGAGTTCGACCGACCCGTTTTCGATGACATAGCCCTCCGGGTGGCCGGTAATCCGACTGCGGCCGGCGGCGACATCGAGCGTGTAGTAACCCTGCTCGTCGGTTTCGCACCAGCCGGTGTGCATCCAATCGCTTTCGCCGTCCGGCATGGTGCCGTCGAGTCCGACGTTCGGAACCTCGCCCTGCACGAGAATCTTCGCCATCGGTTTGCCGGACGCATCGACGACCCGTCCGTGGACCTGCACCTTCCGATGCAGCGTGAAGAGGAACTCTTCGTTCGCGCTGTCGCCGATTCGCAGGTATTCGCCTTTGGTGATGTTAGGGCTGAGAAGAGGTGTAATGAGATAGTCTTCGTGTCTGAGCCACAACATACGATAGCGCCCCGGCTCGATCGTTACGCGGGCGATGCCGCCCTCGTCGACCGGAATCGTATGGGCGATCATCGACGAAGGATTCGAGAACGGTTCGTGGTGCAGATTGATCGTTGCTTCGGAGATCGCCCCGCCCTCCTCATCGCCAGCGATCTTCAGAGCAACCGTCACGCCCGGTTTCATGATGACTTCGGTCGTCGTCTCCGGCCCGGCCTTCACGTCTTTCACTTCGACCGGGGCGAGGTCGTCGTGATCGATCGTCGCGGTGAAGACGCTGCCTTCCGGCAGTTCGGGCAGGCGCAACCGGCCGTTCTCGTCGCTCGGCGGGACGGTCATGTCAAACAGTTCCCATTCGTCGCGACGGCGGACGAAGACCTCGCCGTTGTCGTCGCGGACTTCCAGCATGCGCAGGCGCGCCCCGGCGACCGGGCCGTCTTCGTCGCGAACCGTCACGACCGAGGGAACCGGCATGCGCAGCACGAAGTCTTGCGAGAGTTCGGCGCCCTCCTCCAGCACGAAGTACCGGAACGACCGGGCGAGGCCTTCCTTTTCGGGAACGACGAGATACCAGCCTGCCGGCAGGTCGGCGAACTCGTACGCTCCGTCAGCGGCCGTCGTGACGTCGCGAAGTTTCCCGTAGTGCCGCTGCTCGGCGTCGATGTCGTCGAGATACAACGTCACGCTGACTCCGATAAGGGGCTCTCCCTCGCGATCGACCGCCTGCCCCGACAGACTTCCCGTAAGCGTCGTTTCTTCGGCGCGTGACCCTTCGTCTTCGGCCGGTGCGGGAACGGCACCAGCGCCCCAGACCGCGAAAGCGGCGACGAGAACCGCCGGGATTCGTCGTGTACGTGCGGCGACTATCGTTTCTTCCTCCGCTGTGGCCTTCGGAAGCCAGCGTTGCGTTTTCATCTTGGGAATGCCGCCGATCAGCATCACTGCGCAGTTCTTTTTGTGCGTATGATGGAACTGCGGCGGGGCCAGAGGGCGAACGCCCGAGGCTCCAGACACCGGACGTGCTTTGTGGGATTCAATTGCCGACGACGCCCAGCATCCGGGGCCACGCCCTGCGGGCTTAGACCCCGCCACCCACCGTCTCCTGACTCCTGACTCCTGACTCCTCTCCCCATGTCCCTGATCAACATGTCCGTCAAGCACGGCACCACGTTCGACGACGCGAAAAAGCGACTGGAAGGCGCCGTCGCCGACGTGCAGACCCGCTTCGCCAGTGCCGTCAAGAACGTCACCTGGACGCCCGACCGCACTGCGGTCACGCTCACCGGCCCCGGCGTGGTCGTCGATCTCAAGGTCGACGCCGAACACGTCCACGCCACCGGCGACATCCCTCTGCTGGGCAACCTGCTCGGCAGCGGGTTCGGGCAGAAGATTTCCGAAGGTCTGAAGGGGACACTCCAGCGGCACTTCCCAAAGGGGATACCGGAGAAGAAGTGAAGCGAGAGAGAGCGACTGGACTTTCTCACGTTTCGCGGGCGCTCGATCACGAGCGGGTCATGGACCGAAAGGAGGGCCTTGGATCGGAACCGCGTCGTCAGTTCACGCTCGAGTTCCAACGGGAAGCCATGCAGCCCCTTTCACACCTTCCATCGCACACACCGGTCGTGGGTCAATTTGAATGAGGCAGCCAAGATTGTCGCCTTTCGCTCCGCGAAAGGACGTTACTTTCGCGGAGCGAAAGACGACATTCCATCAAACTGCCCCACGACCGCCACACCCGATGACTTGACGGAATGATTCTTATCGATGGCCGGGCATAATGCGTTTTCGTCGGTGCCCCAGATCGCGGGGGTCGAAAGACGGTCACGAACTGGGGTAGGCTCTCCGGGCCATCTCTGCCGACGACGCCAAGCCGGGCTGCCTGGCGTCATTGCATGTCGCGAATGACGGCGGCGATATGGGCAGGGTCGGGCACGCCCTGTACGGCGATCTCGAGATCATCCTGGCCGGCACTCGAGATCGCGAGATCACCCACGCCCAGCATGCGTTCGAGCGTCGACTGGTTGACCTGCAGGTTCCGCACGTCGCGATGACGGACTTCACTCGTTTCGCGCGAGAACAGACCCTTGCGGAGCACGGAACGCCGGTTGGTGATTTTCAGTTGCGTGAATCGCGTCTCGATCCACGACACGAGCCAGTATAACGCGGCCATGCCTGCCAGGATGACGCCGCAAATCAGCAGAAGCTGCGGCGGCGCGTTGCCCGGCACGACGGCGCCGCCCATCGCTCCGAGAACGATGCTGATAATTCCGACGACAAGCGCCAGCAGGATTCCGAGGAAGCGCAGCGGGTGCCGGCGGATCAGCACCGGGTGAACGTCGAGGATCGTGTTTTCGACTTCACCTTCGCCGGCAACCACGCGGTGCGCCGCCGGGGCGCCCGCTTCGGCCTGCACCGGCGTTGCAATCGGGGCGGCGGCCTCGAAGGGCCGACCGCACTCGCGGCAGTCGACGCGATCGCCGATCAACGCCTCGGCGATTTCATGCGATGCACCGCAATGGGGACAGCGGTAGACCAGCGTAGACATCGACGTGGCTCCTTGGGGACGGCTTCATTGTCGCATGGCCGTTATCAGGTGCAACGTGATCCGGATGCCTCCGGATGACGTCGACCGCCGTCAGCGATCGAGCGCAGCGAAACCGCTGCGGCAAATGAATACGGACGGGTGCGGGCACATGGCCGCACACCCGTCCGTCGCCCCCAGAGGTCAATCCCGGTCGCTCTCGTCGTCGCTGACGAGCCGTCGTCGCTGACGAGCCGTCGTGCAATCACCTCTCGATCGATCAGACATCCATTTCGCAGACGGTCACCAGCGGCGGGGTCCATGACGTCTGTCGTGCCGTGAGACCTGCACGCTTCATGCGTTCGCGCGGGCTCCAATCCTTCTGAATATCGAGACAGCGTCGGCGGATCTCATCCGGCGAAGGTACCGACTCGGAATAGGTTTCGGGTTCATCGCCGTGCGGATCAGAGAACTGAATCTGCCGCGCGTCGCGCAGCAGTTGATTGAGGCTGCTTCGGAAGGCGATCGCGTTCATCGTGAATGGCTCTCCCCCGGTCGGCGTTCTTGCCGACCTCTTAGTCCGCATGGTGTTTTCGTTGGTCCGAGTATCGCATCTCAAAACTGGAGCCAACCCGGCTGTCATTTGCGTGTAGCAACACCCGTGCCAATACCGGGTGCAGCACGCCACATCCCGGAGGAACCGTGCGCAACACATTTACAGGACGGAAAGAACGACACGTCGCGATAGATTGAAAACGGACCATTGCTGTGCAAACGATGACGCATTTCGAGACAGTCCTCGCCCCGAATCCGGATCGGATTTGACCCGATCCGGAGCAAACTGGTCGGACAGCGACCAGCGGACGGCCTGCCAGCGGCCGTGGCCCAGTGTCCGTGTCAGCGTGTCGTGATCATGTTGATGCCAGCACGACTGACGACGGCCCGCAGTGGCCAGCCCCCGCAGGGCATCTCGTTTTCGCCGGGCCGACGCATCGGCATTTCACCGAAAGCCGCTTGCGGCCACGGTGCTACCATTCAGAAGGCCAATTGCTCCCAGTCGACGAACTCGAACTTCACCCAAGGAAACACTCCATCAGGAGGCTGAGATGTCGGTTCAAGAGATTTCCGGTTCGATGATTGCCCCGTTGCTGACCGCCTGGTCGGATTCACGCCGGCCGCACAATCGTCGCCGACGGTCGCAGCAGGCCTCCTTCGGTGCGGCGGCGATCGAATCGCTCGAAACACGACTGATGCTCGCCGCCTCGCCCGTGGCGGGAGCCTGGGTCGGCGGCGTGTTCGACAGCATCGGCGTGTTCGAGGACGGCGTCTGGCAGCTCGACCTCGACGGCGACGGCTTCGTCGGCGACGACAGCCCGGCGTTCACCTACGGCCTGGCCGGCGACACGCCGATCGCCGGCGACTGGGACGGCGACGGCGTCCACTCCGTCGGCGTGCATCGCGGCCACACCTTCTATCTTGACCTCGACGACGACCGGCAGTTCACGGTCGCCGGCGACGCGATTCTGAACTACGGGCTGATTGGCGACGTTCCCATCGCGGGGAACTGGGACGGCATCGGCGGCGACGAGATCGGCATCTTCCGACGCGGCCGGTGGAGCCTCGACTTCTCGGCGAACGGCGTGTTCGGCCCCGGCGACGTGGTCTTCAACTTCGGCCTGGCGAACGACGTGCCCGTGACCGGCAACTGGACCCCGGCGACGCTCCGCGACTCGGTCGCCGTCTACCGCGGCGGCACCTGGAGCATCGACCGCAACGAGAACTACGCCTGGAACGGCACCGGCAGCGGTTTCGACCAGGCCTTCGACTTTGGCACCGCGGCCGACGAGGCGTTCGCGGGCGACTTCGTCGGCGACAACACCGACGAAGTCGCCATCCTGCAAGATCCGCCCGTCGGCGACCCGACCTTCTTCGTTCGCGAACTCAGTTCGTTCCCCGGGTTCACTGCCACCGCCGCGCTGACCGCCTCGAACGCGGCCGAGGAACGATCGCTCGTCGCCTCGTCGACCGCCGACGACGATCGCCGCGACGAACTGTTCGCCGGCGAGGAGATGCTGTTGTGATGCTCTCTTGAGACGCTGATTCAAGGGACGGCAGGTTCGGGAGAGAGGGAAACGGAGCCCAACGGGACGTTTCCCGCACTTGCCGTCCTCCTGACTCGCGTTGCGAAAGCCTGACATCGCCCGTCTGAAAACGGCCGTTGTTCCGCCGGGGTGGGACTGAGAGCGCCCCGATGACCCTTCGGCCTCGATCCGAGGGTCACGACGCGGAAAGGCCCCGGTGACCGGCGCCGACTTGCGGCTTAGAGTGGATCGCATCTTCGGGCGAAGCCTGCGGAGAGCGCTCCGCAATGAAGGCCGACCCGCGAATCGAAGGCCGTCCGTCGATCGGTCGATGCCGGTCGCCGTTCGAGGCATTCCGGTCACGGTGCGTCGAGCAGGTTCGGACGGCGGCCGCCATACCGCTCAACAGGAGTGCGCGAGATGAGGACTGGAACGCTGAAGACGCTGTGCATCGCAGCCGTGTGTGCGCTGACGCTGCCGCTTGCTGCCCAGAACAGGACGTTCGACTCTCCGCCGACGAGGCAGGTCGAAGGCGTGCAGACGCCGCCGGGCGCTCCGCCGGCCGGCACGGTCATCGACAGAGAGCCGACCGACGAGTCGCTGCCCGGCCAGGCGCGGACGGCGAACTTTCCGCCGGGACAAGGCGAAGCTCACGAACATCAAGTGAACGATCGGGCGCTCGCCCGCTGGATCGCGACCTGCAACGAGGCCGAGATCCGCGTCAATGAGGCGGCCCAGCAGCAGGCCGAGAGCGACCAGGTCAAGCAGTTCGCGGCGAAGATGATCAAGGATCACGGCATGCTGGGCGACAAGCTCTCGCAAGTGACCGGCAGCGGAGCCGGCGACCGGCCTCGTGCGGGCGAAACTCGCCGTCGTCCGAGCGATGCGCCGGAAGGACGGGCCGTTCCCGAGAACGGTGCGGCCGCTCCGGAACGTCGACCGGGCGCGCCCCGTCGCGACTCGCGGAACAACGAGGCGATCGACGACAACTCGGTGGCCTTCCAACCCGGCACGCGACCCGCCCAGCC
>JBAQZJ010000029.1:0-8305 GCA_049790855.1 Planctomycetaceae bacterium | reverse complement strand
CGCTCCAGGCGGTGCAGCTGGGCTACTGCCCGCGCGTGACCATCTACCATACGTCCCCATCGCAGCGCGGCCAGATCTACGTTCCCGTGGTGAACTGGATGCTGATGTTCGCCTGCATCGGACTGGTGCTCGGATTCCATTCCTCGAGCAACCTCGCCGCAGCGTATGGCCTGGCGATTACGATCACGATGGCGATCACGACGCTGCTGTTCTTCGTGCTCGTCTCGACGCGCTGGCACTGGCCGCTGTGGCTGGCGCTGGGAGTCTCCGGGTTTTTCCTGGCGATCGATCTGGCGTTCTTCGGAGCGAACGTGCTCAAGATCACCCACGGCGGCTGGTTTCCGCTCGTCGTCGCCGCCGGCGTGTTCACGCTGATGAGCACCTGGCGACGCGGACGGTTGATCGTCTTCGAGCGGATGCGGGAACGGCTCATTCCCTTGGAACAGTTTCTCCAACGACTCGACGGCGAGCCGCCGGCCCGCGTGCCCGGCACGGCCGTGTTTCTCTTCAGCAATCCGCACGGCACTCCGCCGGCCCTGCGGTTCAATGTCGCGCACAACCGTGTGCTGCACGAAACAGTCGTGATCCTGACGATCCAGACCGAGGAGGTTCCTCACGTTCCGGACCGAGAGCGGCTCCGAATCGAGACGGTCCGCCCTGGAATTTACCGACTGACGGCGATCTACGGCTTCATGGACGAGCCGGATGTTCCGGCTCTGCTCGACTCGCAGCGGCAGGCGTTGGGCCTCAATGAGGACGTCAGTTACTTTCTGGGGCGCGAGTCCCTCGTCGCCACGCCCGAACGAGGCATGGTGCTCTGGCGGGAAAACCTGTTCGTGTCGATGAGCCGCAACGCTCAGCATGCGACCGCATACTTCCAGCTGCCGGCCGATCGTGTCATCGAGCTGGGGGTGCAAGTCGAACTGTAATGATGGTCAGCAGACCGTTGTCCGATCATCGGGCGTCGTCCTGAACTCGCTGAGTCATTCCTTCGATCCTGTCGGCGAACGGCTTGCGGCCGGTCCTGGCCTGAGATTGTGTTGGGGAACATGGCGAGACCAGGGCAATCACATGAGACGTGCTGTTTGATTGAATTGGAGGCCCGTCGTTGATCCCGGCGGGCCTCCGCCGCGTTTGACGAGGTGATTCATTCGATGACGCCGTGAGGCATTGCGCGCCTTGGGAATGGGTGATCGCGAACGTTTTTCACGACCAGGCCCTTCCTCTGAGTTGACTGACGATTACTGCGCACTCCGCAAAATCCAAGACGTTCTGTCGCGCGCCGCGATGCGCCGATCGAGACTGAAGGAATGTCAGCCGCTTCAAGGTCGAGTGGCCACGTTCCTCAGCAGAAACGGAAGGAGTGCCAATGCCCGCGACGTTCCCCTCCAGCGAGTCGGTCGACGTTTTCGCCGCCAGGGCCAAAGCAGATCCGGCATTCGTCGGACTGCTCGTCGCCTCGCTTCAGCAAGCGCGAGCCGCCGCGGAGTCGCAGCTCGACGCGGCGCTGTTCCAGGCACTCGCGTGGCCCACGAACGTCGACGATTACGTCGCTTACCTGCATGAGTTCGCCCGATGGGCGCCCCAGCAGAGCGGAGCGGAGGCCTGGAAGAAGCCCGGCACCGCTCAACACCAGGAAGTCTACGATCGGCTCTGCCACTTCTACTGGCTCATCGATCAGCCCGTCGGCCCCAACGGCGGCATCATCATTGAGAACATTCCCTGGTTTCGTGAATGGCTCGTCACGTATGCGAACGCATGGGGCAGTTTTCTCAATACGACCGAGTCGTTCAACAACGAGATCCTGGCGTCGTTTCTCACCGAGTCTCCGCAATACCGCGTGCAGGACTCACTGATTGACGGTCGGCCCAATGCACCCAGCGGCTGGCTGACCTTCAATCAGTTCTTCGCGCGGGAACTGAATCCTGGATTGCGGCCGATCGCCGCCCCGACCGACAACGCGACGGTCGTCGCGCCGGCCGATTGCACCTACCGGGCGATGTATGCCATCGGACCGGATTCCCGCATTCCGGAAATCACGATCAAGGGGACGCACAAGTTCGCCAGCATTCCGGAGCTGCTCGACGGCAGCCCCTACCAGGACGCGTTTGCGGGCGGCACCTTCGTGCATTACTTCCTCGGCCCCTACTCCTACCACCGCTTCCACACGCCGGTCGCCGGCGTCGTCAAGGAGTGCCGTGCGGTCCAGGGCCTGGTCTACCTGGACGTCACGCTCTCGAACGGGCAATTCGATGCGCCCGACTCGTCGGAAGGCGGCTACGAGTTCTCGCAAGCCCGAGGCATCATCACGCTCGATACGCAAGAGTCACCGTTCGGGAACATTGGCCTCGTGACGACGATTCCGGTCGGCATGGCCCAGGTTTCGAGCGTCAACATGACGGCCACCTCAGGCAGCAGCCTGTTGAAGGGCGACGAGTTCGGCTATTTCCTCTTCGGAGGTTCCGACATCATCGTTTTGTATCAGGCCGGTGCCAAACCGCGCGTCGACCAAGGAACGCAGTATCGTCACTTCGGGTCACCGATCGCCAGCTGCGAGCGACGATGAGTTTCGAGCCCAGGCATCGCCGCGGGCAAAGCAGCGAGCGCATTGCCAGCCGCGACACGAAGGTGGCTGGCGATGTGCTCATTCACTGGCTCTCGAAGGGCCGCAGTCGCAACTACGGCCGTAACTACGAACGGCGCGACGGCAGTGCGCTTTTGACGCAGACGCCGAGACCGTTGCAAACTTGCCAGTCCGCGACGTGCCGGATGCGGCAGCCTGACGAATAAAGACAATTTGTGCAGAAACCGCGCACGATCGCTCCGCCATCACGGGACACCTAGAGGCAGTGCGCCCCGTCTGTTGGCCGGGCCGCGTTCCCCACTCGTTCGAGGAGGATCTGATGGCAACGCAGGTGCAAATCGCGGTCGTGAATGCTTTGGAGTCACTCGGTCTGAAGAAAGACTCGTCGACCGGGCCTCCCGGCAGCCCACAACCAGTGACGGTGACGCCGGATACGATTGCCTACATCAACAGCGTCGAGGGCACCACGTTCGAGGTCAACGCGGAAGGCCAGGTCAATCAGGGGTCGTGACCAACGAATCCGTGCGGCGGCCCTGTTCGATGGTGGAGACAACCGAGGGCGCACGTTCCACGGTCGAAACGAGCCGACGGTCAGGGCCGCCTGATTTTCCAGGGAGTGGTTAAAAATATGTGCCGGGAAGCGAACACGACCTAGATTCTCTGAAGCGGCGCACAACGGCAGCCGCGGGCCAAAAACTTCTGTCGTTGACATGACTACGCATTCACACGATGCGCGCGTCGCGGGAACTGTCACTGCCGGCCTGCAGCGACTGTGGTCGCCAGCAGCGGACGTCGCGGTATTCTCGCTGCGACTCGCAGCCCTGTTGGATCCACGGACGCGGGTGAACTTGAGCTCGACTCGAAAAGACCCCATCTCCGGTGTCTCAGACAGGCCGATGCGAGGACACTGCAACGCCTCGTGAAATACTTCAGCGCGAGCGCCGCTCCGGTCACCGCCAGCATTGCCGTTCAGAAGAATCCGGCGTCCAGTGCTTCTTCCAGCAAGATTACCGGGCTTTGAAGCTCCCGGTGAAATACATCAACGCGTCGGATCCGGTCAGGGCTGCGCCCGATTTGCTCCGCCGACCCGAACGGCGACATGCTCCGCTCCACATCGCGAAGGTCGCGGACCGCCGCCGCGAGCGCGTCGTCCCAGTCGCCCAGAAGCGGTTCGAGATCACGCAGCACTCCTGCAACAGCAAGAACGGCTGCAAGGGGCGAGGCGGATGCGGCGGCTATCCTGGGCAGGATACCTGCAGCATCAAGGGTCACTGTGCGGTGCCGCTCAAGCAAGAGACGTGGAAAACCGCCCGCAAGCAATTCGGGGAGGTCATGAAAGACCTCAGCCACCGTCCGCCGGTGTCGCTATGCTCATCCCGCAGTCGTTGGAAGAACCGGCGGACCGTATGCCGCTGCTTGCGGGGGCGTCGAGATCCTATGCGAGGATCTGCTCGACGATGGCCAACTTGCATTTCGGACGAGGACGGCTGTGCCGGTAACCGGGTGGCACCGGCACAGCCGGAGACGTAGCAGGCCACAGCCGGTGTAAGGCTCGCAGCCATGACGGTGACGAGAGGGCTGCGCGGCCGACAGGCCAGCCGCCACGCGGGGGGTGGCCGTGCCGCAGGACGACGGTTCACCTTGTGACGGCCCCAAGAAGGACGAGTTCGCCATAGAGCAGTCATGGCGGTGGCGAGCGAATGGATTCAACCTTCTAGCGCTGTGAATTCCGCGTCCCAGCCTGTCCCGCGCCCCGGCTCAGTTGCATCCCCCTCTGTCGCCGCTATCATCCGCGGACTGAGACGCAATCTCAATTGACCCGCCAATGATCCTCAGCTGCCCCCACCAAGTGACGCCCTCCTCCAACATTCCTCTTTCCCCGCGAGGCCCGTCATGACCTTCCGTCGCCGCGGTTTCACGCTCATCGAGCTGCTGGTCGTGATCGCGATCATCGCGGTATTGATTGCGTTGTTGCTACCCGCCGTCCAGCAGGCCAGAGAATCCGCCCGGCGGGGTCAGTGCCTGAACAACCTGCGACAGCTCGGCCTCGCGATGCATAACTACGCGGACACCTACGGTGGCCTGCCACCGCAGCGGGTCTGGAACGCAAGCGGTGTCGGCGCCTGGCATGTCGGTTCCGTGCATGGCTGGGCGGTGAGCATCCTCCCGCAGCTCGAACAGGCGAACCTGCTGGGCACCTATGACATGGATCAGGGATTTTTCGAAGCCGTCAATCAGCCGGCCGTCGCGCGGCGGATGCCGGTCTTCGAATGCCCGTCGGTCCCGAGCAGCCACATGATCGATGCCTTCCCCGTCCCGCCGACCTATGCTCCGGACCCGACCCGCAAGGCCGGCGTCGGCGACTACTGGTCGCTCTATGGTTATTACGACCCCGTCCGCGACCCGGCGCAACCGTACCACGAGGGGGCGCTCGTCCGGCTGAAGCATCAGCCGTTCGCGGCGGTCACCGACGGTACATCCAATACACTGCTCGTCGTGGAGAACGGCGGTCGGCCCGATTGGTGGGTGAAAGGGCAACAACAGGCGGGCATGCCGAACAACACCGTTTCCTCGTTCCACTGGGTCGGGGCCTGGGCCTCCTACAACTCGTTCTGGGCCCGCGGCTACTCACACGACGGGACACAGTCGTTCGGCACCTGCGCAGTGAACTGCAACAACGATCTCGGCGTCTACTCGTTCCATCCCGGCGGGGCGAACGTGTTGCTCGCCGATGGTTCAGCCCGCATGCTTCATGAGTCCATTGACCTGTTTCTGTTCTACGGCCTGGTGACGCGGAACGAGGGGGAGGTCACCGGTGAGTGGTGACTCTCGGCACCCGGGCCTCGACCGCTCGCGGCGGGGCGTGTTGCTGCTCTGCGTCGCGGTGTTCGGGCTCGCTTCCTGCAAGGACGAAACGGAAGGTCGACTGCCAGTGTTCCCGGTGACCGGCTCCGTCCTGCAGAAGGAACTTCCTGCGTTCGGGGCGATCGTCACCTTCCATCCGCTCGACCCTGCTGTTCCGGCCGCAATCCGGCCGAACGCCCAGGTCGAGGTGGACGGAACCTTCCGGCTCACGACCTATGAGGCGGGCGACGGCGCCCCTGCCGGCGAATATGCCGTGACGGTCTTCTGGCCGAAGCCGCCCCAAAGCCCGGTCGACGCACCTGACTCCGGGCCGGACCGGCTGCAGGGCCGCTTTGCCGACCCGGAGCGGTCGAGCCTGCGGGTCTCGGTCCCGAAAGCGGCGACGGAACTCGAGCCGTTTCGGATCGACTGAGATCTCTCGCGCCAGGCCGATACTCTCCATCCATGAACGAAGTGTTTGAGAAAAGCCACTACCCAACCGGCCAAAAGGTCGCTGCGCTGATGCGAAGAGCTCCGTGATCCGCGCGACGACTGGCGAGGGAGAGAATCAGATCGAACCGATCGTCCGCGAAAGCCATCTTCGCTGGTTCGACTCTAGACGGACTGCCGTTCCCGTGGTGCGAAATCTTTCCAGCATGAACCGGCGGCTGCGACGAATCTGGCTGGTCCTGCACCGCTGGCTCGGCCTGACGGCGGGACTGCTGTTCGCGGTGATGGGACTCAGCGGCAGTCTGCTGGTCTTCCATCATGCGATCGACGAGTCACTCAATCCGGAGCTGCTTCTTTCTGCGGCCGGCGAGCCGTCACGGTCGCTCACTGACGTGGTCACGGCGGCCGAGACCTATCTGAGCGAGCCATCGGCGCGGGCGGAATTCGTGGACTTGCCGCAGAATGATCGCGGCGTCTGGACGGTTTGGTTTCGGACAGCTCCCGACGGAGAGGCGCCCTTCACGCAGGTGTACGTTGACCCTCACACGGCCGCCGTCACCGGTCACCGTGTGTGGGGCGAGTACTTTGTGACTTGGCTGTATCGGCTGCATGACCAACTGCTGGCCGGCCCGCGCGGCGAGACGATCATCGGCATCACCGGGCTGGTGATGATGGTTTCCGTCTGTAGCGGACTTTATCTCTGGTGGCCGCTCTGGAGGCACAGCTGGCGGGCGGCGCTCGCCATCCGGTGCGGAGACCGCCTCAACTATGATCTGCATAAGACGGTGGGCGTCGTGAGTTCGTTGCTCCTGCTCGTCGCGGCGTTCACGGGCGTCTATCTCGTCTTCCCGGAGTGGATCAAACCCTGCGTCGCGGTCGTTTCGACCGAGTCGGCTCCCGGCGCGGAGCAACTGCGTTCAAATCCTCAAAGCGGGCGGACCCGGATCGATCCTGACCAGGCGGCGGCGGTCGCGCGGGAGGCTTTTCCAGAGGCCGAATTGAAGCGGCTCTATCTGCCATCCAAGGCGGAGGGAGTTTACGTCGCACGAGTCCGGCAGCCGGGCGAGGTCCGTCGCAGTTCCGGGAACAGCCGCGTCTGGATGGATCAGTACAGCGGGGAAGTCCTCGCGGTCCGGGACTGGGACAGGCGGACCGCGGCCGACACGTTCTTCGCCTGGCAGTTCCCGCTGCACAATGGTGAAGCCTTCGGGCTGGCCGGCCGTGGCGTCACTTTCCTGACCGGGCTGACGCCCGGCATCCTCTATGTGACGGGGATCGTTCTGTGGTGGCGGAGGTGGCGCTGCCGCCGGCAGCAAGCGTTTCGTGGCAAAACTTCCCTTGATGCGGAGTTCGCTCCCGGACCAGGCCGTCGCCGTCGTCTGGAGCGTGTGCCGGGCGGGCGAAAAGAGACGACACACGATACCTGACGGTAAACGATACCTGACGCTGGAGCAGATCATGGCCTACAGCGAGAGCCTTGCCGGTCGGCTGCGGGACGTGCTGGCCGGCAGGCGAGGAATCGTCGAGAAAAAGATGTTCGGTGGAGTCGTGTTCCTGCTCGACGGGAACATGCTCGTCGGAGTCTGGAAGGACTCGCTGATCGCCCGGCTCGGCCCGCAACCGGCGGCGGACGCGCTTACGGAACCGCATGTCGGCGTGTTCGACGTGACCGGCAGACCGATGCGGAACTGGGTACTCATCGAACCGGACGGCATCGAGGAGGACCGCGCGCTCGCCAAGTGGGTGGAGCGGGCGATGAACTTCGTGCGAACGCTGCCGCCGAAGTCGCCGGATCGCACGACGGGGCCGTTCGTCGATCCTGGCCGGGCCTGATGTTGCTGGCAGAGGCTTCGAGGAGTCAGGAGACCGGTGCGAGCCATGCCTTCGGGAGGATCGGTGAAAGGCCGGGCGGCGGCCCGCTGGCCGGGACACCCTCGGCCGTCATGCGCCACACGACCCCAGTGCCGGGGAAGGCTCGCGCCATCGGCCCGGCACCCGCGGGGAGTGCCAGGATCGCTCCGAAATCCGTCACGTACAGCGATTCCCCGTCAGGAGAGAATCGCACGCCCACGGGCCGCTTCGGACTGGACGGCGTGATCACGTTGACGGATGGCATGCCAGTCGGCAGATAGAGCCACTGATCAGCCTGCAACGGACGTGTCCCTTCATCGATCAGAGATCAACGGAGATGCCGGATGCGCATGGGGAATCGACACGCGGATGCGGTTCAAATCTTAACAGGGTCGTGAGGGTTACTGGGCTCGTATCCGGTCCAGGAAGGCTTCTATGTCGCTGATGGCGCCTAGCAGCCTGTTGAACAACGGGTTTCTCTGCGCGGTCAGCTTGCGAGTGCTGGCGTGATCTGAGTTCGATTCCTGAAGAGGCGGATACGGTTCAAGACGTCGTGGTGGACGCGTAAAGTGCGGC
>JBAQZJ010000028.1:0-22668 GCA_049790855.1 Planctomycetaceae bacterium | reverse complement strand
CCTAACAGCCTGTTGAACAACGGGTTTCTCTGCGCGGTCAGCTTGCGAGTGCTGGCGTGATCTGAGTTCGATTCCTGAAGAGGCGGATACGGTTCAAGACGTCGTGGTGGACGCGTAAAGTGCGGCTGGCGATGGTAAGCAACGGTTGCAGTGGCCCGAGTGCCGCTGACAGGGCTCGGAAGGAAGAGATCCGGGCTCGGCAGAGGCTTCGCGGCGTGCCGCAGCCGAACAGCTTCAGCATCATCAGTCCGAGGTTCCTTGCTGCGGCGACGAGCCGGTAACGCTTGTTGATCTTCTCTCGTCCTCGGAGCCACGTCCGCCGGGCGCCGCCAGTCTCGCAGGTGTGGGCGAAGCTGCGTTCGACTCTCTCGCTGCGAAGCCGCTGCAACGAGCGACCTCGCGATCCCTGCGCCCGCCGCCGGTTGCCACGGTAGGCGGCTTCATACTCCTCGGGCTTATCGGTCCAACTGCGGCGACCACTGCGCTGCGGCTCCGGGATGTAGGTCCGCACTTCCTCTGCGGCACAGTCCGCCAGCACTTCGTTCTTGTGGAAGCCCTTGTCGGCGACGACCTCGTGGACTTCTGGCGTCTCCACGCCCGCGGCTTCCAGAGAGGCCTCGGCGGCACGCACGCCGGAGACGAGGAGTGAACTGTCTGCCTCATCCGCTGCGACGACCTGAACCTCCAACAGGAACTCACTGTCGAGATCGACGACGTGCGTGGCCTTGTACGCCAGGTGCGTGCGGCCGTCTTTCAGCTTCGCGATCCGGCTGTCGGAATCGCTGGCAGACTCCCATTCGCGGTTCGACACCGTCTTCTGCTTGCGGCCTTTGTCGAACTTCCGCAGTTCGTCGTCGGTCGGCTCGTCGTCCTCTTCGATCAGCCCCTCTTCTTTCATCAGCCGCGTGAGGTAGGCCTTCCAATCCTCGCCGCTCTCCTTGCGGACGATCGACCGCATCGCCGCGTTCGCTTCCAGCAGCGTCGTGTCGATCGCGACCGTCTTGCCCTGCTTCCCCAGCAGCTTGTGCTGCTCAGCGAGCGAGAGCACGAAGGCGAATACCTGCTCGTGGACCGCCAGCGGCAAGCGATCGCGGACGCGGGTCAGGCTCGAATGATCGGGCGTGCTGGCGTCGAGCGGCACCTGCAGGAACCGCCGCAGCGAGAGACTGTCGCTGCACCGCCAGGCGATCCCCCGCTGCGAATCGATGCCTTCGAAGTAACCGACCAGCAGCATGCGGAAGTAGACGCCCGGCGGAATCGACGGCCGGCCCACGCTGCCGGCGTAGTACGGCTCAGAGAGTTCCTCGACGAAGTCGTCGAAGCGACCGCTTTCCAGCAGCCGGTTGAGTGTGTCGTAAAACGCATGCCGCGGCGCCTCGGGCAGCGCGTCCGCCGCCACCCAGAACTCGACCTGCCGCTCCCGCTTCCTGCGTCCCAAGCCCATAGCTTCTCCTCAGACCATCCCCACGACCAACCGCCGGAACATAGCGCCGGGGGTGCCGTTTTTCAACAGGCTGCTAGGGCTCGCTCCCGCCGAGACGGATTCGAGACGGCATCGAGATCCGCCGCGAGTCGATTGGCAAGTTGCCTGGCCGCCTGCTCGGCGGTCATGTCTGTGACTCGCAACTTCGGGTATGCAACAGGCCCATGAAACTGCTGCGATTGTTGCGGGATTCTCACCCCGCGACATATTTCTTGGTCCGCACAATCGAAAACCGACACGAGCGGGCGGCATGCTTTCTCGCATCATTTCCTGGCGGTGTCGACCGTTCGGACCGGCCCCAGGCAAACACGGAAGCCGTCGCGCGAATCCGAGTAGTGCGGTCCAGCCAGTCCCAGGCGTACGGCACAGCGGGCGTTGCCCGGCACGTCAAAGTAGTTGCCGCCGCGACAGACCGGGCGGTAATCCTCGGCGGTGACATTCAGATCCTCGTGACCGCCCGCCGGATCGAAGTGGTCCAGTACCACTTCCCAGACGTTGCCGCACATGTCAGCCAAACCGAAGCCGTTGCGGCCCCGTTCACCGAAGTAGTCCACCGGGGCAACGAACGAGAATCCATCGCTCCACGGAGCGCTGGACAGCGGCCATTTCCGTTTGCGGTCCGGCAGGAAGTCCATCGCCGAAATGTTGAAGCGGCCTTCGCCGTCGTTCAACTCGTTGCCCCACCAGAAGGCCGTGCTCTCTTTGCTGCCGCCGCGGCAGGCATACTCCCACTCCACTTCGACCGGAAGCCGATACTCCATGCCTTCCGGCAAATGTCCTGCCTCGCGTTCGCGCTTCGTGAGCCATTCGGCAAAAGCGCGGGCATCGGTCCAGCTCACGCACACTACGGGGAAGTCTTCGCGTAGGGGAAACTGAAAGTTGGGGTCGCGCCAGCTCTTGTCGGCCATCGGTTCCCAGGGATGCGTCACGTTTGTCGTCAGGTTGTAGCCGGTCCATTGGGGATTGAAGCATTGCGTCTTGCCTCCCGGTTTTTCCGCATCCGAGACATAGCCGGTCGACTCGACGAACTTCCGGAACTGGCCGACGGTCACCTCCGTCTGTCCCATCCAAAAGCCGTATTTTACGCTCATGGGTCTCGGCTGATTCCCTTCGTAGGATTCCCGCTCTGTCCCCGGCTGAGCTCCTCCCTCGATGCCCGTCGCCCAGAGTTTCTCCTCCGGCGAACTGCCCATCAGAAACTCGCCGGGCGGAATATAGACCGCGTCCAGGTAAACATCGTCACCGAGTTCGGCACGTTTGATGTCGCCTTTCTGTGGTTCGTCACCCCTGACGGAAGTGAAACCGGCACCCAGCAAACCCATCAGCAACCAGCCGAAGATGATTTCGTTTCGCATGAGATGTACGTCTCGCTTCGATTGCATAAGGCGAAGATGGCTTCAACGAAACCTTGTGTCAGACCGAGTGTGCCTTTGAGCATTCCGCTGCGGGGCGCGAAGGTCAACCGGAGTTGGAGCGTCATGTCACGACAGTGCAGCGCATCGGTTAGATGACGCGCATGGTCCGCACCCGCGCTCGGGACCAAAAACGCTCGACCCGCAGTTCGCGGCAACGGTCGCCCGTCCCCGCGAAGCCGAGGAACTGCCTTGGAAGATCATGCTCGAACGTCGCAACCGGCGAGCTGCGCAAGGCGACTCCCTCGGAGCAGTTGCTCTGCCCTGGGGGATCTTCTTAGATCGAGAGTCCGCCCGCATGTCCTCTTGAAGGGACCGCATGCGGTTCAGTATCGTTGCCGCTCTGGTCGGGCCGAACGACTTCCCCATGAGATGGAGGTTCGCCATGCGGTTCGTCCAGCGGCTCGGAACCATTCCCCACCGCACCCCTTCGCGTCCGCGGCTTGCCGGCCGAAGCCGAAAGCCCCGGGCTCTGTGGCCCGCGACGGCGGGCATCGAGCGACTGGAAGACCGCACGCTGCTGGTGACGACGGCGGTGGTGCCGCTCGATCCGGCACTCGACCAGATCGGTTTTCAGCCGGCGATCGTCCAGGCCTTCGACGACCCCAGCACCCCCGAGCAGGAAAACTGGATCGCGTTCGGCATCTTCGATACGGGCGCCTCGGTCGTCACGCTCTCCGTGAACGACGGCTTCTTTTTCGAGCCGCCGTTTCCCATCAAGGTACCCGGCGGTGCCGTCGCCGAAGGCATTGGCGGCACCCTGACCGGCGACGTCTCCCAGCCGGTGACCGTGCTCATCGACGGAATGGACGCCGCCTCCCTCGAGTTCGAAGAGATTCTCCCCGGCGTGTTGTTCCCGAATTTCACTTTCACGCTGGACGGCGTGATCGGCGTGCCCGGCGTGCAAGTGTTCGTCGGCACGCTTCCCGACGCCGGGAGTCCGGGCAGTGCTGACCTGCCGACGATCGCCGGCACGCCGATGCTCTACCCTACGCCGACGAATCCGAACGGCCTGGCCGTCCTCTTCGAGCCGGAAGGTGAAGTGCTCGATTTGAGTGACTTTGCAGAGGGCTTCCTGCTGCCGGTCCCTGCCGTCGATTTCGTGCAGCCTGGCTTTCAGTTGACGGCCGGCGAACAAGTGAGCGACGCCGGCACGGTCAGCGATCCGGCCGCGACCGGCACGTCCTTCAGAGGCGACGCGGCCCTGTTCGACATCGACGACATCTACGTCGGCTTCACGCTGCGGTTCGCCAGCGGAGTGCTGGCTGGTGAGGGCCGGGTCGTCACGGGCTACGATGGCGCGACGCGGACCTTCACGTTCGCCGATGGCTTCAGCGGCACACCGGCTACGGGCGCCGCGTTCGAGATCGTCCGCTTCAGTTCTGCTCCTGTCGAGATCGATCTGGAGTTCGTCGGCGCGGAGTTCGCCAATTATCCGAACTCCGGCAACGATGTGACGATCGCACCCAATCCGGTCCATAACGGAATTTCGCTGTCGCACGACGGCGTAACGATCACCGACCAGAACTTCCTCTTTGACACCGGAGCGATGCTGTCCACGATCACGACCGGGATGCGCGACGCACTCGGTCTCGATCCGAACTCGCCCGATGGCATGCTCGATATCGGCGGTGCCGGCGGCACCGTGGCCTCGATTCCGGGGTACGTGCTCGACGAGTTCACCGTCCCCACGTCCGACGGCGGCACGCTGACGTTTACCGACGTGTGGGTGTTCGTGCTCGACGTGTCGCCTGAGATCGGCGGCATCTGGGGCATGAACATGTTCAACCCGGCGGCGCAGTTTCTGTACGATCCGTTCGACCCCGACGGCACGCCGTCCCTGCAGGTCTCGTTCTTCGATGACCGCATTCAGCAACCGCCGCCGGAACTGGATGGCGCCGAAGAACTGGCGTTGCTCGGCCTGCCCTTCGCCGGCGCGATCGGATTCGGCGCTCCGAACCTGCCGGGGCTCCAGGTCGGCGACTCGACCTCACATGCGACGAGCATCCGATTGGGCTATGGCCCGGACCTGTGGGTGGACGCCTCGGACATCGCCGGCCGCACCGCCCCGTGGCAGATTCAGCAGATCGAAATCACCTTCGAAACCGACGTCGAGATCCACGCCGACGATCTGGCTGTGTTCAGCGAGGTGACCGGCAGAGAGTACGACTACGCGGCGTTTGATTACGACCCGGTGACCCATCAGGCCGTCTGGACGCTCGCGTCGGTGATCTCACAGGATCGGCTCACGCTGACTCTCGACGGAGACGACGCCTCCTCCGACGCGAACGTCGGCGTCAACTCGGGCGGTAACTATCTCGCCGGCGGTGATGTCACTTCGACCCTCGACGTCCTGTTTGGAGACGTGGACGGGAACGGGTTGCTGGACTTCAACGATCTCTATGCTAGCTTCGTCGGGATCGTTTCCGCCTACGATCCCTGGAAGGACGTGAACGGCGACGGCCAGGTGGACTTCAACGACTTCTACGCCGTTTACTCAGCCATCGGCAGACGCCTGCCCGCGAACAACGGTACCTCCGCGAGGGCCGTCTTCGTCGAAACGGGATCGGAGACCGACATCGAATTCCCGGGGCGTTCGCTTGCTGCGGCAGGGACGATCATGCGGCTGGAGGCGACGCCGCCCGTCTCGGTGGTCACTCCCGCGGCTGAGCCTCCCGTCCTGCCGCCGCCGAGTGGTCGCCCGTCGCCTGAGAAGACTGCGGGGCCACCAGAGGACGCCCTGCGCCGGGCGATGTCGATCGCGACGCCGGCCTCACTGGAGACCGTCTTTGCTGACGACAGCTTCGACGACGGGCTATTGCTCGCCCGCGATCGGCTCCTCGCCGCCGGACTCTTATGACCAGCGTCCCTCATCCGTGAGCGGCCGCGTCGTCCCAACCCATCCGGTCCGGAGACGGCCAGTTCGAGAACCAGCAGCGGGCGACGGCGCGACTTTCTGTGCTGGTGCCGCTCGTGATGACATTGATGTTCGTGATGATCTATCTGGGCCTCGGCCGCTGGTGGCTGGCACTCGTCGTTTTTTTCTGCATTCTCGTTTCGGCGGCTGGCGGGTCCATCTTCCTGCGGCATTACGGGGCGAACTTGAGTGTGGCCGTCTGGGTCGGGTTCATCGCCCTGTTCGGCGTGGCCGACGACGCGGCGGTGGTGATCCTGAACTTTCTGGAAGACGCCTTCAAAGACCGGACGCCACGCAGCGTGGCGGAGATCCGCGAGGTCGTCGTCGAGGCGAGTTTGACGCGGGTCCGGGCGCTGTTGCTGACGAGGTCATCGCAATGGGCCAGAATATGATCGAAGCGAAGCGTCGAGGCGACCGAGACGGATCGCTGTGGGCGATTTTCTGGAAGGGCGGCTCGGCGGAAGGCTGCACGCCCGACGACCGCAGCCCCGAAGCTGATGGCCCTCCCCGAGAAGCCGGTAAAGGTTTGCCTCGCCTCGATCTGGGGAATGAGTTTCCCCTGGACGCTCGTCGCCTCGGCCGCGCTCGGCGTCTGGCTGATGTTCGCCCCAACCGTCTTCGGCACCGACAAGCCCGCTGCGAACGTTGGCCACCTCGGCGGGGCATGGATCGTGACCGTCAGCGTGATCTCGATGGGCGAGGTGCTGCGACTCGGCCGGTGGCTCAACGTCTTACTCGGCCTGGGCGTCGCGGTCCTGCCGTGGTTGCTCGACGGCGCGACGACAACGGGGTCGATCAACGCGACTGCGGCCGGCGTGCTCATCGTGGCGCTGGCGATCCCCCGAGGACCAAAGACCGAAACCTACGGGTTGTGGGACAAGTATGTGCGCTGAGCGGTCGGATGCCTCCCCTATCAACCGGTTGCGCTGGTCGGGTGGCCGGACAGGATGGGGCTGACCCGTGGTCGCACAGCCTTCCGAAGAAGGATTCGAGGTCGACGCCGACCGCGAAGAGAGAGGGCTCAGCAGGTGACATACCCATCTTCGCTCCGTAGTCACGCCATCCGCCGCTACGTCGCACTTCTCGGGCTCCCCATAATGCTCGCCGTCAGTTCCGCGGCCGCACAAGAGCCGCCAGTGCCGACGCCGCCGGTACGCGCCAGCAATACGGCTGAACGGCCCGGAACAACGGGCGCGTCGGGTATCTCGGCACCCGCTGCGCCAGGGTTCTACCAACGTGCGGGGGCGGCTATCTGCCGGCCGTCCCGGACTGAGGGTCTGCATATCCGCCCTGTCGGTGCCGCAGACTTTGCTGCATGATCGGACGGGCCGACAGCGACAGAATGCCAGCGCCATAACAATGTTAAACCTCAAGGGCCGCACTGTCGATGGCGTCGGTGTAAGCCGTAAGCTCCTCCCCCGGCGCTTCACATTGCCCAAACTCCGCAGGCGGCACTCGTGGCAAAACCCTCTCAAGCGGCACAGCCGCTCTCGCCGATCCATTCCATAAGGCCGGCGACGCCGCCCGGCGAATGGCGGCATGCGAGAGGGTTCGATCATGCGGAAAATCCGCGCGGTGCGGAAGGTCCGCGCGCTACCAGCCGCGGCGGTCGTAGCCGTTCTCGTGGGAGGATGTGCCACGCCTCCCTCCCCGGAGTCCGGGTATTCCACAGTGCTGCACGACGTCGTGCAGGCATCCGCCAACTACGAGACTGACGGTCCGGCGACCCTCCCGACCGAAGAGTCTCTCTCGGGACCGCATGATGTGACGTTCTACGTCACACTGGCGCTGGAACGGAATCCCAACATCCTCGCCGCCCGGCGGGCTGTTGCCGCAGTCACTGAGACGATTCCGCAGGAAACGTCTCTCGACAATCCCCTGTTGGAGACCACGTTCTGGCCAGATCCCGAGCGCAGTCCTCAAACGATCATGGGGCGGATGCCGGTCTCGATCATGGCCCGCCAGGATGTGCCTTGGCTTGCCAAGCTCCGCGTCCGCGGCGAGGTCGCCGAGCAGGAGGCCAAGATCGCACTCGCGAGCCTGGCACGGGAGGAACTGTCGGTCGTCGAGCAGATCCGCATCGCGTACTTCGACCTCTATTATCTGCAGAAGGCGACCGCCGTCACTCGTGAGAATGAAGAGTTGCTCGAGGATCTGGTCGGCTTTGCGGAGATCCGATTTCGGACCGGTGGCAGCCAGCAGGACGTGCTGCGGGTCGAAATCGAACGGGAGCGGCTCCGCAACCAGCTCATCGACTATGAGCGACAGCTCGTTCAGGCGCAGGCCGATCTGGCGGCGCTCGTTCATGCCTCACCCGACGTCGAGCCGCTCGCGAGCGAGAGCCTGGACCTGCCGGCGGCACCCGAGGCCCTCGACCGGCTCTACGAACTCGCGGCCCGGTGCCGTCCCGAACTCCGGGAACGGGTCCACGAGATCGTCCGTGACCAGCGACGGCGGGAACTCGCCCGGCTCGAGTACTACCCGGATTTCACGGTCGGCGTCGCCTATGACGTGATGACGACACAGGACGCAATGTTCCCGACGCCTCACGGCGGAGATAACATCGGCGTGATCGCCGGTGTCAGTATGCCGATCTGGCAGGACCGATTGCGGGCGGGGGTTCGCGAGGCAGAACATCGAGCTGTCGAATCGGCCAGACGCTATGACGCTGAGCGTGATGATTCATTCCGGCAGATCCGCCGTTTCGTCGCCGCCGCCGACGCCGCCGCACGGCAGCGGCTACTCTATCGGGAATCGATTGTGCCCCGCGCGGAACAGGCACTGGAGATCTCGATTGCCGATTATCGTGTCGGGAAAACGGACATTTTGCAGGTCGTCAACAACTACACAGAACTGCTGAATTTCGAGATCCAACTCGCCCGGTTCGAGGCCGACTTCGGGCAAGCGATCGCATCACTCGACCGCGTCGTCGGCTGTGAAGTCGCGGCGTACCTGCCTGCAGTCGCATCGTCGGCCCCTCCGGCGCCTGCGCCGGCTGCGGAGGACGATGCTGCGGAGGAGGAACCTCAGACGTCGGTGCTGACGTCCGAAGGCTGAAGCAGCGACGCGGTTTTGGCTTCGACGAGAGCATCCGAGGCAGGATAGAACCTGCAACGCCGACCGCGGGGAACTGAGCCATGAAACTCATCGCACTCGGCTTCACGTTCGCGGCCCTGGCGACGTCCATCGCGCGCCCGGCAGACCCTGCGCCCGGCACCTGCCCGGGCCGGGGCTATCTTCCCTACGGCTATCCTTCATTCGACAGTTGTCCCTGCGGCGCGGACGGATGCTACCACCCTCGGCGATACTACGCGTGCGGCGGAGATGCGGATCCCGACTACAAGCAGGCGTTCTGGCGACGGTGGTTGCGGGCGCACTTTTGCGGCGGTTCGATGCTCGAAGGAGTACCCTGTCACTGCATCTACCCGCCCGGTCGAGCCGTCCTTGTAACCGGCCCGCCGGTCCCTGCGCTTGCCCTTCCGCCGCAGTCGGCGGAGACAGCCCCGGAGCGGGACGACGCGGCAGCGATCCCGACACCGGGAGCGTCGTCTGAACCGATCCCCGCCGGAGAATCCTTTCTGTTCGGGCCGGAAGCGATCGATCTCGACGCGGAAGTTGGGTCGCTGTCGCCCTAGCCTGTGAGGCCGCGACGGCCTATCCTGATGAGGGGCAGTACTCCAGAGCGTATCCTCATATGAGGCCGCGATGAATCCTCGGCGGCGAATCCTGCGGCTGCTGTTGATCGTCGGGCTAGTCCCGTCGGTCGCCGCCGCCGGACTGCCGCTGCCGTCCTGCGCCTGCGACGTCGGCTCCGCCGAGGCCGGTTGTTCGTGCTGCGAGTCCGACGGTTCGTCCGGCTACGGCGATCCGAGAAACGGCTGCCCGTGCTGCAAGGCTAAGGAAGCGGGCGGCCGGTCCTGTTGCGCCCCCCAGGGCGACTCGGGCGAGACGCCATCCGACGACGGCCCCGCCGTCGAATGTCGCTGCGGCGGAACTGTCCCAATGCCGACGGCACCGGCGCCGCCGCTCGTCGAGCTGACGATCGACGACGGACTTCCGGCCGCCTCCTTTGCCGCCGTCCCGCTCCCGCCAGTCGTCCCACGGTCGGCCGGACGAGCCCGGTCCGTGCTGCTCCCGACGCGGGATCTGACGACGACACTTTGCGCGCTGCTGATCTAGCCGCACCCTCTCCGTCCCGTCTCCTGGGACGCCGCGTCCGGCATGCTCGGTGCCACTTGAGCTGCGCCAACGGACGCGTTCTCTCGGTCGATCCCGTCGTTCTTCTTGCTTCATCCTTCCCATCGCGGCGATTCATCGCCGCCGGAGGGCTATGCATGGGCAACACAGCTGCTCCTCAGGTCAACGCTTCCCCGCCCGCCAAGCCGGGTCGCTGGCGGAAGCTCTCGTTCGCGCTCAAGGCGATCGAGGTCCGGCTGCGGTTCGTCGGGATCCTCGTCGTCATCGGCTTGGTCTTCGGCTACTGGGACACGCTGCGGAACCATTGGGACAAGTGGACCCGTCCGGGGGCCGCGCCCGTCGCCCTCGATTCGGGCACCGAGTTCTATTGCCCGATGGACCCGCAGGTCGTCCGCGATTCGTTGGAGCCCGACGGCTCGATTCCAAACTGCCCGATCTGCGGCATGCCGCTCTCGAAGCGGAAGAAGGGTGAAGCACCGGAGCTGCCGGCCGGCGTCCTCAGCCGCGTCGACCTTTCTCCCGAGCGGGTCAGCATGGCCGGCGTCGCCACCGCGGCCGTGAGCTACGAGCCGCTGGTCCGCGAGGTCCGCACCGTCGGCTACGTCACCTACGACGAAGCGAAGCTGTCGGAAGTCGTAACCCGCGTCGGCGGCTACGTCGAGAAACTCTTCGTCGACGAGACGTTCCAGTTGGTCGCGGAGGGAGACCCGCTCGCGGAGGTCTACAGTCCCGAACTGTACCAGGCGGCGCAGGAACTCGTGCTGATCCGCGGGAGGCGGCAGCTTGAAAATCTCGTCGGCAGTGCCCGCGAGAAGCTCCGGCTGCTCGGGGTCAGTGACCAAGAAATTGACGAGATCTGGAAGACGGGGAACACCGACGCACGGCTCGTGATCCGCTCACCGCAGTCGGGCCACGTCATCCGCAAGAGCGTCGTCGAAGGCTCTCGGATCGAAACGGGGCAGTCGCTGTTCGAGCTGGCCGAGCTGTCGACCGTCTGGATTGAGGCTGACGTTTACGAGGGCGACCTCGCCCTGTTGCGAGAGGGCCAAAAGGTCGAGGCGTCGGTCGAGGCGTATCCGGGGCGGGTCTTCACCGGGACCGTCGCCCTCGTCCACCCGCACCTGGAGCGGGCGACGCGGACGAACCGCGTCCGGTTCGAGCTGGAGAACCCGGGCCACATCCTGCGGCCGGGGATGTATGCGACGGTTCGGCTGACGACGCCCCTCGCCGAGACGGAGCCGTTCCGCAGTGAGATCGCGGGCCGACAGGCCCCGCCGCCCGGCGCCGACCCCGCCGCCCTGATCGCCTGGCAGGAGGACTGCCCCGTGACAGGGCTCAAGCTCGGCAGCATGGGCAAGCCGCTGCCGGTGAGCGTCGCCGGCGAGACGGTTTACATCTGCTGCAAGGGCTGCGAGGACAAACTCAAGAAGTCGCCGGCCGAGTACCTCGCGAAGCTCGCGCCGCCGCCGGAGGGCGCGGTGCTCACGGTGCCGCAGACGGCGGTCATCGATACGGGCGAGCGGCAGATCGTTTACGTCGAGCGTGACCCGGGCGTGTTCGAGGGCGTCGAGGTGGAACTCGGCCCGCGGGCGGGCGACCGGTATCCAGTCCTCTCCGGTCTCTCGCCTGGCGATCAGGTCGCCTCAGCCGGTTCGTTCCTGATCGACGCCGAGACGCGGCTGAATCCGTCCGCGTCGTCGGCCTACTTCGGGGCGACCGGGGGGCCGCAGTCCGGCACGGTGGGCAGCTCCGCTCGACGGTCCGACGCGGAAGAGGAAGAGGAGTCTGCTGCCGACGTCGAGTTGACGGCCGAGCACCTCGCCGAGATCGCGAAGCTCGGCCCGACCGACCGAAAGGCGGCGCGCGAGCAGAAGCTCTGCCCCGTGACGGAACGACCGCTCGGCTCGATGGGCCAGCCGATCAAGCTGACCGTCGAGGGCGAGGCCGTCTTCCTCTGCTGCAAAGGCTGCGAGGGGAAGATCAAGGCCGATCCGCAGACGTATCTCGACAAGCTCCGCGCCTGGCGCGGCGAGCCGCAGGAGACCGACGCGTGAAGACAGGGGCGGCGGGAGGATAACTCCCGCTCCCCCGACGAAGCCTGGACGGTCTTCGTCTACTGCAAACCCTGCATCAAGAAGGTCCAGAAGGATCCGGCGAAGGCCCTCGCCGTCGTCGACGCGCCGCTCAAAAAGCACGTCGAGGCCGAGAAGGCCGAGGCGAAGTAGCGCGGAGCGAGAATCCGAATCGTCCGCGGGCGGCTTCACGCCGCGAGGCCGCCAGCGGACAAGGGGAGCGAAATGATCGAAAAGGTCATCGAGTACAGCGTTCGCAACCCGCTGATCGTGATCCTGCTCGCACTCGGCGTGGCGGGCTGGGGCGTATATGCCGTTTTGAATACGCCCGTCGACGCGATCCCGGACCTATCCGAGAACCAGGTCATCGTCTTCGCCGACTGGCCCGGCCGCAGCCCCCGCGAGGTCGAGGACCAAGTCACCTATCCGCTCAGCGTCAACCTCCAGGGTCTGGCGGGGGTCAAGGCGATCCGGGCGACGAGCGAGTTCGGGTTCTCGATGGTGAACATCATCTTCGAGGACGACACCGACTTTTACTTCGCCCGCCAGCGGGTGCTCGAACGCCTCTCAATCGCCGGGACCTTCCTGCCCGCGGGCGTGAACCCTTACCTCGCCCCGGACGCCAACGCCCTCGGCCAGATCTTCTGGTACACGGTCGAAGGAGAGGGCCACGACCTCGGCCGGCTGCGGGCGATCCAAGACTGGTTCGTCCGCTACCAGCTCTACAGCGTCCCCGGCGTCGCGGAGGTCGCGAGCGTCGGCGGGATGCCGATCGAGTACCAGATCGACATCGACCCGAACAAGCTGCGGGCCTACGGGGTCACGCTCGGCGAGCTGTACACGGCGGTCGACAAGTCGAACAGCGCCGTCGGCGGCCGGGTGCTCCAGAAGGGCCGGGCCGAGTACCTGATCCGCAGCGTCGGCTGGATCGAGTCGACCGAGGACATCGAGAACGTCGTCGTCAAGGCGGTCGACGGCGTGCCGGTCACCGTCGGCCAGGTGGCCGCCGTGCAGCTCGGGCCGAGCCAGCGCCGCGGCGTGCTGGAGAAGAACGGCAGCGAGGCGGTCGGCGGCGTCGTGCTGATGCGTTACGGCGAAAACCCGCTCGAAGTCACCGAGCGGGTCAAGGAGAAGATCGCCGAGCTCCAGCCGGGCCTTCCTGACGGGGTCCGCATCATCCCGTTCTACGACCGGTCCCGGCTGATCCACGGCGCGATCGACACCGTCCGGGACGCGGTGACGGAGGAGATCCTCGTCGCCAGCGCGATCATCCTGCTGGTGCTGTGGCACGTCCGCAGCGCGCTGATCGTGTGTCTCACGCTGCCGATGGCGGTGCTGACAGCGTTCATCCTGATGCGGCTGTTCGAGATCCCCTCGAACGTCATGTCGCTCTCCGGCATTGCGATCTCGATCGGCGTGCTCGTCGACGCGGCGATCGTGATGGTCGACAATGCGATGCACCGCCTGCACGGCGAGTTCGGCCAGCGAAAGGTCACCGGCGACACGACCGACCTTGTGCTGCCGGCGCTGACAAGCGTCGGCCGGCCGATCTTCTTTTCGCTGCTGATCATGATCGTCAGCTTCATCCCGGTCTTCGCCCTCGGCGGGATGGAAGGACGAATGTTCCACCCGCTGGCGTTCACGAAGACGTTCGCCCTCGTCGGCGTGAGCGTGCTCGCGGTGACACTCGTGCCGGCCCTGATCCCAAAGCTCATCCGCGGCCGGGTCCGCGGCGAGGAGGAGAGCTGGCTCGTCCGCCGGGTCGTCGAAATCTATCGGCCCACGCTGTGGTTCCTGCTCGATCACCCGTGGCCGATCGTCTGGCTGACGGCGGTGATTTTCATCCTCGGTTCGATCCCGACCGGCATGGCGTGGCTGCCCCCGATCGTGATCGCCCTGACGCTTGGGTGGACGCTCTGGACGGCTCGCCGGGACCGAAGTCGCGGCCACCGCATCGCCGGCAGTCTGTCGGTCGTCGTTCTGCTGGTCATCGCCCTCGTCGCCGACCAGCACATGACTCGGCTCGGCCGGGAGTTCATGCCGCCGCTCGATGAGGGGACGCTGCTCGACATGCCGGTGACGGTGCCGCGGGCGGGGATCACTCAGGTGACGAACGATCTCAAAGCCCGCGACGCGCTGCTGCGCTCCTTCCCGGAAGTCGAGGGCGTCGTCGGCAAGGCCGGGCGGGCTGAGACGCCGACCGATCCCGCCCCGCTCGACATGGTCGAGACGATCCTCAACCTCCGCCCGCGAGAGCACTGGCCCAAGCGGGACTTGAAGTATGACGACGCGCTCGCCCAATCGACCACCGTCCTCGCGATGTTCGTCGGCAAGGGCTGGATCGAAGCCGATGACGAGCAGCGGAACGGGTTGCTGAATGACGCGACGATGTTCGCCGTCGAAGAGTTCGACGAGACGCTCCGTACCGCAGCCCGGACCGAGATGTTGGCATTCGAGTCGCGGCTCGCCCCGGCGCTGACGCACGCCGCCGTGAAAGAGACGATCCGTTTGCTCGACGAATCCGGCAAGCTCGCCCGGCGGCCGAACGACGAAGAGACGCTGGCGATCGCAGAAGGCCTCGCCCCCGAATTCGGCGCGGCCCTCGTCGAGTCGCCGGGTGTCGCCACGGTCACAGAACTCGCCGAGCGGATCTCCCGGGAGCTCGCGGCGATCGGCGCGGTCGAGCCGTCGACCGACCTGCTCGTCTGGCGGCCGGGTCCACTCCGTCAGGCGTGGCGGGAGGCGGTCGAAACCCTCGGCGGCGACCGGACGACCTTCTCAACGCTGCTGCTCGACGCCGTCGAGGAGGAGCACGACGAGCGGTGGCGCGCGTTCGTCGACGCGTTGAACTGGCGGCTGTTCGACCAGGCCGTGCCGCTCTACACACAGCTCGCCGCGATGCAGCTCCGCAAGGCCGCCGTCGAGCAGTCGCTCTGGAAGGGGCCGGACGACGAACGTGAGCTGTACGCCGCGATGGAGCTATTGGAAGAGCCGTTTGCCGACGACCTGCTGCTCTGGCGGAGGTCGCAGGACGACCTGCTCAAGGAGCTCGACAGCACCGTGCAGGTGCCAGGCTGGGGGAACATCTGGACGCAGCCGATCATCAACCGCGTCGACATGCTCGCGACCGGCGTGCGGACGGAGATCGGCGTGAAGGTCTTCGGTGACGACCTGGAGGAGATCCAGCAGGTCGCCAACCAAATCGCCGCCGTGCTCGAAAAAGTGCCGGGCGCGGCCGATGTGTTTCCCGACCAGATCATCGGCGAGGGCTACGTCGAGATCGATATCGAACGCGAGAAGGCCGCCCGTTACGGCATCAACGTCGGCGACATCCAGGATGTGATCGAGACGGCGCTCGGCGGCAAGGTCATTACGACGACCGTCGAGGGCCGCGAGCGGTTCCCGGTCCGCATCCGCTACGCCCGCGACTTCCGCGTCGATGAGGAGTCGGTCAAGAACCTGCTGGTCGCCGCCGCCGCGGGCACGAACCGTGAAGCCGCGGGCACGAACCGTGAAGCTGCGGGTCGGCCGGAAGGCGAGCCGGTCGCTGGCGAATCGACGCTGCCCGAGCCGGATGCCCCGACGCAGGTGCCGCTCTCGACGGTCGCCGATGTGCGGGTCGTCGAAGGTCCGAGCATGATCCGCAGCGAGAACGGCCTCTTGCGGGCCTACGTGCAACTCAACGTCCGCGACCGCGACGCGGTCGGTTTTGTCGAGGAGGCCCGCCGGGCCGTAGCGGAACAGGTCGACCTGCCTGCGGGCATGTACGTCGAGTGGAGCGGGCAGTTCGAGCACCAGGTCCGGGCGAAGCGGACGCTGACGGTGATCGTGCCGGTCGTCGTGCTGGCGATCTTCGTGCTGCTCTACGTCACGTATCACGACCTCTCGGACACGCTCTCAGTCCTGCTGCTCGCCGTGCCGGGGGCGGTCGCGGGGGGCGTGCTGTTCCAGTACCTGATGGGATTCAATTTCAGCGTGGCAGTCTGGGTCGGGTTCATCGCCTGCTTCGGGCTGGCAACCGAAAACGGGCTGGTGATGCTCGTCTACCTGCGCGAGGCGGTCGAGAACAAGGGCGGCCTGGCCGCAATGACGCTCGCCGACATCCGACAGGCCGTGATGGACGGGGCCGTCCACCGCACCCGGCCGAAACTGCTGACCGAGGTGACGACCGTCGTTGGCCTGGCCCCGATGCTCTGGGCGTCCGGCACGGGGGCCGAACTGATGGCGCCGATGGCGGCCCCCGTCCTCGGCGGGATGCTCGTCAGCGACGAAGTGATCGACCTGCTGTTGCCGGTGCTGTTCTACGGCACCCGCAAGCGACGCTGGGCGAAGCTGCACGGTCGGACCGGAGATGTCGAGCCGACGCCGGTCGAACCGCAGGTCGCCGAACGAACGGGATCGCTGGAGCGGGAACTCGTCACCACAGAGGCGTAGGCGACGAGAAGAAGGAGATGCGCGGACGCCGGTGCGGCCACGTGTGCGAGCGGAAACGACATCCTGAAAGGAGACGGCAATGATCAAGACTTGTTTCGCGATGGCATTCGGTCTATTGACGGCGACCTTCCTCGGCTGCGGGGAGACGTCGCGGCCGGTGGCCGACGGTTCGACCGCGTCGGACGAGGCGGCCGGCGACGACGCGAAAGTCGCCCTGTCGGAGGCCGAGATTCAATCGCTCGCCGAGGAACAGAAGGTCTGCGCCGTGACCGGCGAGCCGCTGGGCAGCATGGGGTCTCCCGTCCCGGTCCGTGTCACCGACTTAAAGGGGGCGAAGCACACGGTGCTGCACTGCTGCGAGTCGTGCCGGGAGGAGCTGCTGGAGAACCCGGACGAACACCTCGCGAAGCTCGGACGGTAAGGATGCCAACTTTCCGTCGCTGGCGTGTCCGTCGTGTTATTGGCCGGCTCGTCGTGGCGATGTTGCCGATCGGGCACGCGAGGTGTCGACGCTGACGAATCAAGTCGCCCACCGATTGACGTTGCAAGCCGGCCCGCACCCGGTGCCCAAACAGGACCGGGTAGACGCCGACCTCGACAAGACCGTTCTCCGAAACGAGCCGGTGGAACAGTCCATTCGAATGTTCATCAGGCGTCGGCGCAAGTTTCATTCCGCACGGCTCCCAGTGAAGTTCGACATTACTTCAAGGTTTGGAAGTAACTGCGTTTCCGAGCACTGGTCGCGGTGGGGGAGTTGAACCGCTGCCGCGCGGTGGCCGGTTGACGATCTCAGAAACACAACCGATAATCTTCGCGTCTCTCGGAAGACGGACTCGATGATTCGTGCGGTGCTCACCTCGGCGCTGCTGCTGGCGGTCCTGATTCAGGCCGTCTTCGGCGGCCTTGCGCGCCACTCGCACCCGGTGGTCACAACGGCGAATCAGACCACGGTCGTCTCAGAGACCCACGGTCAGCGTCACACCCCCGGTCACCGCCCCGGTCACCGCCACGGTCACCACCACGGTCACGGGAAGCATCACCACCATCACGCCCCGCCGGCGCCGCACGTTCACTTCGGTGGCGAAAACGGCGAAGAGCACCAGCACGAGGAATCGGCCGGCGATACAGAATGCTATGTCGCCTCGCGTCTCGCAGCGTCCTTGATCACTTTTGACGCCGTCGGTCACATTCCGTTCGAGATTTCCGACGACGCCGCGCCGTCTGCCGCGCGTGGCATTCGGCATGAAAGGATGGTCGCCTGCGGGCGATCGAGCTGGCCGTCGGGCCAGCGGCTGTCTCTGCTTGGCGTCTGGCTGATTTAGCGCGCCCTCTCCCCGCTGCCGGTGACACCGGCCTGGTCGGCCCGTATTCGTTCGCGGGCTGTTCCCCTCCCTCCGTCTGCGCCTCACGCTGCGCAGGCCGGACGGAACCCTCGCGAGGAGAAATCCGATGCGGCTTCCCAGTCGGGTGCCGTCACGGCGCGTCCTGACGCTCGTTGCTCTCGTTTTGGTCGTCGGCCTCGGCTGGCTCACCTTCGATCACTGGCGACCGCTCATGCAGTCGGCCTGGGCGTCGATCACCGCGCCGCCCACCGGTGAGGCTCCACATGGCCATGACCACGGTCCGGCCGGGGAGGCAGAGCCGGGCGCAGTCGTCGTCGACTGGATTCAGCTGACCGATCAGGCCCGCCGGAACATCGGCCTCAGGACCGGCGAGATCACAGTCGGTAACTTTACCCGGACGGTCACTGTGCCCGGCATAGTCGCCGAACGCCCCGGTCGGACGACGATCCGCGTCGCGGCCCCGTTGACCGGGGTTGTGACCGACGTCTTTGCCGAGCCGGGTCAGGCGGTCAAGCCGGGCGAAGTGCTGTTCATCCTGAGGTTGAATCGCGAGGAGGTCGTCGAAGCGCAGTCGGCGTTTCTCCAGACGCTGGAAGCGATCGCCGTCGAGAGCAAGGAGATCGAGCGCCTGGAGTCGATCCGCTCGGGCGTCATCGCAGAAAAGGTCATTCTGGAACGGAAGTTCGAACGGCAAAAGCTGGAGGCCCGTGAACGGGCCGAACGGCAGGCGTTGCTCCTGCTCGGCCTCGCGCAGGCTCAGGTCGACGCGATCGCCCGCGATCGAACGTTGCTCCAGGAGTTTCGCGTGCTGGCTCCCGTGCCGCACGATGAAACGGCGGCAGGCCACCTGGAGTCGGCCCATGGGACTCAGGGGAGTCTGCCGGAGAGTCTCTCGTCACCGCGGCTGATCCTTGATGAATTGGCTGTGGCGAAAGGAGACGCCGTATCGGCCGGGACGGAACTCTGCACGCTGGCCGACATGGACCTGCTCTACCTCGAAGGCCGGGCGTATGAGCGTGACGCACCGGCATTGTCCCGGGCGGCCGAGGAAGGCTGGACTGTTGCAGCGGTTCCCGAGGCCGGGGGAGAGGCGATCGGCAACCTCGAGATCGCGCACGTCGAGAATCGCGTGAATGCCGAGAACCGGACGCTGATCTTTCGTGCCTTCCTGCCGAACGCGATCCTCCACGAAACCGCCCACGGAGAGCGGCGTTTCCCGACGTGGCGGTTCAAGCCGGGCCAGCGGATGCAGGTCAAACTTCCCGTCGAACACTGGAAGGACAAAATCGTGCTGCCTGCTGCGGCCCTCGCCCAGGAAGGTCCGGACCGTTACGTGTTCGTTGAGAACGGCCCCCGGTTTGATCGCCGTGCGGTCGTGGTCGAATACGCCGACGCCGAACATGTCGTCATTGCCAATGACGGGTCGTTGTTCCCGGGTGACGTCGTCGCGCTGAATGCCGCCCATCAATTGCTGATGGCGCTGAAGAACCGGACGGTCGATCCCTCGGTCGCCGCCCACGGCCACATGCACTGACCGGCACCACCTGCACTGACCGGAAGGAGACGACCCCGTGCTCAACGCCGTCATCCGTTTCTCATTGAATCACCGTTTGCTGGTGCTCGCCGCCGCCGTGTTTCTGCTCGCCTGGGGCGGCTGGGACGCGCTGCGGCTGCCGATCGACGTCTTTCCGGACCTGAACCGGCCGCGGGTGGTCATCATGACCGAGGCCCCGGGGTTGGCCCCCGAGGAGGTCGAGACCCTCGTCACGCTGCCGCTCGAAATGGCGCTCAACGGCGCGAACGGCGTGCAGGCCGTCCGCAGCAGCTCCGGCCCCGGCATCAGCGTCATTTACGTCGAGTTCGACTGGGGCACCGACATCTACATCGACCGGCAGGTTGTCAACGAGCGGGTCCAGATCGTCGCCGATCGGCTGCCCGAGGGGGTCAACCCGACGCTCGCCCCGATCAGCTCGATCATGGGCCAGATCATGATGGTCGGCCTCTGGAGCGAGAGCGGCGAGACAAGCCCGATGGAACTGCGGACGCTCGCCGACTGGGTCGTCCGGCAGCGGCTGCGGACGATCCCTGGCGTCTCCGAGGTGTTCGTCATCGGCGGCGAACGAATGCAGTTTCAGGTGCTCGTCAACCCCGACTCACTCCGCGAGTACGGCGTGACGCTCGCCGAGGTCGAGTCGGCCGTCTCCGAGAGCAATCGCAACGAGACGGGTGGATTTCTCACCCAGACCGGCCCCTATGAGCTGATGGTCCGCGCCCTCGGCCGAGTGACGACAGCGGCGGAACTGGAGAACCTCGTCGTCAAGCCCCGCGATGGCCGGCCCGTGCTGCTCTCGCAGGTGGCCCGGGTCATCGAAGGGGCGGCGGTGAAGCGAGGCGATGCGGCGGCGTTCGTCCGCGAGTCCGACGGCGAATGGAATGGCGGACCGGCCGTCGTAATGATGATCGGCAAGCAGCCGGAAGCCGATACCCGCCATCTGACCGACGAGATTCGCGCGGCCCTGGACGAGATCGACGCCGGTCTGCCGGACGATGTCCGCATCCATCCCGACATCTATTCCCAGAAGGATTTCATCGACCGGGCGATCGAAAACGTCGCCGAGGCGCTCCGCGACGGCGGCCTGCTCGTCGTCATGATCCTGTTCCTGTTCCTGATGAACCTGCGGACGACGTTCATCACGCTCACGGCGATCCCGCTCTCGATCGCGATGACGGCGATCGTCTTCGCCGCGTTCGGCCTCGGCGTGAACACGATGACGCTCGGCGGCCTCGCCGTCGCGATCGGCGAGTTGGTCGATGACGCGGTCGTGGACGTCGAAAACATCTTTCGACGACTCAAGGAGAACCGGCACGCTTCCAACCCGCTCAACCCGTTGCTCGTCACGTTCCGGGCGAGCGCGGAGATCCGGAACTCGATCGTCTACGGGACGATCATCGTCGTGCTCGCGTTCCTGCCGCTGTTCGCCCTCTCGGGCGTCGAGGGCCGGCTGTTCGCGCCGCTCGGCGTGGCCTACATCGTCTCGATCGTCGCGTCGCTCTTCGTGTCGCTGACTGTGACGCCGGTCCTGTCGTATCTCATGCTCCGCGGCGCCGCCGGCTCGGGCGAGGAGCGAGACGGGTTCGTGCTGCGGTTCCTGAAGTGGGTCTTCGGCGGCGTGATCCGCTTCAGCCTCGCCTTTCCGGTCCCGATCCTGCTCGTGACGCTGGGCATGGTGGCGGTCGCCGGATTCGCCATCGCGCAGCGGGAGCGGGACTTCCTGCCTCCCTTCAACGAGGGGGCGGTCCAGCTCAATACGATCCTGCAGCCGGGCACCTCGCTGGAAACGTCGAACCGGGTCAACCGGCAGGTCGAGCAGCGGCTCAAGGCGATCCCCGACATCGTCACGATCAGTCGGCGGACCGGCCGGGCGGAGCTCGACGAGCACACAAACCCCGTCGGCAACAGCGAAATCATCCTGATCCTCGATGAGGACAGCCCGCGCTCCCGCGACGAGATCCTCAACGACGTGCGGCAGGCGGCCTCCGAGATCCCCGGCGTCACCGCAAGTGCCGAGCAGCCGATCGCGCACCTGATCAGCCATATGCTCTCCGGAGTCCGGGCGCAGATCGGCATCAAGCTCTACGGCGACGATCTCGACGTCCTCCGCCGCAAGGCCGACGAAATGAAAGCGGCGATCGAGAACGTGCCCGGCGTCACCGACCTGATGGTCGAGCCGCAGGTGGACATCCCACAGCTCCGCATCGAAGTCGATCGCGACGCGATCGCCCGCTACGGGCTGACGCCCGGCGAGGTCACGTCGTTTGTCCGCACCGCGATGAGCGGCGATGTCGTCAGCGAAGTCCTCCTCGGCCAGCGGACTTTTGACCTGATCGTCCGCCTCGACGACCCGTACCGCGACGACCGGGAGGAACTCGAACGCCTCGCGGTCACGCTGCCGGACGGCGGGAGCGTGCCGCTCTCCTCGCTCGCGCGGATCTACGAGTCGGGCGGTCCGAATCAGATCAGCCGCGAGCAGGTCCGCCGCCGGATCGTCATTCAGGCGAATGTCACCGGCCGGGGGCTTGTGGACACCGTCAACGAGATCAAGACGAAGCTGGCGCGGGTCGAGCTGCCCACCGGCTACTTCCTCGAATACGGCGGACAGTTCGAGAGCGAGGAATCCGCCAGCCGCGTGCTCGGCATCCTGTTCATCGGCTCGCTCGTCGGCATCTTCCTGACGCTCTATACGATGTTCCGGAGCGTAAACCTCTCGCTCCAGGTCATGGCAGCCCTGCCGATGGCCTTCATCGGCAGTGTCGCGGCGATCGTGCTCACGGGACAGACGCTCACGATCGCGAACATGGTCGGGTTCATCAGCCTCGGCGGCATCGCGAGCCGCAACGGCATCCTGCTCCTGAATCACTACCTGCATCTTGTGCGGTACGAGGGCGAAGGCTGGACGCACGAGATGATCCTGCGGGCGGGACTGGAGCGGCTCGCGCCGGTCCTGATGACCGCCCTCACCGCCGCGATCGCGCTGGTGCCGCTGGCGATGAGCGCCGGCGAGCCGGGCAAGGAAATCCTCTACCCCGTCGCGACGGTGATTCTCGGCGGGCTGATCAGCAGCACGCTGCTGGACTTCTTCGTCCATCCGGCGTTGTTCTGGTTGTTCGGCATCCGCTCGGCGGCGTCGGTCGTCGCCGAGGAGCAATCCGAAATCCCGCTCGTCGAGGAGTCGGACGAGTTGCCGGCACCAACGGCAATCGGGGGTACGGCGGATGCTGTTTGATCTTTCGAATCTGCCGCGGCGTTCGC
>JBAQZJ010000027.1:0-3423 GCA_049790855.1 Planctomycetaceae bacterium | reverse complement strand
GTCTTTGTGCATCCGGACGCCAGCAGCCCCCGCCGGTGGGCCGCGCTGCGCTTGACCCACCCTACGGCATTACCGCACCGGCGATGCCACATCGTCCTGCGCCGTCGCGTGCGGACTCGCCGCGTGCGGCTTCGCCTCGGTCGGCTTGAAGATCATCACCATCGTCGCGCCGGCGATCGCCAGTACCAGGCCCGCGAAAAAACGCCAGTCGGGAGTCGTTTTGACGGGATGGAAATAAGCCAGCGTCGCGATCGTGTTGATGATCGGCGCCCCGGCGAACACGAGCGGGGCGACGTAGATCGCTCCGCCCTTGCCGGCGTTGACCACGGCGAAGATCACGCACAACGCTCCGACCGCGCCCATCGTTCCGGCGAACAGGCCCCATTTGACGCCGATGCCGTCGAAGTTCGGATTCGCCTTCGCCGTCGGATCCCAGTTGAACGCGAAGATCAGCAAGGCCGGTATGAGCACCGCCGTCAGAAAGTAAGCCATCCCGACCAGCAGAAACGCCCGCAGATTACTGCCCACCAGCCCCGTCGCCTTGTGGATCGTCGGCACGTAAATGCCCCACGACATCGCGGCACCGATGACGAACAACAGCACGATCAGCCACTTGGGCATGACGGAATTCCTTTTGAAGACGAATGGGCGGGACCGGCCGGCGGGACGTGCGATTGTAGCCGTTGAACGGGCCGAAGCCCACCTGGGCACGCATTGCAACACGTTAGCCGCTCCCTTCAGGGAGCGCGATGCGAAACGCGCTCCCTGAAGGGGGCGGCTAACAAAGTCACTCTCCCCGCAGCGTCGACACGATCGGTGTCCTCACGGCGGCCCGCACGGCGAGCAATGCGGCGAGCATCCCCGCGACGGCCACCGCCGCGAGCATTGCGACTCCCGGACCGATCGGCACGTCGGCCCCGCGACTCGTCAAGTGCGGCGAGACGGCGAGCAACGCGGCGATCGTCCCCGCCGCCAGTCCCCACGCCAGCAGCAAGGCGTTTTCGATCAGCACGAGAGCCGCGAGTTTCGCATTGCGGAAGCCGACGGCACGCAGCAGCGCCAGTTCCGAGCGGCGTTCGATGACGTTGCGCAACATCACCGTGCCGAGACCGACCGTTCCCAGCAGCAAGCCCAGCCCGCCCAGCGCCTGAAACGTCGACAGGTAGGTGTTCTGCACGGCGAGGAAGTCGGCGATGCGGTCGGCGACCGGCTCGGCGTCGAAGCCGTAGGGCGTGAGCTGCGTCTCCAGCACGTTCGACAGTTCGACCTGCTTCGCGGCCGGCCCTTCGATCAGGAAGTAACCGTAGCCGGCTTCTGACGGATAGAGCCGCAGGAAGTTCGCTTCCGACACCAGCAGCACGCCCTGAAACACGCTGCCGTCGAGCATGCCGGCGACCTTCAGGTAATAATCCGGCCGCTCGTCGTTCGGCACGGCGATCAAATCGCCGACGCCCTTCTTCAGGCTGTACATCAGCGTGTTCGCATCGCCGAAGACGGGGTAAGTCGGAACGTTGCGATGTCCTTTGACGATCATTCCGAATTGCTGCGGAACCGCCGTGGGCGGCAACTCTTCCTTCAACAGCGTCCACGGGTTCGCGCCCGGCGTCGCGGTGAACTTGAACCCGCCGCGTTCGATCATTGCGTCGGGCACGCCGAGGATCGTCGGCAGACCGGTGCGGTACAGGTTCAGGCAGCTTGCGTCGTCGCCGGGACGGACGCGGAACGAGACCGTCTCGATTCCGTCCAGCAGCTTCTCCTGGTCGGAGCCGTCTTCGACCCGGAAGCCGAGCTTCTCGCGTCCCTCGGCCGTGTCGATCGCGAACGGCAGCGGGGTCGTGCTTTCGGCGACGAGCAGGAAGCCGCCGTTGCCCGAGTCCTTCCGCGGCAACTCGGCGGACGGATCGCGTCGCGACGCCGCCACCGCGACGAGCACGAACGTCGCACTCGCGATCAGCCCGACCGTCGAGACGCTTCGCAGCCGCTGCCGGGCGGCGTTGCGGACGCCAAGGCCCGTCGTTGTGTGCAGCGACTCCCGGCGGTCGCGGTTCAGCCACGCGGCGAGGCCGGCGAGCGCTGCGGTGAGCAGCAGCGTTCCCGCGAGAAAGAACGCCATGACCTGAAAGCTGAAACCGCCGAACGCTTCGCTCGACGGAATCAGATCGAACAGTCCGCCCGCGACGAGCAGCAACGCGACGACTCCGGCAGAGATCGCGACGATTCGTGCGAGGGGTCCACGATGTCGAGCCATTGCGCCGGTTTCTTCCGGAGCAGTCGCCCCGGCAAGCAACGCCCGCGGAGTCACGTTTCGAAGTTGTCGCAATCCCCACCATACGGCGATCGCCGCGACGATTACTGACGACGCGAACCCGATCGCCAGGCTCGCCGGTTCGACCGACAGAAACAGGAACCGCGTTCCGACCGCACCGACCCACCACGTTCTCAGGCCGTGGATCATCAGTCCGGCATAGGCGACGGCTCCCAGTGTTCCGACGGCAGCGCCGATCAGCACGACGATCAGCGCTTCACCCAGAAACAGTCGTCGAACTTTCCTCGGCGAATAGCCGACGGCTTCCAGCAGACCGATGCCCGTCGCCCGACGTTCGATGCCCAAGCGGAACAGCAGACCGATGAGGATCGCCGCCGAGAGGATCAGAAAGAAGCTGAAGCCGAGAAACAGCCCCGTGAAGTCGGTCGTGCCCGCCGCGGCCTGCAAGCCCTGAAATTTCACCGGCTGAAATGCGAGACCTGCCGCCGTCGAATCGAAATGCTTCAGCAGTTCCCGCTCGAAACCGGCTGCGAAATCTTCGGCGCTCCGGCCTTCCGGAACCGCCACTCGAAAGCTCGTAAGCGTGCCGTACCGGCTGCGAAACAAGTCTTGGGCGATGTCCAGCGGCAGGAACGCCTTGGGCGTCGCGCGGTGTTCGTCCCAATATTCTTCGTCCGCCGCGGTGATGCGGTCGAGGTCCATCTCGAACGGCTGTTCCCAATCGCCGAACGTGTCGGCGTCGGTGATACCTTCGAGCATCGGCGTCAGGTGAGCGTCGGAGGCCGCGCCGTCGAGCTTCACGATTCCCGCCACGCGAAACCGCCGTTCTTCCTCGGGAAGCTCGCCGTGCGAGCCGACCGTGAAATACTTCATCACGACCTCGTCGCCGACGCCGACCTTCAATTGTTCCTTCGCAACGAATTCGTTGAGAACGATCTCGGGCACTTCAGGCGAGCGGGGGGCGTCAGCCCTCCGAGTACGATCGTCGCTCGCTGCGGCCTTGTCGCGCGTCGCTTGTGCGTTCTCGGAGGGCTGACGCCCCCCGCTCGCCTGGCCTGCGACGAAAGTGAACGGGCCGAAAGGCGGTTCGAGCGTGTCGAAATCGACCCCCGCGACGACGCTGTACATCGCATAGTGCTGCGAGTCGCTCGCCTTGA
>JBAQZJ010000026.1:0-3349 GCA_049790855.1 Planctomycetaceae bacterium | reverse complement strand
GAGCGTCCTTCGCAAGCCCGACGCGCCAGCGAGGAAATACGGTCTTTCCGCACTCCCCTGACATTTTCCAGTCGGTCAGGCTCCCGCCTGATGGCATGGTCTTTGGACAGACCTTGCTTCGATGGGGCTTGCCTGCGATGCGGGCGACGCCCCCCTGCCCGGTCCGATCGAGCCGCTCACCCGACGCGACCGCCGGTGATCTCGCGGACCCGCGCGGTCGGGATTTCGCGGGGATGCCGATGCAACCGCAGGCCGGCGGGCAGCGGTCGCGCGGCAAGGCGTGCGAAATCGAAGTCGGCGGCGGACGCTCGCTCGACACCCCGCGAGCGTTCGCAGGCCAGCAGCATTCCGAACACAATGAAGCGGACGACGGACATGGCGAGTGCTCCCGAAACTGCCGACGAGGTTCTCTCTTGATGAGAGTCCGCGGCAGACATGCACTTCTACGCCCGCCGACGGCCTCTGTGACGCACGGGCCGCATTCGCCCTTCTTTTCTGCTCGATTTCACGGCCACAGCCTCTATGACTCCTGCCGAAGAGATGTTCGACGTCGTCGATGCCGACGATCGGGTGACCGGGCAACTGCCGCGATCGGAAGTCCATCGTCGGGGACTGCTGCACCGGGCGGTGAGCATCTTCGTGCTCAACAGCCGCGGCGAGCTGCTCGTCCATCAGCGAAGTGCCTCGAAGGATGAGTTTCCGCTGCTGTTTACTTCGAGCGCCTCGGGCCATGTTTCGGCCGGCGAGACCTACGACGAGACCGCTCCCCGCGAGCTGCGCGAGGAACTCGGGCTGAACGTGCCGGTGGCGTTTCTCGCCCGATTTCCGGCGTCGCCCGAGACGGCGAACGAGCACACCGCGCTTTACGTCGCCGTGACGGACGAACCGCCGACACCCGATCCCGCCGAGATCGCCGGCATCGAATGGTGGAACATCGACGCCCTCGCCGAACGGGTCGCACAGTCGCCGGAGGAGTTCACGCCGCCCTTTCGGGTGCTGTTCCGGTGGTACGTCGAGAATCGCCGTCAGTTGCCCGGTGAGGTGACGCCGCCTTCCTCCGCGTAACGGTCGATGACGGCCTGAAGCCTCCTCTTCACCTGACCGGCTTCGGCGGAAAGCTCACCGGTGAGTTGATCGTCCACCCGTTCGAGCGGGGTCTTCGAGACGTCGAAGAACCGGCCGTCGGAATAGAGTTTGTAGCGGTGATCGCGAGCGAAGACGGCGTTGTGGCGGGCGGCACCTTTGCTGTGACGCGGCTCGTACCATAGATAGACCCACTCCCGCTGCCGCTCCGCAAGCCCGTTCTCGTCGAGGAACGCGACGCCGTCCGTCTGAAAGTTGGAAGGCTTCGCGACCTGGGTTGCGGCGAGCAGCGACGGCAGCATGTCGGTGAAGTCGACGAGCCGGTCGGTGACGGTGCCGGCCTCGATCTTGTTCGGCCAGCGGACGATCAACGGGACGTGGGTTCCCGCGTCGGTCGTCGCTCCCTTACCGCCGCGAATGACGCCGTTCGTCGTTGCCGTCTCGACCTTCTTCCCGGTGCCGTTGTCGCCGGTGAAGATCAGGAGGGTTCGCTCGCGCAGTCCGAGTTCGTCGAGCCGGTCGAGGAGCCGTCCGACGAGCCGGTCCATGTGCTCGACCATGTCCTTGAAGTTCGCCTCTCCTCGCTGGTCACGATCGGCGGAGCCGGGCGTCGGTTCGAAGGGATCGTGCGTCAGAATCATCGGGTAATAAGCGACGAACGGCCGGTCTTTGTTCCGCGTGATGAAGTCGAGCACGAACTCGTTGACGATGTCGGGACCGTAGGCGTCGTCGCCGGGCGTGACGACCTCGCCGTTGCGTTCGAGGTACGGATTCCAGTATCGCGAGCCGCGATCGCCGTAGGGAGCGCGGTTGTTGAGCTGCCACAGGCAATGCTCGTCAAACCCCCAGTCGGCGGGATCGGTTTTTTCGGGATACTGCCGGCCCTGACCGGCGAGCTGCCACTTGCCGGCGACGCTGGTGCGGTAGCCTGCCTCGCGAAACAGATCGCCGAACGTCGTTTCGTCGGGCGGCAGGTAGCCGAACTCGACGTAGTTCCGGAAGTTGTACTTGCCGGTCATGATCTGCACGCGGCTCGGCGTACACAGCGGCTGCGCGAAAGCGTGCGTGAACCGCGCGCCTTCCGCCGCCAGCGCATCGAGCCGCGGCGTCGCATATTCGGTGCAGCCATACGACGACAGACACTCCGCCCCGAGATCGTCGGCCATAATCAGGACGACGTTCGGGCGGTTCTCGGCGGCAGTCGCGGTGCCGGTGAGGAAACCCGGCACGAGGCCGGCAAGGACGACGATGAAACGTACGGCTCTCATAAACCTTCCTGCGAACGGCGCAACGATCCTGGGGTCGATCACTCGAGACGCGGCTCTACCGATGCCCGCTGGACGGCCGTCCTGTCCGGCTCGGTACCGAACGGCAGCAGCACGATTGTCCCCGTCCAGCCATCGTGAGGAATCCGAACGACCTGGCCGGCCTTGAATTCCTTGCCGTAGACCGACATCGGCTCGCGATCGGGATACCAGTGAAATCGCAGGTCGTCGCGAGCCGTCCATCCCTGTTCGGCAAGCTCGGTCGATTCGGCCATGACGTAGACGACGCCGGGGTGTTTGACTTCGACGCGGATGTCCGGCGTATCACCGCCGGCGATCTGAGTGAAGCGCCATCCCCGCATCACTTCGGGAACTTTGCGCCATTTGTAATCGCGGTTGGAGAAGGCCGTCGCCCCCACCCGCAGCGTCTTCAACTCGAAGCCGTCGCCGTGCAGCGACACGACCGCCGGCGAGGCCAACCGGTGTCGCTTCACGAGGAGCTGTTCGCCGTCACTCTTCAGGTGCGCGCGGATCTCTTTCTCCCGATCCTCCAGGCGCCGGGCCTCGTCCAGGTCGCCGGCAGCGACGGCCGCACGCCGGGCCTCGGTCAGCGATCGGACATAACTTTCGTGGGCAGCGAGCTTTTGCTGGAAAAACGCCTCCTCCGCCTCGAGCAAGGTGCGCTCGTATTCTTTGCGAGCAGTCGCTTCATTCGACGGTGCCGGTTCGTCCGCCCACACGCCGGCGACGAGCAGACAAACGCCGGCCGACATCAGGCTTACGGTTCTTCGAGTCATGGCTGAAATCTCCTCAACATGCTGCGAATCTCGCGGCGCGACGACCCTCCCGACGCGGAACGGCCTTCGATTGGACGGCCGTGAGCCGCGAAGAGTTCCGCCCGATCGATCTCGAACGCTCATCGCTCCGAGCGCGCTTCGCTCGCCTGTGCCTCCGGCCGTCGGCGTGTCTCGTCCCTGCGCCCGGCACGCCGCCTTTGTCGT
>JBAQZJ010000025.1:0-5239 GCA_049790855.1 Planctomycetaceae bacterium | reverse complement strand
AGGCGACACTGGCCCGACTCGCCAGCGAGGGAATCTGACAAAATCGTATAGACGGGCCACGACGGGGAGAGCGCGGAGACGGTGTCTTCAGCGCTTGCGCAAAAGAAAAACCCGGCCTTCGAAGACGGGCGGGCTTGGGGTCTGCGCGGAAATGCGACGTGGCGGGGCCGGTCGACGACTCAGCCCTGCAACTCCCACCCGTAGTTGCCCAGATGCAAGACGAGAAAGATGATGCCGGCGATCAGGGCGGCGCACGAAACGATCAGCAGACCGTCGTAAATGCCGGGTTCGGCGGCCGGTTTGGGTTTAGATGTTCGGGGAGACATTATCGCCTTTCTGAACCGTGCCGTTGCGTGGACGCTGAATCACCTGACCGACCGACCTGTCCGGCTGGACCGACGTCAGTTTCAACCGCCCGAGATAATCGCTGCCGCGAAAAATCTCGAGCGTGTCGTTCTTCTTGAACCCGTCGTCGCTTCCCAGTGAGACTTCGACGAACTCGCGGCCGCTCGTCGGCGAAACCTGCGTGCTGATGACTTTCCCCGTCACCTGCGGCGGCGGCTCACTCTTGACCAGGCTCTCGTAATCTTCGGGATTGAGGCTGCCTTCGAGCGCCAGAATCATCTGCCGGTAGGTCGCCAGTTGCTTGATGTTCTCGTCGTTCTTGGCGGTCATCGACTCGATTTGGCGAGTCTTGCCGAACAGCGCGTCTTCCAGTTCGCGGGCTTTCACCTGCAATGCGTTGATCTGGTCCTGGAGCCGTTGGCTCCGTTCCCGCTGCCGCTGCGTCTCATCCTGCCGGAACTTGGCTTGCTCTTCGGAGATATTGGCGACCGCCGTCGTGCGATCGACGGCCGTGCGGGCGGCGTCGAGTTCCTGCTCGGCCCGCTTGAGATTCTCGGTCGACTGTTTGACCTGGCTGTCGAGCAGCGCGATTTGAGAATTGAGCTGTTCGATCTTTCCGCCCAACTCGAGCTCGCGCTGCTGTAACTGCTGCGTCGCGGTGGTGGCGGTCTGCTGCTGGGCAGTGGCCTGCTGCTGGGCGGCGTCGGCCTTGGCCTTCCAGTTCGTTTCCGCCGTGTAGACCGCCCCCGCGAAGGCCATGAAGCAGACGGCCAACACGAGTTGAACGACGACGAGCAGCTTTCCGACGAATGTCATCCCCGGCTACCTCCGCAGTCCCGCCGGAAAGGACCGGCCGACCGCTGGGACAAAGTGTATTGCTCTCGGAATCTCGTCTCGGCGTCCCATGCCGCAAGGATCACGGCGGCCATCCTCAACCGCCCGTCTCAGGAACGTAATCGTCCGACTGCTCCTGAAGCTGTGTCTGTCGTCGTTCCGCCCGGTCGATCTGCCCGCCGAGCCGAACGAGCCGTCGCTGGAGTTGCTGAATCTGCTCGGAGAGCCGATATCGATCGGTTCGGACCTGGGCGAGTTCGCCCTGCAACCGGGCGACGTCGGCCCGGCGGGCACCGGCTTCGGTCCGCAAGCGTTCGGCCTGTTGAGCCGCTTCGGTTCCCTGTTGAGTCAGCGCGAGAACCTGCTGATCGAGCCGCGCCGTCTCTTCGGAAAGCTGTGCGAGCCGGGTTTCGATTCCCTGAACGTCGACGGCCGAGGCGGCCTTCTCGGCGACGAGCGTCTCCTGAGTGAGCTTGATCTTCTGATCGAGCTCGGTGATGCGTTGCTGCTGGTTGGTGACGAGATCGTTCTGTGCCGAACGAATCGCGTCGGGAAGATACGGCTTGGTTCCCAATTCTTTGCCGGTGACGCGGGCCGTCACCTTCCACTGGGGAGTTTCGGTGCCGGTCGCCTCGAAGGAATAGTCGTCGAGTTGCTCGGCCTTGGCCTGCCAGTTCGGACCGCCGAGAGTCGTGACGAAGACGAACGCCACGAACGCGAGGCTCATGACCGTCACGAACACGACGAGCGCCTTGCCGATCTTCGTCATCGGTCGAGGTGTCCGGGGAGTGTCTGAGGAATGGGAACGGCAGCCAGAGTTGACGTGACCGATCGAGGCGGCACGAACTGCCGAGTTCAACTATACGGGGCCGCGATTTGCGGTGTCAACGTGCCGGCTGGCCCGGAAGGGCAGTTGGCGGGGCCTTCGTCGTTACGTTCGGCACATTCCGCCCTTGCAGGACCGCCGTGCCGGCGGCCGTCGGTTCGGGCGGACCCCGCCGGCTGAAAGTCGAATTTTCATGCTATGGGGAGATGATCGGATGCGGTACGCTGAAATCGCCGCGCGGGTCGGGCCGGTTTCTGCGAGCCGGCCGGGTTCGTCCGGCGACCCCCGCGCGACCATCTCGCCAGTGAGATGCGGTCGAACCGTTACCACCGTTGCGACGCGGTCGGTGCGGAATTGCGGGCCGTCACGCGCCGTCGCCGGAGCGCGATGAGTGACTGCTGAAACGACCTGCCGATTCGAAGAGATCGACCATGACGTGCTGGCCGTCGTCCTGCGGCCGGAATTGAACGAGATTCCCTGGACCGACATCGAACGGATCGGCTCGGGAATCGTCCGCCGCGTCGAGAGCCGACCCATGCCGCGGATCCTCGTCGACATGGCCGAGCTGGACCATATGGGCAGCGCGATGGTCGCGCTGGTCGTGCGGATCTGGAAAGCGGTGTCCGAGAAACAGGGCCGGATGATCGTCGTCAACCGGAACGCCGTCGTGGGCGAAGTCCTCGAGATCTCTGGTTTGGCCAGCAAGTGGACGATCGTCCCGACTCGCGAGGAAGCCCTGGCCGCCGTCGGCGCGGGCGGAGGAACGCCGTCGAGCGTGATCGGAGGCGAAACCCGAACCGGCGTAGTGCTGACGTTGCTGTCAGGCGTCTTTCTGCTGTTGGCCGTCCTCGGACTCGCCGACGCACTCTCCGACGGCCTCGTCGCCGGTTCGCTCGGCCGGGCCGCGACGTTCTGGCTCGGAGTCGGCTGCGCGATCCTCGCCGTCGTCCTGGGCGTCGTCGCGGTCATCCGCACCTTCGGAACGCTCAAGATCGTCGCCGCCGTCCTGACCACGCTCTCCGTCGTCACCGCGCTGGCGAGCGTTCTTTTCGTCGGTTGAAGCGCCGCCCGCAGATCAATCCTCCGAGGTCATCGATGTCCACTCCCGAACCGACCGAACCGACCGAACCGACGCCTGCCGCCGCTCCGAACGGCGAGAACCGACAGCGTGCTCTGCAAGCCGAACTGTCGGAGCTGTCCGACGTGGTCGGCGCGGCGCCGCTCGTCGACCTGCTGCTCGAGCGGGCGTTTCAGCAGAACGCGACCGACATCCATCTCGACCCGGTTCCCGACGGTTTGCGGGTCCGGGTTCGCGTCGACGGGCTGCTTCACGACGTCTTGCGTCTGCCGGAATCGCTCCGTCAGAACGTCGTGTCGCGAGTCAAACTGCTGGCGAACATGGACCTGACCGAGCGCCGGCATTCGCGCGACGGTCATATCGGCCGAACGGCGCTGCGGGGCGAACGCGATGTGCGGGTCGGCAGCACGCCGACGATTCACGGGGAACGCCTCGTCCTGCGGCTCATGCCCGACGACGCCGCGTACACGAAAGTCGAAGATCTCGGTCTTGAACAGGAACAGCTCGACCTGTTGTCGCGGCAGCTTGCGAAGCCGTACGGAATGATCGTCGTCGCCGGGCCGGTCGGTTCGGGCAAGACGACCACGCTTTACGCCTGCCTCGAGCGGTTGAACGATCCGACGCGCAGCGTCACGACGATCGAAGATCCCGTCGAACGGCGAATCGAGGGCATCAACCAGATTCAGGTCGAGCCGCGACACGACTTCGGGTTCGTCGAGGCGCTTCGCGGGGTGCTGCGTCAGGATCCGAACGTGCTGATGGTCGGCGAAATCCGCGACCCCGAGACGGCCCACATCGCTTGCCGGGCCGGCCTGACGGGCGTGCTCGTGCTCTCGACGATCCACGCCAACGACGCCGCCTCGGTGGTCGACGTGCTGCGGGAATACGGGATTCCGCCGATGTTCATCGCCGATGCCGTCCACTGCATCATCTCGCAGCGTCTGATCCGCCGGAACAGCACCGATTCGCAAGAGACGTATCAGCCCGACGCCGCGACGTGTCAGGCGCTCGGCATCGACCCGCAGCGAGCGAGCGAGGTGAACCTCGTTCGCGGCGTTCCCAGCGAAGCCAATTTTCACACCGGTTACGCGGGACGCACGGCGGTCTTCGAAGTGATGCCGATCGACAAGGAGATTCGCCGCGCAATCCTTGATGGCGCCGCCCAGCCCGAAATCGCCGAAATCGCCCGGCAGAACGGCATGAAGCCGCTGGCGCTCGCCGCCCGCGACAAAGTGCTCGCCGGCGTCACCAGCGTCAACGAAATGCACCGCGTGGTGCTGTCGGTGTGAACCGCCGCGGTCGGACGTTTGGAACGAAACCGCGGCGGTCGCCGGGAGGGACATCATGCCCAAGGGACGCGAAAGCGGCATGCCGGACGAGGAGTATTGGGCCACGTTTTTCGACCCGGCCTGCGTGCTCGCAGCCCTCGATTGCACCGGGTTGAAGGGCGACGTCGTCGAGTTCGGTTGCGGCTACGGCACGTTCACCGAAGAGGCGGCCCGGCGGACACGCAGCACAGTCGTCGCACTCGATATTGATGCCGACATGGTCGAGCGGACGGCCCGCCGTGTCGCGGCGGCGGGTCTCGCCAATGTCGCCGTCGAGCAGAGGGACTTCACGGCCGACGGCTGCGGCCGCGCCGTCGAAAGTGCCGACTATGCGCTGTTATTCAACATCCTGCACGTCGAAGAGCCGACGGATCTGCTGCGCGAGGCGTTCCGCGTTTTGAGGCCCGGCGGCAAGGCCGGCGTCATCCACTGGAACCACGACCGCTCCACGCCGCGCGGACCGTCGATGGAGATTCGACCGAGGCCGGAGCAGTGCCGGACGTGGGCCGAGGAGGCGGGTTTCGAGTTCCACCGATTCGAGACGCTCGCCTGCTGCCCTTACCACTACGGACTCGTCTTGCGGCGGCCGGAGTGAGCCGGGGTGGGAAGAAGTTCAAAATACGAACGAAAAGGCGTCGTACCGTGACGCCGATGGGCGAAGGCGGCCTCCGTGCCAACAAGCCGTCCCAGGTGCCGGGGAAGGTTTGCTGCATTCGCGGAGCGGCAGGGGGTTACGAGCGAGCCGTCGCCATTCGCCCATCGGCGTCACGGTACGACGCGAACGATGGTTGTTGCGTGGGAAGTCACAGGGGTGCCACTGGCAGAGCC
>JBAQZJ010000024.1:0-1818 GCA_049790855.1 Planctomycetaceae bacterium | reverse complement strand
GCTGCTCACCCTGCTTCCCGCCCCGGATTTCCGCCGGCTGACGGAAGCGGCCGAGCAGGTCCGACTGCCTCTGCGAACGGTCGTCGGCGAGCCGGGCGAGCCGATCCGGCACGTCCATTTCCCGCTGACCTGCGTGATCTCGACGGTCGTGCCGATGCAGGACGGCGCCGCGGTCGAGGCGGCGACCGTCGGGAACGAAGGCATGTCGGGCATCGACCTGCTGGTCGGCGGGCGGGCGAGCCTCTATCGGACGATGCAGCAGGTCGAAGGCGAGAGCCTTCGCATTCCCGCCGAGCACTTTCGCGCGGTCCTCTCCGGCAGCGAGGCGTTCCGCCGCCTGCTGGAGCGCTATATCCTGACGATGACCCACCAGGCCGGCCAGACGGCCGCCTGCAACTTGCGGCACGCCGTCGAGCAGCGGATGTGCCGCTGGCTGCTGATGACGCACGACCGCGTCTGCGACGACACGTTCTACCTGACGCACGAGGTGCTGTCGTTCATGCTCGGCGTTCGCCGGCAGACGATCAGCGAGACCGCCGCGATCCTTCACAAGTCGAAACTGATCACCTACCGCCGCGGCCACATGTCGATCCTCGACCGTCCCGGCCTCGAGGCGGCGTCGTGCGAATGCTACCAGGCGGTCCGCGACGCCTACCGACAAGTGATGGGCGTTCCGGACGGGGCGTGCGACGACGAGAAGTGAGGCGAGCGGCAGGCGTCAGCCTGCCGGTGGGTGGCGTCTCGCACGCACTCGGGCCGGCCCGACGCCGGCCGAGCCGTGCAGGCTCGGTGTGCAGGCGAGACGCACGCATCACAACAAGCAGACGTGCCCGCCCGCAGCTTCCCCAGTCTCCGCGACCGGACGAGGCCGTTCCGTCGTCAACCGTCGGAATTCCGCCTTGATTTGTTCCCGTTCAGACTTTGCGGCGGACGGGACGATAACTCGCGTTGGCGGCGAAGGGTTGCAAGCTCTCGCTGCTCCGTTGTCAAATACTCATCGCAAGGATGCGCTCCGCCCTTATGGCCGCACGGACGACGCCGGTGCCGTTGCTTTCTCACTTCTTCGTCCCGCCGGGTCGCCGGCCGGCCGCCCACTTGGTCGGAATCGGCGGAGCCGGGATGAAGGCTCTCGCCGAGCTGCTGGTCGGTCTCGGCTGGAAGGTGACGGGGTCCGACCAGCGGGCCTCCGAAGTCCTCGACCGGATGCGCCGCCAGGGGTTGAGCATCTTTACCGGCCATGACGACGCCTGCCTGCCGCAGGTCGTCGACGTGCTGGTGCATAGTTCCGCCGTCGGCCCCGAGAACGTCGAGCGTTCCGAAGCCGCCCGCCGCAGCGTGCCGCAGCAAACGCTCGCCGAGATGCTGGGTCTGTTGATGGCCGAGCGGGTCGGCGTCGCCGTGGCGGGAACGCACGGCAAAAGCACGACGACGGCGATGGTCTCGACGATTCTGCGACGGTCGGGACAGCAGCCGAGCGTCGCCTTTGGCGCCGAATTGTGCGGCAGCGGGCGATCGGGATGGGCGGGCGACGGCGAACTGCTGGTCGTCGAAGGTTGCGAGTACCAGCGGAACTTTCTCGCACTCCGGCCGACGCACGCGGCGATTCTGAACGTCGAGGCCGACCATTTCGACTGCTACGCCGACTTCGACGCCGTGAAGTCCGCCTTCGGAGATTTCGCCTCGCGACTGCCGTCGCAGGGCGTTCTGCTCGTTCGCGGCGACTGCCCGGCCGCGGCCCTGGCGGCGTCTCGGACAGCCGCGCGAGTCGTGACGTTCTCTGGCGAATCGACCGGCGATTACTGGGCGGCGGACCTGCGG
>JBAQZJ010000023.1:0-3699 GCA_049790855.1 Planctomycetaceae bacterium | reverse complement strand
GTCCAGCAGCGAACGGCGCACGGCTTCTTCATGAAGACCGAAACCGGCCGTGTTGCCGGCACTCGCGGCGTAACTGAACTTCGCGACGTCCGGATTGGTCGAGAACGCCAGGAAGAACGTCGGATCGAACCCGCGAAACGATCCGTCGCCCGTACACCAGATCTGATCGCTTCCCGCGACGAGGACGTCGTAATCGAGCGAGGCCGCCGCGAGATCGTCGACGCTCTCGAAACGTCCGTCCCCCAGCGGCAGGCGTTGTGCGATGAAGCGATCGAACGTGCGCGACCACAAATGACGCCGAATGTTCGGGCGTCCGTTCTTCCAAACACCCTGCCGATACCACTCCACGGCGACCGGCGGACGATAGTCGATGATCTCGACCTCCGCACCGCACCCTTTGAGCGCCTGCGACAGTGCATACGCCTGAAAGACCGCGCCGTAATTCGTGACGTGATGGATCGTGACGATTCCGATTCGCATCGTAAGTTCAGTCCACTTGGATGAGTTCGACGACGGCTCGCTTGCCGACGAGACGATGGAGCACCTGAGCGATTCGAATCAGCCGGACGAGCGGCCGCGAACTGGCGCCGTGACTCAGCAGCCAGTTCGCCGTCTTCGGTGAAAACTGGCCGGTGCCGAACGCCCTGCCACGCAGGAACGACATGATTCGCCAGTGAGATTCCCTGAACACCGAGCCGCAGTTGGGAGCGCTGTGGTCCTGGTTCTCTCTCGACCAGCGCACCCGTTCGTGACCGGCGTCGGCGTCTTCGACACGCGGCGGAAAGGCCAGCTCGGCACTGATGATGAGCTTCGACGTCAGTCCGGTGAACGGCGTCCGCCGATATCCGACCGGCATCTCCGATCGGGATAAGGTCTTCAACCCGTCCCCGTCGAGGAACGTCACGTTCTCAACGAAATCGAAGATGCTTTTATTATGCCGGCGGCCCCGCCCGGCGTTCATGGCGATCGCACCGCCGATCGTCGCCGGGACGCTCGCCAGGTAATAGCACGAATCGAGATGACGATCCTTACACCACTTGATCACCTGGGAAATGGCGACCGTGGAAGAGACGCGAATCGTGTTGTCGTTTAACTCCTCCAGCGTTCGCGGCAGCTTGTTTTTGACGACCAGCGCGCGGACGCGTTTCCGCGTGAACAGGACGTTCGACCCGTTGCCCAGAATCAGCAGAGGCAGGTCGCGCGCATCGGCCCAGCGGCGATAGGCGATGAACTGCTCCACCGAGCGCGCCTCGCCGTAATGCAGAAAGTCATGCTGCGTGCGAAAGTGACTCAGGCGATCGGTGTCGATCGATCGAACGTCCGCTTCGACGTTCGATGGCGCCGCATCGCCGGCGGTCGTTACCCGCTCCGTCGTTTCAGTCATCATGTCGACCGCTCCTCTGGCCGAAATGCGGAAGTGAAAGCAGGCCCGTCAAACAGGCGCCGGCGATGAGGAATCCGTATCCGCCGGCCTTCACAGCCAGTGCCACGCCCCCCTCGAAATGCAGCAGGAACGGCAGGGCTATCGCACCAAGGGCGGCGATCGCCGCGATCATGCCCACGCGAAAAAGCGGCAGGATCAGGTCGCCGGGGCGAATCGGCGAGTTGCTCAGGAGGTATCTGAAAACCGGATATCGCAGCAGGCAGCAAGTCGCCGAGAAACCGCACGCCACGCCGGCCGGCCCGAACAGACTGCCGATCGCGTAGCTCGCGGTGTAGGCCGGTGCCGCGACGATCGCGACGCGAAGTTGCCGGTTTGTCCAGCCATGCGTCGTACAGACCCAGCTTCCGGCGACGTTCGTGCCGTAGACGGCTCCGCCGACGGCGAGGCAGCGAACGATCGTGGCGGCTTGCTCCCAGCCGGGACCGAGCACGATCTGCACCAGTTCCGGTGCGGCGCAAAAGGAAAATCCCGTCGCGAGGGTGACGCAGAAGACGACGAAGTACGACTTCTGCAGAAGGAGTTTCTTAAAGACGTCCGGGCGGTCGGTGGTTCTCGACAATGCGGGAACGGCCACCGCGGAAATCGGCGCGAGAAACTGATTGAGAGGCATTAAGAACAGGTTATAGCCGCGGCTATAGACGCCGAGAGCCGAAGCGCCATGCAGGAGTCCGATGATTACGTTGTCCGCATTGCGAGTGACGTAATTAAACGTGCTCGCCCCGGCGAGATTGCTGCCGAACGCCAGCAGCGGCCAGACGTCGCTGTCGCGTCGCGGAAGCCCCGGCGCCCAACCACTCATGGCAAAGCTCATGACGGCCGTCGTCGCGGCGGTCACGGCCGTCATACCGACCAGTGACCAGTAACCGCAGTCGTTCCAGGCCATGACGAACGCCGCGATCACGCCGGCCACAAGGCTTGTGATCTCGATGGCGGCGAGCCGGCCGAACTCCATCCGACGCCGCAGCAACGCCTGGTGCTGCACCGCCAGACCGCCGAAGACCATCGTCCCCGACAATGCGAACGTGATCGCGGTCAGCCGCGGCTCGTCGTAGAACCAGGCGATCGCCGGCGCCAGTGCCGCGACGACGATCATCACACCGATGCTGAGGGCCACGTTGATCCAGAACAGCGTGCTGACCTGGGCGTGCGTGATCTTCTCGCGCTGCACGGTCGCGGTCGACAGGCCGGCATCCTTGAACATCTCGACGAAGCCGCTGACGACGGTGATCATCGCGATCAGGCCGAAGTCCGCAGGAGTCAGCAGCCGTGCGAGAACCGCCGTCGACCCCATCCGCAACAGGAACTTGGCACCCTGTGACGAGAGCGTGACCGCGCCGCCGCGAAGCGTTCGACGTTGCAGGTTCTTCGTCAGGTGAGACGTGTCGAAGCGATCGTCCAGCGACCCTCGAACGGGCGTCGGCGACAACGGCGACACGGGGATTGCGACGTCAGCCATATTCAATGTTTGGTCGTCGTTCGCTTCAGCATTCGGGGGGAATGTACCGATACGCCGTGCCGACGCATGATTTCGGCGGTGCGAATCGGCTCAGACGTGCAAAGATTCGCGCAGCGACAGACGTTCGACGGCGACGTCCCTCAGACGCGAACCTCGTTCGTCTTTCGCCGAGAGAATCGGCTTGCGGATCGGCCAGCGAATCGCGAGATCAGGATCGTCCCAGGCGATCGTCGCCTCCGCCTGCGGGGCGTAATAGTCGGTGCATTTATAGGCGAACAATGCGGCCTCGCTCGTCACGCAGAACCCGTGCGCAAAGCCCGGCGGCACATAGACCTGTCGCGAGTTCTCAGCCGAGAGCGTCACCCCGACCCAGCGGCCGAACGTCGGCGAACCGGGGCGGATGTCGACGGCGACGTCGTATACTTCTCCCTGCAACACCGAGACGAGCTTTCCCTGCCCGTGCGGGTTCTGGAAGTGCAGGCCGCGCAGCGTTCCTCGCTGCGAGAACGAAAGATTGTCCTGCACGAAGTCGACGTCCAGCCCTGCCTCGGCGTATCGGCGACGATTCCAGGTTTCAAAGAAGAAACCCCGGCTGTCGCCGAACACGTTCGGCTCGATGATGACGACGCCGTGCAACGCGGTTGTTTGGATATTCATGTCACCTCAGACCACGCTTAACAGCCTGTTGAACAACGGGTTTCTCTGCGCGGTCAGCTTGCGAGTGCTGGCGTGATCTGAGTTCGATTCCTGAAGAGGCGGATACGGTTCAAGACGTCGTGGTGGACGCGTAAAGTGCGGC
>JBAQZJ010000022.1:0-3703 GCA_049790855.1 Planctomycetaceae bacterium | reverse complement strand
GACAAACGCTCCCTGACGGTCGCGGCTCTGATCGCGGAACTGGTTCGGTTTCTGGTAAAACGGTGAACCGGGCAGGGTCGAGACCCGGCATTGCAGGCGATCCGAGTTCGGGTACCAGCGCCTCGTTCGGCAGCGGCCGCTGGAAAAGGGGGCGACGTGCATCTGCGGGCGATCCACATCGCGGTCCTGCTGTTCGGCACGATGAACTTTTCGTTGCGAGCCGATGAACCGCTCGACTTCACCCGTGACGTCGCGCCGATTCTCGAACGGCACTGCCTGCGTTGTCACCGTGCTGATAACGAGAAAGGCGACGTCTCGCTCGCGACCGTCGCCGATCTCGACGAAGCCGGGTACGTCGTCGCCGGCGATCCGGAATCGAGTTACCTGCTCGATCTCGTCATGTCTTCGGCCGACGGCGAGCGGCCCGCGATGCCGAAGGAGGGTGCTCCGCTCTCGCCGGCGGACGTGGAGACGATCCACCGTTGGATCGCCTCCGGCGCGGTCTGGCCGGACGACGTCGTGCTGCACGAGACGTCGAAATCCGACGGTTCGTGGTGGTCGCTGCAACCGATCGTCCGTCACAGTCCCCCCGCATCACAGGAACGACCGAACGGCTGGGCGGCGAATCCGATCGATCGGTTCATCTTCGCAAAGCTCGTCGAGAAGCGGCTGGCTCCGAATCCCCCGGCCGATGAGCGGACACTGATCCGCCGGGTGACGTACGATCTCACCGGCTTGCCGCCGACGCCCGACGAGATCGCCGCATTCGTCTCCGACGACCGTCCCGACGCTTACAAACGGCTCGTCGACCGCCTGCTCGCCAGTCCGCATTACGGTGAACGCTGGGGACGCCACTGGCTCGACGTCGTTCGCTTCGGCGAGAGCAACGGTTTCGAGCGGAACGTGCTCATCAACAACGTCTGGCCGTTTCGCGATTACGTCGTCCGCTCGTTCAACGACGACAAGCCGTTCGACCGGCTCGTCAAGGAACATCTCGCCGGCGATGTGATCGCGAACGGTGACCCGAACGTCGCGGTCGGCACGGCGTTTCTCGTCTGCGGACCGTACGACAACGTCGGCAATCAGGATGCGGCTGCTGCTGCCGTGATTCGGGCCGACGCTCTCGATGAGATGGTCCGCGCGACCGGCGAGGCGTTTCTCGGCCTGACGGTCGGCTGCGCCCGCTGTCACGACCACAAGTTCGACCCAATCAAGGCGGCCGACTATTACGCTCTGTCCGCGACCTTCGCCGGTGTGAAACACGGAGAACGCAACCTCGGCAATGGGATGGTGTGGGTCGGCACGTTCGAAGAGGGCGCCGGCCCGTTCCGTGTGTTCCTCGGCGGCGATCCACAACGCAAAGGCGACACCGTCGTGCCCGCGAGCCTGGACGTCCTCAGGGAATCATCCTCGGCGTACTCGCTGCCCGGCGACACCCCCGAATCGCAACGCCGGCTGGCCCTCGCGAATTGGATCACGGCTGCCGACAACCCGCTCACACCGCGGGTGCTGGCGAATCGCGTGTGGCACTACCACTTCGGCACCGGAATCGTCGACACACCCAGCGACTTCGGTGCGATGGGCGGACAACCGAGTCATCCGGAACTGCTCGACTGGCTCGCGGGCGAACTGCTGCGGCAGAACTGGCGGCTCAAACCGCTGCACCGGCTGATCGTGACCTCGCAGACCTACCGGCAGAGCGCCGCGTTCCGTCCCGAGGCCGCCGCGATCGACGCCGATGCCCGGCTGCTGTGGCGTTTCCCGCCCCGCCGGCTGAGCGGCGAGGAAGTCCGCGACACGATGCTCGCCGTCGCCGGGAAACTCGACGATCGCATGGGCGGACCGGGATTTCGACTCTATCAATATGTCGAAGACAACGTGGCGACTTACGTACCGCTCGACGCACACGGGCCGGAGACTTATCGGCGTGCCGTCTACCATCAGAACGCCCGCGCGATGCGGGTCGACGTCTTGACCGACTTCGACTGCCCCGACCCGGCCTTCGCCGCTTCAAGACGTCCGACGACGACCACGCCGTTGCAAGCCCTCGCGATGATGAACCACGCTTTCCCGCTCGCCATGGCCGACTCCTTCGCAGCCCGCCTGCAACGCGACGCCGGCGACGACGTGACCGAACAGCTTCGCCACGGTTTCCGCCTCGCGTTCGGACGAGAACCGCAACCCGACGAGGTGAACGCTGCGGGCGCACTCATCGAATCCCACGGCCTACGCGCCTTCTGCCGGGCGGTGCTGAACTCGAATGAACTCGTCACGGTGCGGTGAGCAAGTAGCCGCATTGTTATCAACGGTTTATATAAGCGAGTGTGAACATGCAAGGGTTCAGTTATCTTTCCACAGCAAACGATCTGCTCGAAAAACTTATACACGACCTAAACCTGCTCAAGGCAGAACCTGGAAATGCCTATTTGGCGTTCAACATGCTCGTTACTGCCGAGCATCTTCCGGACTGGTACTATCCCGGCAATGAACACAAGAGGGACCGCAAGAGACTCCGGGAGGAAAACGCGATACTTGCGATCTGCTCCCATGTTGCGAATGGGGCAAAGCACTTCCGGGTTGAGGCGAGTCACCATCAATCAGTACGCGAAGTCACCCGAAACGGTGTCTACGGAGAGGTGTTTGGCCACACCTTTGGTCAAGTATTCGGTGGCGAACTTGTAATTGATTTGAAATGTGATGCCGAGCAGGCATTCGGAGCGACCATGAACGCAGTTGAACTCGGCGAACGGCTCGTCAGGTTCTGGTCACAAGTGTTGTCAAATTAAGGTTGACTCTGCCCGATTCTGCAGCACGAATGACCTGTGTTGGCGCGGAGCCATAGAGTGCCTGACGATATGCCCAATACCCATCGCACCTTTCTCGAATCCACCGCCTCCCTCACCGACGTCGCTCTCGCGCAGCTTCTCGCACGCGACCTTGTCGCCGTGGAGGGTGGGTGGGAGAATTGGGCCAGCATCACGCCGCCGAACACCCTTCTCGTCACAACCCAAGCTGCCGGCGAATCTCTTTGACGATCGCTTCGGGAGTGGCGTCGATATTGACCTCGATCTCTCCCTCGGGAGGTTCGAGGGCTTCGAACTGGCTGCCGAGGAGTGCCGGCTCCATGAAGTGACCTTTGCGATCCATGAGCCGGCTCTGGATCAGTTCCGGCGTCCCGCGCAGATAGACGAACTCGACGCAGGCCGTGTCGTGCGCTTCGAGAAAGTCGCGATAGTCGTCCTTGAGGGCCGAGCAGGCGAGCACGACGTTCTCGCCTCGCTCGCAGGCGATTTCGAGCCGTGCCTGCAATGCCGCGAGCCACGGCCGGCGGTCCTCGTCCTGCAACGCGATCCCGCTGCGCATCTTCTGGATGTTCGCAGCGGGATGAAAGTCGTCGCCTTCGAGGAACGTCCATCCCAACTGTTCGGCCAGAATCTGACCGACCGTCGTCTTCCCCGACCCGGAGACCCCCATCAGGACGATGATCATGAGTGATGCCTCTCGACCGCGACGCCGATCATTCAATCACTGCTGATGCCATTATGCGCGCCTTGCGTGAGCGTGCGCGGTAGTGGAGTCTAACAGCCTGTTGAACAACGGGTTTCTCTGCGCGGTCAGCTTGCGAGTGCTGGCGTGATCTGAGTTCGATTCCTGAAGAGGCGGATACGGTTCAAGACGTCGTGGTGGACGCGTAAAGTGCGGC
>JBAQZJ010000021.1:0-4306 GCA_049790855.1 Planctomycetaceae bacterium | reverse complement strand
GATCGGTTCCCGGTCGCCGACCAGCGCTCCCTCACGGTCGCGGTTCTGACGGCGCAGCTTGATGAGTTGGTATGCCGCCGTGCGGAACTCCGACAGCGGGCGATCGTTTTCATCGACGAGCGTCACGGCGAAGCCTGCCGCTTCCGCCCGCCGGGCGAACAGCGGGGCGTGCATCCGGCCGTGATCGGCCAGCCAGACCTCGCCTTGCGTCGACAGCATCGCCGACAGCATCGACAACAGCGGCTCGTGCAACGCGGCGTCGTAGATGATTTCGCAGCCGAGAATCACGTCGAATCGTCGGTCGATCGGGCGGCGCCAGTCGAGAACGAGTCCTTCGAGACGAAGGCCGTTCCAGGCAGCGTTGGCAACGGCCAGCGTCACGGCGTCTCGTTGACTGTCGCTGGCGGCAACGGTCCATCCGCGAGAAGCCGCAGCCAGCCCTGCCAGCCCGATACCGCAACCGGCCTCCAACACCGTGGCGGTTCGTGTCCAGTCGGCGCGGGAGACGGACTGCGCCATGGCGACCGCCGGCGGCCAGAGCAGTGGCCAGTACGGTGCGTCGCCGTCGCGATCGAAGGCGGCGACGACTTCGGGCACGTTCAGCAGGCCGTCGGGGTCGGCCGGTCGGCAAAAACGAAGCGATTCTCCGTCGAGATCGAGCGATTCCTCGATGTAACCGCCCGGAACGTCGGGAAAGCCGAGGGATCGCAAGCCCTCGGCGTCGTTTCCGGAAACGCTCATCAATCTTCCTGGCGTCCCTCGATCGCCATCAGCAGCATTCCGGCGGCAAGCGGCACCGCCGGGTTCAGCGGGCAACTCTCGGCGACGGTGACGGTCATCCGGTGGACGAACGGGTTGAAGTGCGTCTTGTAATCGACGAGCACGTTGCCGGCGGAGTCTTTCAAGGTGAAATGCTGTGGCACGAGATTGCTCAGGAATCGGCGGATGAGCGCCATCGCCATACTGTCTTCGTGCAGCACGCCGACTTGCGTGTCGTTCTGGTCGCTCACGCTCCACTGATCGCGCAGCATCGACGCCAGCCCCTGGCGTTTGAGCACGCCGAGCCGCTCGCCGCTTCGTCCGTCGAGGATGTCGTACGCCGCCGAAAAATCGAGAATGCTGCGGGCTTTGATGGCGACCCGTTCTTCACGCATCGATTCGTCGGTGTAGATGCGGATGTCTTCCCGCAGCTTGAACGCCTTTTGTTTGCAGTAGCCGATGAGCTTGTCCGACGGATCGTAAATGTGAAACTTCGTGCCGAGCAGCGAAAAGATCTTGCGACGGATGGTGTATTCTCGAGCGTCCATCGTGTGATCCGGCGGTGGTCGTGCGGCGTTGTCAGGACGGGCGGCATCGTACCACCGCCGCTATGGGAGTAAAGCGGATGGCCGGATCGCCGTACGATGAAGGATAATCTTTTCGCTCCTCATTCCGATGCGACAAAGCGAACTCCATGTCCTATTTGCCTGATTTGCCCGACCTTTCGATCGATGCCGGCTGGATCCAGTTGGGGTTCGGAATCTTGCTGGTGCTGGCGGCGATCGGCTGCTGGTTCACCAACGCTTTCACGCTGCCCGGCAACTGGCTGATCGTCGGGCTGGCCGCGTTATTCGCGTGGCTGCTGCCGGCCGAGGAGTACGGTCGCGGTTTCGGATGGATCACCGTCATCGTACTCGCCGTGATTGCCGGGCTGGGCGAACTCATCGAGTTCGCTGCCGGTGCCGCCGGGGCTGCCAAAAAAGGGGCAAGTCGTCGCGCGATGCTGTTCTCGATGGTCGGCGCGATGATCGGCAGCATCGCCGGGGCGGCCATCGGGTTTCCGATCCCGATCATCGGGCCGCTGATCGCCGCCGTCGGCGGCGGGGCGGCGGGCGCATTCGGCGGAGCCTATCTGGGCGAAACCTGGAAGGGGAAACAACACCCCGACCGCGCCGCGGTCAGCGCCGGGGCACTGATGGGCCGCCTGTTCGGCACCGTCGGCAAACTCGCCGCCGGTGCCGTGATGGTCGCCGTCCTCGCCGTGATGACGTTTATGCCGGCGGACGTCGAGACATTGCCGGAAGCCGTAGATCTCGAGGAGGCGTCGGCGTGAGAAAGCAACTCTCGGAAGAACTCTCCCTTCGATTGTGCCAGTCATCGGAGGAAGACTGCCATCGCGCCGCCGAACTTCCCCTGCATGCCTGCCCACGACGGTACTGCTGGTGGTGGCGCACAGTCACGTTTGACTGGAGCGTTTCGGCGGCAGACGGCTGCATGTTCTTGGCAGCCAAGCATCCGCCCAATCATCCGTGTCCCAAGACTCCATGTCGCCGAGCGGTGGCAGGCTCAGTTGAGGATCACTACGAACCGCGTGAGCCGGATCTGCGAGCAGACGGCTTCGATGATCTCCGTTTCTTCGATCCGCTGTTTCCGACTGCGTGACCGCGGCAGCCGTCACTTGCCGTTCGCCGCTTCGAACTCGCGCATTGATTCGACGAGGGTCTCGACGCCTTCCCGCGGAAACGCGTTGTACAGGCTCGCTCGCATGCCGCCGACGCTGCGGTGGCCTTTCAGGCCGTCGAGGCCCCGTTCGGTGGCGAACTTGATGAACTTCGCGTCGAGGTCGGCGTCGCCGGTGACGAAGGTCACGTTCATCAGGCTGCGGCTCTCGACGTCGGTCACGGTCGGTCGGAAGAGCTGGCTGCGATCGAGGTAATCGTACAACACCGTCGCCTTGGCGCGGTTCCGATCCTGCATCGCGGCGAGGCCGCCCTGTTGTTTGATCCACTTCACGACCAGCTTGACGACGTAGATGCCGAACGTCGACGGCGTGTTGTACATCGACTCGTTCTCGGCGAACGTCCGGTATTGCAGCATCGCCGGCAGTTCGCTGTTACCGCGGGAGACGAGGTCTTTCCGCATCAGAACGAGCGTCACGCCGCTCGGTCCGAGATTCTTCTGCGCTCCCGCGTAGATCAGACCGTACTTCGCGACGTCGATCGGTCGCGAAAAGACGTCGCTGCTGGCGTCACAGACGAGAAACGCATCGCCGGGCACTTCCGGTTCGGCCTGAAACTCTGTGCCGAAGATGGTGTTGTTCGACGTGAAGTGAACGTAAACCGGCTTCTCGCTGTAGTGGCACTGCTTCGGAATGTCGTTGAAGTTCTTGTCCTTGCTGGAACAGACCGTGTGGATGTTTCCGAAGCGTTTGGCTTCCTTGACGGCTTTTTCCGACCAGCTTCCCGTCACGAGGTAGTCGGCCGTGTCGTCTTTCGAGAGATAATTCATCGGCACCATCGCGAACTGCAACGACGCCCCGCCTTGGAGGAATAGAACGTCGTAGTCGTCCGGCACGTTGCCGACTTCGCGGATCAGCGAGACGGCCTCCTGATACTCCTTCAGGAAAGGCTTGCCGCGATGCGAATGCTCCAGCACGCTGATGCCGGTGTCGCCCAGCGAAAGCAATGCCTCGCGGGCTTCTTCAAGAACGGGCACCGGCAGCGTCGCCGGCCCAGCAGAGAAGTTGTAGATGCGGTTCGCAGTCGCCATCGGAGTCCGTCGATCCGTAGGAAAAAAAGAAACGTCGCCGTTCGCGGCAAGGTTCCCCTGTTCGGACCGGAAGATCAAGGCAAGGGTTCGGTGGGAAGACTCACGGCGGTGCGAGACAGCGAAACAAGCAGCGGGTAAAGTGCTCGGGGCGCAGTGCCCGTCACGCTGTCCATTCCTGTTTCATCAACCCGTTCGTGTCGTTTCTGATGTCCGGCGGATCGAAGTTGACCCCGATGATGGAGCGGTATCTCGCCGTGAAGCGAGAGAACCCCGGGGCGCTGTTGTTGTTTCGGATGGGCGACTTTTACGAACTGTTCCACGAGGACGCCGAGACGGCGTCGAAACTGCTCGGGCTGACGCTCACCAGCCGCGACAAAGGCTCGCCGAACCCAGTGCCGATGGCCGGGTTTCCGTATCACGCCCTGCAACCGCAGCTTCAGAAACTGATTCGCGCCGGTTTGCGGGTGGCGATCTGCGAACAGGTCGAAGACCCGAAGAAAGCCAAAGGAATGGTGAAACGGGAGGTGACGCAGGTCGTCACCCCCGGCACTCTCACCGATGACAACCTGCTCGACCCGCGCGAGAGCAACTATCTCGCGGCCTTGCATTTCGAGAAAGGCCGCCCGCGGGCAGGACTCGCCTGGGTAGACGTCTCGACCGGACGCTTCGTCGCCGCGGAACTGGAACTCGAACACCTCGCCGACGAGTTCGCGCGGCTTTCACCGGCCGAGTGTCTGAACTTAGAAGGCCAGAGGCTTCAGAGCCGCGACCGTCAGGG
>JBAQZJ010000020.1:0-53717 GCA_049790855.1 Planctomycetaceae bacterium | reverse complement strand
ACGAAACCGCTGCGCCGCCGGAAGGCGAACCGGGCCTGCCCCCCGCTGCACTTCGCGACGAACTGATCCTCGAAGCCGGCCGGGCCAGTCGCCACTACTGGCTCGACCTGTGGCGCTATCGCGACCTGTTCTCGATCCTCGCCTGGCGCGACGTCTCGGTCCGCTACAAGCAGACGGTCCTCGGCGTCGCCTGGGCGCTGATTCAGCCGCTGCTGACGATGATCATCATGACGGTCGTCTTCGGCGTCGTCGCGAAACTGCCGTCCGAAGGCAATGCCCCTTACGCGATCCTCGTCTTCGCGGCGATGCTGCCCTGGCAGTTCTTCGCGACGTCGCTGTCGTCGGCCAGCCAGAGCCTCATCGGCAACGCCAACCTGATCTCGAAGGTCTACTTCCCGCGGCTGATCATTCCCGCCAGTTCGGTCCTGACCAGCTTCGTCGACTTCCTGATTTCGTTCGTCATCCTGATCGGTCTGATGGTCTGGTATCAGTTCGTGCCGAGCTGGCGCATCCTCACGCTGCCGGCCTTCGTCGGCCTGGCGTTTCTGGCCGCGATGGGGCCGGGGCTGCTGATCGCCGCGCTCAACGTCAAGTACCGCGACTTCCGCTACGTCATTCCGTTTATGATCCAGTTCGGCCTGTACGCCTCGCCGGTCGGCTTCAGCAGCGACGTGATTCGCGACCGCTTCGGCGAGACCGCCTTCGCGATCTACTCGATCAACCCGATGGTCGGCGTCATCGAAGGCTTTCGATGGGCGATTCTCGGCACCGACGCCGCGTTCCACCTGCCTGGCTTCCTCATTTCGTGCGTCGTCGTCGTCTTCTTCCTGATCGCCGGCGTCCGCTACTTCCGCCACACCGAAAAAACCTTCGCCGATTTGATTTAGAGCCGCAGCATCAGAGCCGCGACCGTCAGGAAGCGTTTATCGGCTCGCCAACGTCGCCAACGTCGTCGATCGCTCCCTGACGGTCGCGGCTCTGACAATTCCCCATGCCCCCCATCATCTGCATCGAACAGCTCGGTAAACGCTACCGCATTCGCCATCAGGCGAATCGCGGCGGCTATCGCCGGCTCAGCGAAGAGCTGTGGAACGCCGCCAAACGGCCGTTCGCGCGGTCGTCTCGCCAAAGCGGCACCGCGGTGCTGCCGATCGAGGAAACCCGCCCCGCGACGACCGAAGACTTCTGGGCGCTCCAAGACGTCTCGTTCGACGTGCAGCCGGGCGAAGTCGTCGGCATCATCGGCCGCAACGGGGCCGGCAAGAGCACGCTGCTCAAGATCCTCAGCCGCATCACCGAGCCGACGACCGGACGCGTCCGCCTGCGGGGACGGCTGGCCAGCCTGCTGGAAGTCGGCACAGGCTTCCATCCCGAACTGACGGGCCGCGAGAACATCTACCTCAACGGCGCGGTCCTCGGCATGACCCGCGCCGAGATCAAACGCAAGTTCGACGAAATCGTCGCCTTCGCCGAGGTCGAGCAATTCCTCGACACCCCGGTCAAACGCTACTCGTCCGGCATGTACGTCCGCCTGGCCTTCGCCGTCGCCGCCCATTTAGAGCCGGAAATCCTCGTCGTCGACGAAGTGCTGGCAGTGGGGGACGCGGAGTTTCAGAAGAAGTGTCTGGGGAAGATGAAGGATGTTGCGGGTGAGGGGCGCACGGTGCTGTTCGTCAGCCACAATATGAACGCAATTGAAAGCTTGTGCAGCACAGCGCTGTTGCTCCAGCGAGGACGTGCGGCTGACTTCGGAACAAACGTTCGTCGGATTGTCACGAGCTATTTGACACGAGAATCATCGAGCGCAGCATCGTCGTGGATCAACGATGACAACTCGTTTGATCATTCCGTCATGCAGCCGCTTTACTTCGCTATAGAAGACTCCGCAGGAAGACCGCTTACTGGGCCAGCGAGGAACGATGATCGGATCTTCGTCACGATACGGGCGGACGTGCGGCAACTCGACCCGGCACTGAATGCCGGTTTCGCATTATTCAATCAGGATTCTCATCAGTTGCTCTGGTCATTGACAACCGACGGTCCAGAGACCGCGTGGCCGCCCTTCAAGGTCGGACTCAATGAGGTACGGTGCGAACTCCCGCGCCGATATCTGAACGAGGGTGACTACCGCCTCGAACTGATTGCAAGCCTCCATTGTCGTGATTGGTTTGTCCGCCCGCAGTTCAACAGCCCGGCGATTCATTTCGAGATACGCGGCGGACTGAGCGATTCTCCCTATTGGCTGTTTGCGCGACCAGGCATACTTGCACCAGAGTGGGCGTGGGTACGCACGAATTGAAGAGCGTCGCTATGCCATTAATTAAATCGATTAAATCCCGCCTTCGTGATGGTCGCCTGCATCGCTGGATGCAGCACTCTGGCGAAGTCGCGCAGATCAAAGAGTGGAAGGAATCCGGGTGCCCGGTGCCGCCGCCGCAAAGTTACAAGCAGCGCCTCATCCGTGAGACCGCAGCCCGATTCGGATGTCGCACGCTGGTGGAAACCGGCACGCATAATGGCGGAACGATTGCTGCATCGCTGCATTCATTCGACGTTGTCCATTCCATCGAGCTATCCGAGGAGTTTTATAATGCCGCGCGTCGGCGATTTGCCCGATTTCCCAAGGTCCATCTGTGGCACGGTGACAGTGCGGCAGTGCTGCCGCGCGTTCTCGAAACGATAACGGCATCTGCACTATTCTGGCTCGACGCCCATTATTCAGGCGAGGGGACGGCCCGCGCCGACATCGACACACCGATTGTCCAAGAACTTCAGACGATTGCGAGACACCCAGCAGGGCCGCACGTTTTGTTGATCGACGATGCGAGGCTATTCGACAGTACCGATGGCTATCCAACGATCGATTGCTGTCGATCGCTTGCAACTGAATTTTGGCCACAGCATCGATTTGAAGTACTCAATGACATTGTGCGGTTTTTTCCAGAATTTTGAGCGAGTCGGCAGCGAAATAGATCGTTTCGGACGCTGGATATAGATGAAATTGCTCAAGTCAATCGCCAGGCAGATTCCAGGCGCTCGTGCTGCGCGGAAGCGGGCACGCTCAGTGATCGAACATGCGCGGACGACGGGGCAATTCGTTCGATTTCGGAACCACTCGCGACGTGAACGCCCCGAATTTGTGCCGAAGTGGCAGGACAGGTGGCTGATCGTCGACGATCGAACGTCGCAGACGCCGTTTGACCGGCACTACGTCTATCACACGGCTTGGGCGGTCCGACAGTTGCGGCGATTTAGTCCGCATGAGCACGTCGACGTCTCATCGGCAATCTACTTCGTCGCACTGGGATCGGCCGTCGTTCCGATTCGTCACATCGACTTTCGACCGCCGCAAATCCTGCTCGACAACGTGGAATGCGAAGCAGGCGATGTCACGGCACTGCGATTTGAAGACGCTTCGCTCGACAGTCTGAGTTGCATGCACGTCATCGAGCATATCGGATTGGGGCGATACGGCGATTCCCTTGATCCACTAGGCGACCTGAAGGCCGCTGCTGAACTTCAACGAGTCCTCGCTCCCGGCGGTCGATTGTTGTTCGTGACGCCCGTCGGGCAGCCCCGTATCACGTTCAACGCGCATCGTATCTACAGCTTCGAGATGGTTGCCAGGTTGTTCCCGAAATTGGCACTGCGCGAGTGGATGCTGATTCCCGACGATACAAATAGCGGCCCGATTGAGGGCGCTTCGCCGGCATTGTTCGATCAACAGAAGTACGCCTGCGGCTGCTTCATATTCGAACGGTCACCCTCTCCGATAGGTGGCCTTCAATGAGTTCGCGACTCATTTGGTTTGCACTTGCGCCCACACTGACCCGCCCACGGGCCCAGCGGATGCTTTGGTCCTGGTCGCAGCAGGCACAGTTGCGGTTGGGCGTCGGATGCGGAACGGACACGCTTGGCAGCGGCGAGCGGGCCGTCGTGGGGATGCTGGCGAATGCGTCGGCATCGAAACCTCTCTGCGTCGTCGATGTTGGGGCGAATCGCGGCGACTATGCCGAGATGGTGCGGACTGTCCTCCTGGGCCGTTCCCTTGCCATTCATTGCTTCGAACCGTCTCACGCGACATACGCCCTGCTGGAACAGGCGTGCGGTGGGATTGACGGCGTGACTCTCAATCACAGTGGATTGGGTCGCAGCGACGGACAACTGACGTTGTACTCTGACGGGGACGGCTCCGGCCTCGCGTCGCTCACGAAGCGGAATCTCGATCACTTCCAAATCGAGTTCGAGCAGACCGAAACCGTTCGCATCCGCACGCTTGACGGTTATTGCCGCGAACACGGCATCGAGAACATCGACCTGCTCAAGATCGACGTCGAAGGGCACGAGCTTGACGTGCTGCACGGCGGGAAGGAGATGCTTTCGGCTGGACGCGTGCGGTTGGTGCAGTTCGAGTTCGGCGGCTGCAACATCGACACGCGGACTTTCGTCCGCGACTTCTGGACGTTCTTCAACGAAGTCGGAATGCACGCCTTCTACCGGATCATGCCGTCCGGAGCGCTGTTTCGGATCGACGCTTACAGCGAAGACCTCGAACAGTTCCGCACAACGAATTTTCTTGTGGAATGCGCTCCGCCGTCATCATGACGCCTACCGATTGGCGGAGTATCTTAACAACACGTCGGCTTTCACTTTCAAGATGTCTTCTGTCGTAGTTACGGGCTTGGCCGGCGGGCTGGGCAATCAGCTCTACCAGTATGCCGCCGGGCGGGTGGCGGCGTTGCGGAAGGGAGCTCGCCTGCGGCTGGATTGCAGTTTCTATCGCTTCCGCGAAGATCGGGCTTATGCGCTCTCTCACTTTCAGATCGAACATGAGGATTTTCTGTCGCGCGCCGAGGCCCGCCTGTTGCAGTACTGGTTTGGTACGCGTCATCGCCGGTTGAAATCGCTCGCCCGCGCAGCTTTCGGCGACCGGCTGTTTTCGCGAGTCGTCGATCCGATGAGCCGGGTGACGCCGGAACTGTTGCACGCTTCCGGAAACCTGTACCTGTCGGGTTACTGGCAATCGCCCGCCTATTTCGACGGTGAGGAGGAGCTGATCCGCCGTGAATTTCGCTTTCGCATGCCGCCTGAGGGACGCATCGCGTCGCTCATCGACCGTATGGCGTCGTGCGAATCGGTCGCGGTGCATGTCCGACGCGGGGACTACGTTTCGGACGCGGGTGCGAACAAGGTTCACGGCATCTGCAAAGCCGATTACTACGATCGAGCCGCCGAGATCGTCTGCGGGCGTGTCGCATCGCCGCGTTTTTTTGTCTTCTCCGACGACCCCGCCGCCGCCCGACGCGAGTTACGACTACCAGGCCCGACGGAGTTCGTCGAAGAAAACGTCGGCCGGCGGGACTGGGACGACCTGCGGCTGATGAGCTCCTGCCGGCATCACATCATCGCGAACAGCTCGTTCAGTTGGTGGGGCGCCTGGCTGGCGAAGCATGACGGTCAGGCCGTCGTCGCGCCGAAACAATGGTTCAGCCAGGCACAGATGAGCGGCCACCGCCTTGAAGACCGGTTTCCTGCCGAATGGATTGCGACGTGAGAATCGAGACGACCACCGCCGGGCCGACCGTCAGCGTCCTGATGACTTCTTACAATCGCGAGAAGTACATCGGGGCCGCCATCGAGAGCGTCCTGGTGCAGACGTATCGCGATTTTGAACTTCTGATCGTCGACGACTGTTCGACTGACGGAACCGTCGCCATCGCCGAGCGCTACGCCGCCCTCGACTCGCGCATCCGTGTGCTTCGCAACGAGAAGAACCTGGGGCAGTTTCCGAATCGGAACTACGCGGCGACGCTGGCCGAGGGGCGTTTCCTGAAGTATGCCGATTCCGACGACCTGATGTATCCGCATTGTCTGGAACTGATGGTCAGCCTGCTGGAATCGGCCCCGAGGGCGGATGTTGCATTGTCGGCGTGGGCAAGCTGGCTTGCTGGTCCGGCGCCATCGCTGCTCACTCCGCGGCAGTGCTACCAGCGGGAGTTCCTGGGCATGGGGCTGTTCGGCAACAGCCCCGGCGCGGCGTTGATTCGTAGGGAGAGTTTTCGAAGCATTGGTGGGTTTCCGGAGAGGGGCATTTATTCGGACGCCTTGTTCTTGCTTCATGCATGTCGTTCCTTTCATGTTCTGGTCATCCCAGGTGATTTGTTCTGGTATCGAACACATACGGATCAGGCAGTCCACAATGCCAGTGTTGACCAAGATGCGACACAGGTGATTAAGGAGCGGTGGCGAGCGCTAAATTCGTACTCCTGTCCGCTGACATTGGAAGAACGAGAGATGGCAAAGCGCAATCTTGTGTTCCGAGTGTTCCAGTCAATAGGCCGTTCGGCAAAGCGAGGTCAATGGCGATCGATTGTGACGCACATGCGCAATTCCGGGCTCGGACCACGGGATTGGATGTGCTATTTGCGCCGTCCCCGAATCGATCCTTTCGCCGGAGCACAGCGCGATGCAAATGGGGAATTTGCCGTGCCGTCATGGCTGTCGCTTCCTTCGACTCATGATCTGACTGAACAGCCCGGCGCAAAATGGGATCGTGGCTTCTATGGTGAGGTGGCGGCGCGTGGCGTTTGAGCGGCTGCACCCCGGTCGTCCTGAATGGGACGCCTACTACGCGAATCACATCCACCGCTATCGGTTCGCCGCCGAACGGTTGCGGGGGGGTGGCAACGTGCTCGACGCCGCTTGCGGTGTCGGCTACGGTTCTCGATTTCTCGCCGAGAACGGCATCGGGCGCATCGTTGCGGTCGATCGCGACGGTGAAGCGCTGCGCATCGCACGGAAATCGTTTACTCACGAACACGTTCGTTTCGTGCAGGACGACTGCCAGAAGCTGAGCGAAGCGGAGCAGCACGGTCCGTTCGACGCGATCGTGAGCTTCGAGACGCTGGAGCATTTGCCGGACCCGCAGGCGTTTCTCAGACGCTGCCGGGCGCTGCTTAGCGGCGACGGGCGGCTGATCGTCAGCACGCCGAACGCAAACGTCACCGGCGGGCAGGGGCCGCGGGAATGGGAATATCACGAGCAGGAGTACACGCCGAGCGAATTGCTGGCGATGCTCAGGGAATGCGGCTTCTCGCAAACGGAACTCTTCGGGCAGTGTTATACCGCGATCGGGCGGCTGCGGTCGGCCGTTCGCGGGGAGTTGCATCAGGTGCGGTCCAATCCGCTCGCTCGCGTCGGTTCGTGGGTGCAGCGCGTGCTGCGAGGGCGGCCGTTCCCCGGCGCGCCGTTGCCGGAGCATCTCGATGACTTCGTGATCAGGGCGTTCGACTCGGCGGAGGAATGCGACCGCCTGGCGAACGAGGGGCCGTTCGTGCTGATCGCGGAGGCCCGTCCCTGATGACGCTGGTGATGCAGGATCGGCCGACGAAATCGACACCACGAGCGGCGGGCCGCATCGCCCACGTCCTCGGCTGGTATTTTCCCGAGGCACTCGGCGGAACCGAAATCTACGTTGCCGGGTTGTCACACCGGATGCAGGCGGCCGGCTGGGACGTTCGGATCGCGGCGCCGTTGCCGGGTGAGCCGGACGGGCGGGAATATGAACACGACGGCGTTCCCGTCTTTCGGTATCCGATTCCGCCGAACCCGACGCGGGACGAGTGCCGAGGCACGGCGCCGGTTCGCGGGGCGGAGGTGTTTCATTGCTGGCTCGGCAAGATTCAGCCCGACATCGTTCACTTTCACACGTTTTCGACGGGCATCGGACCTCGCGAAGTGACGGCGGCAAGAGAGAGCGGGGCGCGAGTGTTCGCCACGACGCATCTGCCGGCGCTCGGATACCTCTGCCAGCGCGGAACGATGCTTCGCTGGGGCGAGGAATTGTGCGATGGGATCTGCCGGCCGGCGAAGTGTGCCGCGTGCAGCCTCCATCAACGGGGAGCGCCGAAGCCGCTGGCGCGCGTTGTCGGCGGCATGCCCGGTTTGGCTTCGGAACTCCTCGGGCGGATGCCGGGGCGCAGCGGCACGATGCTCGGCATGAACGGGCAGATTCGCCGGAACCTGCGGATGCAGAATCAGATTCTGCGCGACGTCGAGAAGTACGTCGTGCTCACGCAATGGGCATACGACGCGATGATTCATAACGATGCGCCGCCGGAGAAGGTGGTGCTGAACCGCCTCGGGCACGGGCACGTGAGCGTCACGAGGAAGCCTTCTCCGGATGCTCGGCCGACGCGCACGCCTGTCCGCTTCGGCTTCGTTGGTCGACTCAATGCAGTCAAGGGCGCGGACATTCTGGCACGCGCCGTCGCGAGCCTTCCGCGATCGCTGCCGTTTACCGTTGAGTTTTGCGGACCCACCGTGCCTGGCGGCGGGAGGTCGGTCGAAACGCAGCTGCTCGAGATCCTGGGCGATGATCCGCGGGTGACGTTCCGCGAGCCGGTCGCACCGTGCGACGTGCCGGATTTGCTGGCTAGCTATGACGTTCTCGTCATTCCTTCGCTGTGGTTGGAAGGCGGCCCGACGGTCGCGATCGAGGCTCAGGCGGTCGGAACGCCGATCATCGGGACGCCGATGGGCGGTCTCGCCGAGCTGGTCACAAACGGCGTCGACGGACGACACGTTCCGCCAAGAGACATCGCCGAGCTAGCAGTTGCGATGCGAACAGTGGTCGAAGATCCGGGCGAGATCGACCGCTGGCGAACAGCCTTGCCGGCGGCACGAACGATGGACGACGTGACACGCGATTACCTGGAACTTTATCGTGGTTGAGGCGAACGTCGCCGAAAGGCGTGCCGCCAATGAGATCGGCCGGACGGTCGCAGGGCCGATGTCGGAAAGGGAGAAGCCGCGGATCTGCGTGGTCACCGGCGGGCACTTGAGCACGTGCCCGCGGATGCTCAAGGCGGCCGATGCGCTGCACGAAGCCGGGTACGACGTGCGGGTCGTCAGCACCGATTTCATCGAGTGGGCGGCGGAGGCGGATCGCGATGTCCGCAAGACGCGGCCTTGGAAATGGGATGTTGTCCCGCTGCGGCGTGAGTCGAATCGGCCGGCGTACTACCGACGCGGCGTGCGGCATCGGCTGTTTCGCAAGCTGGCGCAGGCGATCGGACCGGAGCGATGTCCGTTGTCTATCGCCGCTCGTGCCTGGGTGAAGATGTCTCCCGAGTTGCTGTCGGCGATTCGTCGCGAGCGCTGCGATCTGATCTACGGCGGCGCGGGGGCGCAAGCGGCGGTCGCCGTTGCCGGGCGAACGATGGGGATTCCCTTTGCGCTCGATCTGGAAGACTTTCACTCGGGAGAGCAGGGCGGCACTGCGAAAGAGTCGCTGTCGAACAGACTGGCCGAGCGGATCGAACGCCTCACGCTGACTGAGGCCGCGTTTCTGACGGCCGGCAGCGCGGCGATCGCCGAGGCATACGACCGCAAGTACGGTGTCAGGCCGATTCCGATTAACAATACGTTTCCGCTGCCGGAGAGAGAGCCGGACCTGACGCCGAGCGACGGTCCGGGGTTGAAGCTGTACTGGTTTAGCCAGACGATCGGGCCGGGCCGCGGACTGGAGGACGTGATTCGTGCGATGGGCCTGGCGGGATTGCCGGGAGAGTTGCACCTGCGGGGGAATGCGAGCGGCGATTACGTGGAGACGCTGCGACGGCAGAGCGCCGAGACGGCTCCGATGCTACAGGTCGTCGTTCATCCGCCGGCCAGTCCGGAGAGGATGGTCGAACTTGCGCAGAATTACGACATCGGTTTGGCGACCGAGCCTGGATTCAGCATGAATAATGGGATCGCCTTATCGAACAAGGCGTTCACGTATATTCTCGCCGGGCTTGCAGTCGTTTTTACCGACACGGCTGGTCAGAGGCCGCTGGCGGTCGATCTCGGCGAGGGGGCGATCGTTTATCCGCCGGGCGATGCGGCGACGCTCGCGACGAAGTTGAAGCTGTGGGCGAATGACAAGGCGTCGCTGGCTCGGGCGAAGGCGGCGGCTTGGGAGGCGGCGCGGCGGCGGTGGCATTGGGAGCATGTTTTGGAGCGCGGGGCGCTACTGGACGCTGTGGCCGGAATCGTGGGAGGCGGCGTTCGATGCGGATAGCGATCACCGTCGATCCGAATCTGCCTGTGCCGCCGCGACTCTACGGCGGGATCGAGCGGATCGTCGATTTTCTCGTGCGCGGGCTGGTCGCAAGGGGACACGACGTCACGTTGCTCGCACATCCCGACAGCGACACTCCGGCGACACTCGTTCCGTACGGCGTTCCGCCTCATACCGGGACGCGACCGCGGATGACGGAAGTGCGACAGGTCGGGTCGTTCCTTTGGAAGAACCGGAATCGGTTCGACGTCGTCCACAGTTTCGGCCGGCTGGCGGCGTTGCTGCCGATCCTGCCGTGCCGGAGACTTGCGAAGATTCAGAGTTATCAGCGGGACCAGGTGCCGTGGAGGAGCGTGCGGGTCGCCGAACGGCTGGCGGGCCGCTCGCTCCTGTTCACGGGCTGTTCGAGCAGCGTTTACCGCGACCGGGCGACCGGCGAAGCGCCGACCGGCGATTGGAGAACGGTGTTCAACGGCGTCGACCTCGCGAAGTACGAGTTCACATCGAACGTGCCGGCCGATGCACCGCTCGCGTTTCTTGGCCGGCTGGAGCGATTCAAGGGGGCACACTGTGCCGTCGAAATCGCCCGGCAAGCAGGGCGACGGCTCGTCATCGCCGGGAACCGGGTGACGGACGGCGATGATCCTGATTACTTCTCGCGAGAGATCGAGCCGCACATCGACGGAGACCGGGTACAGTACGTCGGGCCGGTCGACGACCGACAGAAGAACGACCTGCTGCGCTCCGCTGGGGCGTTCCTGATGCCGATCTTATGGGACGAGCCGTTCGGCATCGTGATGGCCGAGGCGCTCGCCTGCGGCACGCCGGTGATCGCCTTCGCCCGCGGCAGTGTTCCCGAGGTGGTTCAAAACGGCGTCAACGGGTTCGCCTGCCGCGACGTCGCCGAGGCGGTTGCTGCTGTTCCGCGAGCCTTGCGACTCGACCGCAGCGCCGTGCGAGCCGATTGCGAGTCGCGATTCGGTAGCGAGGTGATCGTCGCGGAGTACGAGCGGCTGTATCGCGAGATGTCGGAAAGGTCCGTCCGATCGGCTCAGTCCGTCCTCCGGGACGATGCCGCGGCGGTTCACGAAATCACGAGGTCTTCATGATCGAGGCTCGACAACCTGTCGCCTGGAGGAGAGGCCTGAAACGAGCCATCCGCGCTCCGCTGAGGCTGATTCCACCCACGGCGGTCGTTCGAGTGCTTTCCGGACCGCTGCGAGGGATGCGCTGGATTACCGGATCGTGCCCGCACGGCGCCTGGATCGGATTGCTCGAGCGCGGGATGCTGCGGCAATTCACGGCGCGGCTTCGCGAAGGCTCGACGGTCTGGGACATCGGCGCGAACGTCGGCTTGTACACGCTGGCGTCGTCGCGAGCCGTCGGCAACGGCGGTCGTGTTTACGCCTTCGAGCCGATGCCCAGAAACCTCGAGCACCTGCGACGCCACATCGCGATGAACGGGCTGGCGAACGTCATCGTGGTTCCCTCGGCCGCGAGCGATGCGGACGGCATGCTGCGGATGGCCGAAGGGGATAGTCCCAGCGAGTTTCACGCCGACGAACGGGGTGAGTTCGAGATCGAAGCGATCGCTCTCGACCGTTGGCAGTCGGAATGCGGCGGACCTCCTCCCGAGGTGGTGAAGATCGACGTGGAAGGAGCGGAAACGCAAGTGCTTCGCGGTGCGGCAACGACGTTTTCGCGAGATCGCCCGGTGATCTTCCTCGCGCTCCATGGCGACGCGCAACGCCGCGACTGCCGTGAACTTCTCACCGGCTGGGGATACCGCATTCGCCCTGCGGGAGACGCCGACGACGTGGAGCACAGCAGCGAATGGCTGGCGGAGCCGATTTGACAATGCGCCGCGTCCTGATGGTCAGTCCGCATTTTCCGCCGGATACGACGGCGGCTTCGCATCGGGTGCGGCTCTTGGCCCCGCATCTGCCGGCGTTCGGGTGGGAGCCGACGGTGCTGGCGGTCGATCCACGCGATTACGAAGGGCGGCTCGATCCGGAACTGGCGGAACTGGTGCCGGAATCACTGCGTGTCGTTCGCAGTCGTGCCTGGTCGACGCGATGGACGCGGAAGCTCAAAGTCGGAGACCTCGGCCTGCGGGCCTTCACGAACTTGTGGCGAGCGAGCCGGCGGCTGTTGCGGGACGAAAAGTTCGATGCGTTTTACGTGACCGTGTTTCCGATGTATCCGGCGCTGCTCGGACCGCTGGTCCGTCGGCGGTTCGACGTGCCATTTGTGCTGGATTACATCGATCCCTGGGTTGGCGCTTCGGGGCTGACGGTGGGAAACGGCCTGGGTGGGTCTGTCGATCTGAAAAGCCGTCTCAGTCGACGCCTCGGCGTCACGCTTGAGCCGATTGCGATTCGCGCTGCGGACGCCCTGACGGCGGTTTCGGCGGCGACGTATGAGCAGATTCTCGACCGAAATCCAAAGCGGCGAGGCGTTCCCTGCGTTGAAATCCCATACGGTGGCGAGGCGGCCGACTTCGACCGGCTCCGAAATCGACCTCGGTCGAACCCATACTTCGATCCGCAGGACGGCCTGTGCCATATTTGCTACGTCGGAACATTGCTGCCGCTCGGTTTCGAAACGCTGAGGGCCGTGTTGAAGGCGTTGCGGTTGCTGCGTGACGTTCGCCCAGCGGTCTACGACAAGGTTCGCCTGCATTTCTTCGGAACGAGCAATCAGACGCTGGGGAAGACACCCCTTCGGGTGCTGCCCGTCGCTGCCGAGATCGGCGTCGCCGACCGTGTGACGGAGATCGCGCCGCGCATCGACTATCTCGATGCGCTCACCGTGCAGACGCAGGCGACCGCGATCCTGATGATGGGCAGCAGCGAACGGCACTACACGGCGAGCAAGCTTTACCCCGGCCTGCTTTCCCGCCGGCCCTTGCTCGCCGTCTACCACGAAGCAAGCACCGTCGTGAAGTACCTTCGCGAGTCGACGTCGCCGCCGACGGTTCGCGTCATCGCTTACGGCGACGTTCAGCGGGCGGAAGATTGCGTCGGTGAGATCGCCGGCCACCTGGGTTCGCTGATCGAGAATCCGCAGTACGACGCGTCGGCGGTCAAGCTCGATCGCCTTGAAGCGTTTTCGGCGAAGTCTCTGGCGGGACGGCTGGCGGAATGCCTGGATCAGGCGGTGAAAGGAAGTCATGCGAACGGCCGCTAAAAACATTGCCCGAAGCCTGTTTGAGACGCTCGGATACCGCGTGACGCGACACCGCCCTCAGAACCGATTCCTGGCAGACGACGAGGCGCTCGCACTGTTGCACGCCCAAGGCTATCGTCCACGCCTGATCGTGGACGGCGGCGCCAATGTCGGCGACTGGACGCGGAAGGCCCGCCGCATCTTCCCCGAGGCGCAGGTTCATCTGTTCGAACCGCAAACCGGCTGCGAAGCGCCGCTTCGCGAGCTTTCCAAATCGTCGCCGGGCTTGTTCTTTCATCCGTTCGCCTTGACGAGGCCGGGCGTCGCGTCGGTGCGAATGGGCGGCGGCGGTGGCGACGATCGTGGAACGGGATGTTATGTTGCCCGCTCGCCGGTGGACGACACGGAACTCCGCGAGCGACCGGCGCGGTCGCTCGACGAAGTCGTGGCCGGCCTGGCCTCACCGTCCGACCGCGTCCTGTTGAAACTCGACCTTCAAGGACACGAACTCGATGCCCTGGCAGGCGCGTGCCGGTTGCTCGATTCGGTCGAGGTCGTGCTCAGCGAGGTTTCATTTTATCCGGTCGGCGGCGACGGCCCGGTCTTCTTCGATTATGCGAGCTTCCTGCGAGATCGGGGCTTCGAGATGTATGACGTCGCAGGCCTGTTCGCCCGCACGCGCGATCAGCGACTCCGCCAAGGCGACATTCTGTTCGTGAAACGCACTAGCCCGCTCTATTGCGATTACAGCTGGGAGTAATGCGGCCGATCCGGGCGAATCCCGCTCTTCGTGCCACCGTTCTTATGACCCCGAAGATCCGACTCACCGTCGTCATGACCCACCCGGTGCAGTATTACGCACCGTGGTTCCGGTACGTCGCTGCGAATTGTGCGGCGATCGACCTGACCGTCGTTTACGCGACGCAGCCGACGCCCCAGCAGCAAGGAACCGGGTTTGGAACGGCATTCGCTTGGGACGTGCCGCTGCTGGAAGGATATCGCAGCGTCATCGTCCGCGAGGCGAGACCCGATGACGACGTCGGCGGCACGTACCGCGGGCTGGACGTGCCGGAAATCGGCGAGACCATTCTGAAGACGAAGCCCGACGTCGTGCTCGTTCCCGGCTGGTCGTCGATCACGCTGGTCCGGGCGATCCGCGTCTGCCGGCGTGCGGGCATCCCGCTGATCTACCGCGGCGACTCGATCCTGCAAACTCCTCACCGCGGCTGGCGAAAGATCGCCCGCAGCCTGCGGGCACGATACTTCCTGTGGCAGTACGCGGGCTTCCTCAGCGTCGGCACCCGCTCGCGCGAGTATCTGCGACGCCACGGCGTGCCGGCGACCCGCATCTTCGCCTCGCCGCATTGCATCGACAACGATTTCTTCGCCAGCGCGGCGACTCCGCACCAATCTAGCGAATCGCGGCGAGCGATTCGTGCCGAGTGGGGGCTTCCGGAAGACGCTTTCGTCGCCCTGTTCGTCGGAAAGGTGGAAGAACAGAAGCGTCTTTTTGATCTGATCGACGCGGCATCGCGACTCGGCGACAAGCTTGCATTGCTGGTCGTGGGGACGGGGCCGCTGCTCGACGAATGCCGTAATGAAGCGGAACGGCGGGGCGTGACGGTCGTCTGGACCGGCTTTCTGAACCAATCAGAAATCGGCCGGGCTTACGCCGCAGCCGATTGCCTGGTCCTTCCAAGCCAAAGGGAGACGTGGGGTCTCGTCGTCAACGAGGCGCTGGCGACGGGGCTGCCGTGCGTCGTGAGCGACGCCGTCGGGTGCGCGCCCGACCTGATCTCGCCGGGTGAGACGGGGGAGACGTTTCCCGTCGGCGACGTCGACGCACTCGCCGCCGCCCTCGACCGGGTTCGAGAAAGGACGCAGGAGGGGCATGACTGGCGACCTGCCTGCCGGGAGAGGGCGGAACGGTTATCGTTTGAGCAGGCGACCGTGGGTCTGGTCGCGGCTTGTGAAGCAACGGCGGGGCGAGCCGTTGCTTCGCGGCGCAACGCGGGCGTCGATGGTGTAGATTTGACGGATGCTGATTGTCGGTCGGCACGGGTTCTGGCGGTCTGCGGCGGGATGGTCGTCGTCTTCGGACTGGAACGAATGACGTTCGAGGCTCTCCGGGCGCTCCGCACCGGCGGCGGTGCCGTTCATTGCATCGTCAACGAATGGGAGAACCACCGCATCGTCGACCTCGCTGAGCGGATCGGGGCGTCCTGGTCGATCGGACGATACGGCTATGCCGTTCGACGAACGCGAAATCCGATTGAACTTCTGATGACGGCGTTTCGCGTCGCCCGGACGAGTGTGGAACTTTGTCGCGAAGTCGCTCGCTTTCGGCCCACGCACGTTCTGCTGCCCGAATATGGATCGATTATTCGAAATTATCCCGCGCTGCTGGCGTTGCGCGTTTGCGGCATCAAGACGGTCTTGCGGCTGGGCAATGCTCCGCCAGAAAAACTGTTTTATCGACGATTTTTTCGATGGGTCGTCGATCCTGCGGTCGAACACTATGTGTGTGTCTCTGAGTTCGTTCGAGACGAGTTGATTCGGTACGGCATTCCGCGTCACAAAACATCGGTGATCTATAATTCTTTGCAGATTGATCGAGAAGACAAAGTCGATTCGCGACCGCAGCAACGATTCCAGAATCGTCTGATCTATGTAGGACAGATCATTCCCGAGAAGAACGTACGGGTATTGATCGAGGCGATCGGGTTACTGCGACGCCGAAACGTCGATGTCACACTCGACATCGTTGGCCCGTTTGAAGGCTGGACTCGCGAAGGCTATCGGGAATATCGCGAACAGTTCCTGGCGCGGGCGAACGAGCCGGACCTTAGGAATTGTGTTCGGTTTCTCGGGCGACGCAACGACGTCATCGATTTGATGTCGGCGGCGTCACTGCACGTCGCCCCTTCGTCAGACGAGATGGGCGAAGGTTGTCCGAACGTCGTGCTCGAGGCGAAGTCGGCCGGCTTGCCCACCGTGGCGTTCAATCTCGGTCCCTATCCGGAACTGATCGAACACGGTGAGACCGGTTGGCTCTGCGACGACCAAAATGAAACATCCTTGGCCGACGGCATCGCCGCGATGCTCGCCGAACCAGAACGTTTAATGAATCTCGGTGACGCCGCAAGAAAGTCTCTTCGGAAATTCAGCCGAAAACGTTTTTCAAGTCGCTGGATCGGCTTGTTTTCCGGCAACGCGGAATCCGCCGCGCCGGAAACGAACGACGAGAAACGATCTGACGACGTGTTCGACCACATGTCCGTTTCGTCGTTTCCGCACCATCGATGCGACTGCATCTCCTCCGGAAACAACATCTGAAGCGATCGGAACGACGACCATCATGCGCGGAAAGAACCTGATCCATTGCCTCGGCTACCTGACGGGGCTGTCGCAGGCACATACGCAAACGACGCCGGGCGAGCGAGAACTGCTCATGCAACATGCGCGTGGCCGCTCGTCGCTCGTGGAGATCGGTGTCATGAACGGAGTCAATACGTCACTTCTCCGAAGTAAGATGGCAGAGGGCGGAACGATTACCGGGATCGATCCGTTTCCGCCGGGGTCGCTGGGAATCAGCTTGGAACTGGTCATTGCTCGGCGGGAACTCTCGCGGCATCGCCGTGGGCGGGCCCTCCTGTTGAGAAAGCTCAGCCACGAGGCTTCGTCAGAGTGGACGACGCCCATCGACTTTCTGTTCATCGACGGCGACCACAGTTGGGACGGCATCGATCGGGACTGGCGCGACTGGTCGGATCATGTGATTCCGGGAGGAATCGTCGCTCTGCACGACACTCGGTCCGTCTCCTGGCGACCGGATCTCGACAGTGTGCGATATCTTCGCGAAGTGATTCAGAGAGACTTGCGGTTTCGGGAGATCGACGCCGTCGATAGTTTGACGGTTCTGGAACGGGTGACTTGACGTTGCGCGGCATGGGAACCGACAGGGAAGCGGAAGATTTTTCAATGCAATTGATTGCTAACAATTGGTCGCCTCGCCATCTCGCAATTGCCGCCGTCGTTACGGCTGCCGTGGCGACAGCGCTGGTCGGCGACTGGCTCTCCGGGGCGTCGATATTGCTGCTGGCGCTCGCCTTCCGCACCTTGGGATCGGCCCAAGGTGCGCCAGTGCTGTTCTTTGCGTTCGCATTTCAATGGGTGCAGGTGACGATCGGTGTGTTCTATACGGGGCTTCTGGGACGGCCGTTAACGCCCCACGGCGACAGCGACTTTCGCCCGATGGTTTTGCTCGGACTGGTATGCCTGTTGTTATTGCTTGGCGGAATTGCCTTCGGACGGTGGTTCGGAGCGAGAGGCCGGCCGATGCCGCAAGGTCGCCAGTTTACATTCAGCATTGAAAATATGGTGTTTTGCTACATTGTCTCGCTGGTCGTTGCGCAGGGATTGCAGTCGGTCGCCTGGTTTTATCCGCAGTTTACGCAGGCCATGATTGCATTGGGCAAAGGACGTTACTTGTTTCTGTTTCTGCTGCTGCGACAGTTGATCGTCGGGCGCTCGCAGGCGGGTTGGTTCGGATTACTGCTGGCGGGCGAAGTCGTGTTCGGCCTCACATCGTACTTCTCGAGTTTCAAGGAGCCGCTCTTTCTCGCGATGTTGGCGATGGCCGAGCGGTTTAACTATCGCCGCGCCGAGCATTGGCTGGCGGCGGCAGGATTCGGTGTAATCGTCGCCTTCTTCGGCCTGCTCTGGACTGGCGTGAAGAGCGAATACCGCAGCGAATATCACTCGGCGACATTCGACAATTCGTCGACGGCGCGGTTCGAGCGAGTCCAGGAGCTGGCGCTCGAGTGGATCGGCAGCCCGCTCGAAACGAAGGCCGAAACGATGGACAAACTTGCCGATCGCCTCTGGGCCGTCTACTACCCCGCACTGGCCTTGAAGCACGTGCCGGCCGAGGAGCCGCATACCGACGGCCAGATCCTGCTCGACACCTTCTGGCATATCGCTAAGCCACGGTTCTTCTTCCCGGAAAAAGAGGGCGTTCTCAGCGACAGCGAGAAAGTGCGGCAGTATGCAGGCATCTGGGTGGCCGGCTCCGAGAGTGGTACGTCGATCGCCTTTGGATATGTCGGGGAGTCGTACGTCGATTTCGGGATTCCTTATATGTTCGCGCCCATCATTATCTGGGGGGCGATCGCCGGCTACTTCTATGAGTTCTTTCTGAGAACGATCCGTCGTCGGGAACTGGCGATCGCGTTTGTTACGATGGCGTTCTGGCTGGTGCTCTATCTCTTCGAGCGGTCGTGGACGAGCACGATCGGAAACGCGGGGATGGTGTTTTTGATCGTGGGTGGCGGGGCGATCCTTTTCGATCGGCTGTTTCCCGAAAGACGCAGCGTGGAAAAACGTCGGCCTGCCCGAGTTGTCACTGGAAATCCTGGAGTGATTGCCGAAGAGTCGATGAGTGGCGCCGACGTTCGTCGCCTCAGCCGACCAGGTTCTGACAGATGAGATGAAGGCATTCCGTTCCATCCGTTTGCGGAATTGCATTCGCAGCGGCGGTGCCACGATCGCGACGACGGAGTTGTTGTGATTTCCAGCCGTGCAACGCCGGAGCGGGTGCTCATTCTCGCGCCCAATGTCCGCGGCAACGACGGTATTGCGACGGTGACCCGCCAGGTTCTGGGTTGCTGGTCGGGCGATGATCGGCAGAGGGTCGAAGTCTGGTCGTTGATTGATCCGGTCGATTCCACTGATCATTCAATGGTCACGCATCGTGCGGCCGATCGAAATCGACGGCGATTCATGTCTTGGGGCGTGAGGGCGGGGCTGTCCCGTCAAGCCGGCACGAGTATTCTCGCGATGCATCTGGCGCTCGCGCCGGTCGCGTTGCCGCTCGTCATGCGCGGGGCGAAGCTGAGTGTGTTTCTGCATGGCATTGAAGCTTGGCGTCGCGTTCGCAGGGGCGAAGGTATTGCACTCCGGCGATCCCGTTTGTTAATTGCAAACTCCGAGCACACGGCTCGCGGATTCAAAGCGGCGAATCCGGAGTTTGCCAAGCGAGAAGTCATCGTCTGTCCGCTGGGATCGGAGACTGCCGCGACCCAACCGCCCGCGACCGAGTCGCCCTCGATCGGCCGGTCGGCCGAAGGCACTCAGTCGATCGCGTTGATCGTTGGTCGGATGTCGGCGGAAGAACGCTACAAGGGGCACGACTTATTGATCGAATTGTGGCCGACGATCGTGAACCGTGTGCCAGACGCGATGCTTGTCGTCGTCGGCGACGGGGACGATCGTGCGCGATTGGAAGCCAAGGCACACGCATCTCGCGCATCCCGCCAGATTCAGTTTCGTGGACGCGTGTCCGACGAGGAGTTGCGAACGCTCTATCGCGATTGCGACTTCTTCGTCATGCCCAGTCGCGGCGAGGGGTTCGGGTTGGTGTTCCTCGAAGCGATGCGAGCGGGGAAAGCCTGTCTGGGCGGAATCGGTGCGGCCTCGGAAGTCATCGAGCACGGTGTCACCGGCTATGTCGTCGATCCCGCTGATGCCGAAGCGGTCGGCGAAGCAATCTCGCGATTGTTTACAAATCGGGACGAAACCGAACGCATGGGTCGTGCCGGCGCGGAGCGCTTCGCCGACCAGTTCACGGCCGGCCATTTTCGCAGCCGATTGCGCGACATTCTCGAAACGTTGGAAGGTCGCCGCTGACCATGTGCGGTATCGCCGGAATACTAACGGCCCGCCCGGACCTCGACCTGACAGCGATCTTGGCGCGCATGCAGAGGGCGATCGCCCATCGTGGACCGGATGATGCGGGAGCGGAAGTGGTCGACCTGCCGGGCGGGCGACGACTTGGACTCGGCCATCATCGGCTTTCGATTCTCGATCTGACGGCGTCAGGGCATCAGCCGATGGCGCACGTCGCCTCCGGCTGTCAGATTGTTTTCAATGGGGAGATCTATAACTTTCGTCGTCTTCGCAATGAACTTGAACACGAGGGGGACGCTTTTCGAAGTGGCAGCGATACGGAGGTGCTGCTTGCCGGACTTGCACGTCACGGCGAAACATTTCTCGATCGTCTCGAAGGGATGTACGCTTTCGCATTCTTCGATCCGCATCGCTGCTCATTGCTGCTTGCTCGTGATCCGGCGGGGATCAAGCCGCTCTACCACGCTCAGACGTCTGAGGGACTCGTCTTCGCGAGTGAAGTTCGTGCGCTGCTTGCCACCGGGCTCATTCCGCCGAAGCTCGATCGACGGGGAGTGGCGGGTTTTCTGGCCTATGGCGCTGTTCAGCATCCGTCGACGTCATTTGAGGGGGTGGCTTCGCTTCCGGCAGGCACGAGCCTGACCCTATGCGCAGGATACGAAACGGGGCCCCTCACGGAATCTCGACGACGGTTCTGGCAGTTTCCAAGGTCGAACGACGACTGGACGGCGGATTCGGCAACGGCGACTGTGCGGGAAACACTTGACCGGGCCGTGCGAGACCACCTCGTCGCCGATGTTCCTGTCGGCATCTTTCTGTCGTCGGGCATCGACAGCACGATCTTGGCTGGTCTCGCGGGCAAGCATTCGCCCGACGTGCGGAGTTTTACGGTCACGTTCGACGACCATCCGGATTTCAGTGAGAAGCACCTCGCGGCGGAATCCGCCCGCGCTTTCGGGCTTCATCACACCGAGATTCCTCTACCGTCCGACGCCGCCGAATCGGCAGTCGTCGATTGGCTGGCTGCTTTGGACCAACCGTCCATCGACGGATTGAACGTCTTCGTCATCTCTCGCGCGGTGAACGACCAGGGCATGAAGGTCGCGCTTTCCGGACTCGGCGCGGATGAGCTCTTCGGTGGATATCCGAGCTTTCGCGAGAGTCCCCGCCTGTGGAAACTTGCCCGGTTCGCACGGCCGATTCCGTCGGGTGTGCGACGCGGCCTGGCCAATGCGGCGACGGTCGGACGCTCTGCTGCGGTGCGATTCAAGCTGCAAGACATGCTGGAAGGGCAAGGGACGTTGCGCTCGTCCTGTTTGCGACGTCGTCGAGTTTTGTCAGATCAGCAACTTGCCCGCTTGGGGCTGACGGCCGGTTTCTTGGGCCTCGACCGGGATTTTCTCGCCCCGGATGCGCTGCCCGATCTCGATGCGGTCGAACGAGATCCGGTGAGGGTCGTCTCGCAGGTCGAATGTCGCAGTTATCAGGGAAACACGCTGCTGCGTGATGCGGACGCTAACGGCATGGCGTTCGGCCTTGAGATCCGCGTTCCGTTTCTCGATCAGCGATTGATGAATCTCGTTCATGGTATTCCAGGCCGTATTCGCCTGCCCATGGGAGCGCCTGGCAAACAGCTGCTACGATCCGCGTTCCCGGACCTCTTGCGGCCGGAGATCCTGTTTCAGCCGAAGCGGGGTTTTGCTCTTCCGGTCAGTCGCTGGATGACAGGTTCTCTCCGGCCGGTTTGCGAGCGTTCGCTCTCGACATTGTCGGATGCGAAGATTGTCGAACCGGACGGGGTTCAGGCCGTCTGGAAAGCGTTTCTGAAGGAACCGGAATCACCGATGTGGAGTCGAGCATTTGCGCTGGTCGTCCTCGGCGAGTTCTGTCGCAAGTCGGGAGCGACGGGGTGACGGGTGGACCACAGCCGTTGAGAGTGCTCCACGTCATCCCCGGTATCGCGCCGCGCTATGGCGGCCCCAGTATGGTGATTGGACCGACGGTCGCCTCGCTGAATCGCTGGCCGGGGGTGGTCGCGGAAGTCGCAACAACTGATGCCGACGGGCCTGGGGGAAGGCTCTCAGCCTGTTCATTGCCCGTCCATGCCGATTGCGTTCATCTTTTCCGGCGCACCTTTTCCGAGCGCTGGAAGTATTCGGGCGATCTTTGGCGGTGGCTGCAATGCCATGTCGCAGACTATGACCTGTTGCACATTCACTCCCTCTGGTCGTTTGCATCGGCCGCAGCGGCAAGCGCGGCACGACGCGCCGGAGTGCCGTACATCGTTCGGCCAGCTGGAATGCTCTCACCGTACAGTTGGGGACGGGGAGTCTGGCATAAACGGCTCTACTGGAGTCTGGCCGAGCGGGCGACGGTGCATGGCGCAGTCGGCTTTCATGTCACGAGTGAGGATGAAGCAGCAGAGGTCCGCGCAGTGCGGACAGACGCGCGGACGTTCGTCATTCCGAACGGAGTCGATGACGGAGCCTGGACAGCGGGAACCAACCAGACCGAACTACGCCGGCGCTGTGGTGAACGGGCGGGTAACCGGCCTCTCGTGTTGTTCCTTTCGCGGCTGCACCCGAAAAAAGGGATTACCGACCTGCTCTTGCCGGCCATGGCCCGACTGAAATCCGATGCGTTTCTGGCACTCGTCGGAGGGACCGATCCCCACGCCCCCGGCTACGACGCCGAGGTGATCTCTGCGATCGATCGTCTCGGCTTGAACGACCGGGTCGCGATGCTCGGTCCGGTGGCGGTGAAAGAACGTTGGCAGTTGTTTGACGGCGCGGATGTGTTTGTGCTGCCCAGCTGGTCTGAGAATTTTGGCGTCGTCGTCGCCGAGGCGATGGCGCGGAAGTGCCCGGTCGTCGTCACGGAAGGGGTCCATTCACGAACGATCGTGGCCGCAGCGGGGGCCGGTCGGATCGTTCGTCCCGATCCTGGCGATATTGCGGCGGCGTTGGACGACCTCGTCGCAGACCCCGATTCACGAGCTAGAATGGGATGCCGCGGTCGCGAATACATCGAGACGCATCTCGGCTGGGAATCGATCGCGCGATCTCTGGTCAGTGCCTACCAGGAATGCTTGTCCCGTTCCTCGTAAGTTTCCCACCTGTTGTGAATCACTGCTGGTCATTGCCGTCTCAAACAGTCGCAGTCGGCTGAGTTTCATCGCACTAGAAGCAGCAAGTACAACGTCCTAATGATCGTTCTCGGCATCAATGACGGGCATGACTCGGGAGTCTGCCTGATGAAGGACGGCGAAGTCTTGCTCGTCAGTTCCGAAGAGCGGCGGCGGAACGTCAAGAACCACGCAGGGATTCCCGAACGGTCGATCGAGGCGGTCTTCGAACGGACCGGCGTCTCGCCCCGAGACGTCGATCTGGTGACGCTCGCCTCACGGATCCGCACGACGTTCCCGACCCGTTCTCCCAAGCCGATCTATAAAATTCTGCACGCGCTGACGTCCCTCGCCCGGTCCGAGCTCGGGACAAAGGCGGGAAGATGGCTGCTGCCGAAGCTGCGGAAGCGGCAGGATCTGATGACGTGCCTCGCCGGCCACGGCATGGCGGAGAAGCCCGTCTTGCCGTTCGATCATCACCTCTGCCACGCGGCCACGGCCTACTTCCATCGCCCCTGGGCTGAGCCAACTCTGGTACTCACGCTCGACGGGGCGGGCGATGGGATCTGCGCCAGCGTCAATATTGGATCCGGCAACGACCTGCAGGTCGTCTCGCAGACACCGAAATATCATAGTCCCGCAGACGGAATGTATTCGGCCGTGACGGCGCTGCTCGGGCTGCGGCCGTACGAGCATGAATACAAAGTGATGGGGATGGCGCCGTACGGCCAGCCGCAGCATTGCATTGACGTTCTGCGGCGCGCGTTCACCGTCGAGGGACTCACCTTTCGGAACCATACGGGACGGTTCGGCCCCGGCATCCGGCACTACTTCCACAAGCATCTCGCCTTCCAGCGTTTCGACAACGTCTCTGCAGCTTGCCAACTGGCCTTTGAAGAACTGATGGTGCAGTGGGTCCGGAACGCGATCGCGGCAACGGGCATTCGCAACGTCGCCGCGGCAGGCGGCGCATTCCTCAATGTCAAAGCGAACAAGCTGATTCGCGAAATGCCCGAGGTCGACTCGCTATACGTCTACCCGGCGAGCGATGACGGTGGGACCCCAATCGGCGCGTCGATTCTCGGAGACCTTGAGCTTTGCCGACAGCGCGGCAGCCGGCCGCAACTGAACCTGCCGAAGTCGATGTATCTCGGACTGGAATTCTCGGAGCCGGAGATGGAGCGGGCCGCGCAAGCGAGCGGGCTGCCGTATCACCGGATGGATACGCCTGCACGGGACATCGCGCGGCTTTTGTCCAGCGGGAAAATCGTGGCCCGCTTCGACGGCCGGGAAGAGGTCGGACCGCGAGCCCTCGGAAACCGAAGCATTCTGGCGGACGCCCGCGACCTTCGTTTCATCCGCAAGCTGAACTTCGCCATCAAGCAACGCGACTTCTGGATGCCGTTCGCGGCATCGGTTCTCGACGAAGATCGCCACCGCTACATCGACGGGCCGTCGGAACGCGCCCACTTCATGATCGAGGCGTTTGACACGACGACCGAAGGCGCCGAGACGCTCGTCGCGGGCACCCACCCGTTCGATCGCACGATCCGGCCGCAGGTCGTCAACGAGCTCAATCCGGGTTACCAGGCCGTGCTGCGAGCCTTCAAGGATGAGACGGGGGTCGGCGGACTGCTGAACACAAGCTTCAACCTCCACGGCTTCCCCATCGTCGGAACGCCGGAAGTGGCAATCGAGACGTTGAAAAGGAGCGACCTCGATGCCTTGGCACTAGGGCCGTTTCTGGTGACGAAGGATGATCCGACCGTCCAGCGCGCGGAAGAAAACGAATCTGCGGCGGCAAAAATCGGCGCTTGAAAGAAGCGTCAGCGGTTGGTGTTTGGCGAGATGGACAGCCGTTGATTCCCGTCGGTACGATCTAACCCGAATCCACGAATTGCCTTGTTTCAACCGAATGGACTGCTGGCCGAGAGACTGAGTTGAACGCCGACGAATACCAATCCGCCGCAATCGATGTCGCGACCGTCCCCAACAATCACGTTGACGACGGCGAAGATACGCTGCCGGTGACGTTTGTGATCCTCACCAGAGACGAAGAGCGCAACCTGCCGGGCTGCCTTGAGTCCCTGCACGGTCACAGCGATGACGTCCATGTCCTCGACTCGGGTTCCGAGGATGGGACGGCGGCCGTCGCCACCTCGTACGGCGTCCCCGTCCATTTCCATTCGTTCGAGAGTTTCGGCAGGCAACGGAATTGGGCGATCGACCATATTCCGCATCAATATGACTGGGTGTTTCATCTTGACGCCGACGAGCGTCTGACAAAGCCTCTTGCCGAGGAAATCCGCCGCGTTCTGCGCGGATCCCCGTCAGCGGCGGGATTCTACATCCCCAGCAAGCTGCTCTTTCGCGGTCAATGGCTGCGGCGGTCGGGCGGTTATCCAAATTATCAGGTTCGGCTGTTCAATCGGCGACGACTGCGGTTCGAGGATCATGGACACGGGCAGAGGGAAAAAACCGACGGTCATCTCGGGTACTTGCGCGAGCCGTACCTCCATGACGCCTTCTCAAAAGGGCTGGAAGTCTGGCTGCAAAAGCACGCCGGTTACGCAAAGCGCGAGGCAGAAAAATACACGGCATCGACGGACGCCGGAATCATCGGGCATTTGACGCACGTCTTCCGGTGGGATCCGATCGCCAGGCGTCGTGCTCTGAAAAACCTCAGTTTTCGCCTTCCGTGCCGATCGACTCTGCGTTTTCTTGACGTCTTCCTGCTGAGAGGCGCTTTCCTGGATGGCCGGGCAGGTCTCGCATACGCGCAGATGCTGGCGGCTTACGAAGCGATGATATCGGCGCATATTTCCGTACTTCGTTGCGACGCCGACGCGGAGACCGAATCGTGCGGTTCCGATCTCGGTGCATTCACCGACGAGCCGGATTCCCTACCACGGAACCCCCGGTGAGAAAGTGTCGCGCACTGGCACGACAATCCGCCTTGGCTCGCAGTGATCACGATCATCCTGGTTCCATCCCGGAGCCCCTCTGACGACTCATGGCGAATGCATCGGCGGAGACGTTTCACTACGCGTACCGAACCAACGACGCGGCCCACACGTCGGCCTATTTGTGGCCTGAAGTGTTGCGGCAACTCGACCAATCGGGTTCGCGGCGAGTTCTCGACGCCGGCTGCGGGAATGGGGCGTTTTCGCGGGTGCTGGCCGCGCGAGGCCACGAGGTCACCGGGGTCGATCTTTCAGAGAGTGGGATCGACATCGCCCGCGACCAGTGTCCGGCATGCCGGTTCGAGATCGCTTCTGTGACGGACGATCTCCTGGCACGATTTCAGGAGCCTTTTGACGCCGTCGTGAGTCTGGAGGTGGTCGAACATCTCTATGACCCGCGACTGTTCGCGCGTCGCATGTTCGACAGCGTCCGACCCGGCGGGCGGCTGATCGTTTCGACTCCGTATCACGGCTACCTCAAGAACCTCGCTCTCGCCGCGAGTGGAAAACTGGATGCACACTTCACGGCGCTCTGGGACGGAGGCCACATTAAGTTCTGGTCGCGCCGGAGTCTCACCCAACTGCTGGTCGAAGTGGGCTTCCATCCGGTCAGTTTCGCGGGAGCGGGGCGACTTCCGTACATCTGGAAGTCGATGATTCTGACGGTCGAGCGGCCGGCTTGAGAAGGCTGGCGACGGGCCGTTCGCATCGGTTGCGGCGGTGCATAAAAACACCCCACGGGCGGCGGTTTGCAACCCGCCGCCCTTGGTCGTTTGCCGTCGTCGTCGGTTCCGGCTTACCGGAAGGCCTGGCCGCCGATGCCGTACAGGAAGTTGAACTGCACGAGGCTGAGGGCGGCGTTCGCCAGTTCCTCGCAGCAGGTGTACTGCACGATGATCACGTCTTCGGGTTGGATCAGGATGCGCTGGCTCTTGTTGGTCAGGGCGAGGTTCAGGTCGACGCGGATCGGAACCTCGCCGAGGCCCGGCATCGTGCGAATGATAATGGCGCGGGACGGCGGGATCGGCGAGCGACCGCCCTGCTGGTAGGCTCCGCCGCCGCCGTTGCCGCCGATCGCTCCGAGGCCGGAACCCATCGAACCGACGGGACCACGGGCGATGGCGACGGCCTGGAGGATGTTCAGGTCGTAATCCCGCGGCAGAAGGAACTCGCCGCCGCCGAGGACGCCGCCGGTATAGAACTTCTCCTGTTCCCGCGAGGGGATGTAGACGACGTCGCCTTCACCGAGAATGATGTCCTCCTCGGTGAACCGGGGCGGATTTTCGGGGTAGAACCGCAGCGGAATGCGGATCGCGTTCGGGTCTTCCGGCAGCGGGATCATGCTGCCGCAGGGGCCGATGCCGTTGTTGAGTCGAGCGAGTTCCATGTCGTGCTGGAAGGCCCCGTTCGTGCCGCCGCGGAAGATGAGAACTTCGTTCTTGGCGTCGAGGCCGGGCATGCCGCCGGTTTCGGTCAGGGCGTGCAGCAGGTCGTTCTCGTAAGCGGGCAGGTCGATCGCGTAACCGGTGCCGCGCTTCGTGGCTCCGGCGGACTGTCCCTGGTTCGTCGGACCGGATTGAGCGATCAGCCCGGCTTCCTCGCGGATGACGAGAATGCGGAAGTGCCGTTTCCGCATCAGGGTGACGATGATCCGGTCGGAGCCGGGCTTGAGGATCTGCCGGTCGACGGTGTAGGCCTTGCGAATCGCTTCGGTCGCCTGATTGATCGTCAGGCCGTCGACGGGAATCGGGTCGACGAGCGGCAGGGCGATCGAGCCGTCTTCGCGGACCGGGATCGGATAACCGATCGACGGCGCTCGCGTGTCCTCTTCCGGGAAGTGGACGGGCGGCGGCTCGTCCGGGTCGCCGATGACGTTTTCGATGTAGATGCCGAGGACGTCGTTCTCGGCAAGCTGGTAGACCTCGACCGGTGTCTGGCGCAGCCGCAGTTTGTTCGTTTCGACCAGCTCTTCCTTCGACCGGCCCAGAAACTCGCGCGGCACGCGGTTGACCGGGACCGAGGGCACGCCGGCGAACGATCCCAGGCTGCTGCAGCCGGGCAAGCCGACGGCGATCGCGAACAGTGCGGCGGCCCAGCCCGCGAGGCGGACGTTCCGCACCGTACGACTGCCGGGGAGCGTGTGCCCCGATCGTCCGCCGGTTTGGTTCATGACATCCCTGTCCATGGTGTCGTGATCCCCTCGGTCATCCTGCCGACGGCAATCGACCGCGTATGTTGGGCGTCGGGCGACAGTTCGAATCGCTGGCCCGTCATTCGTCCGACCGGAACCCGGTCTTCGCCATCCTCGATCACTGGTCGTAGCTATCGCTGGTCATAGCGGTCACTGGTAGTAGACGCCGCCTTCGTCGTAGCTCTCGTAAGCCTCGTCCGCCGGAATCGCCGGACTCGTCGACGGCGGTGACGGCGGCGGCAGGACCGTCGGGCCGAGCGGTACGGCGGACGGCGGCGGCATGTGAACCGGCGGCGAGGTGATGTGCGCCTCGCCCGGCGGCAAGGTCATGATCGTCCCGCCGTCGTAGGACATCGGGGGCATCGACCCCGACGCGTTGCAGCACGATTGGCAGGACGGTTGCCGGAAGACAAGCCGTCCGTTGCCGACCAGTCCGTCGGCTTCGGCGGCGATCGTTCCGGCGGACCAGCCGTCGAACCAGGCGTTCATCCGTTGCTGCCCTTCGCAGCCGTCGAAGCACCAACCCCAGCAGTCGCGGGGCGGCATCGTCGGGCAGCAGCCGTCGCCGCCCCGCGCCACCGACTCGTACCCGTCGCGGAAGCCGTGACCGAAGTACTTCTGGTGTGGATGGTCGTCGAAGTTGCCGCCGCAACGACACCAGGCGCGACGCGCCATGTAGTCGGTACGCACGTTGTAACAACACTCGTCGAAGCTATCGCGAAGCTCGTAATAACAACACCCGGTCAAGCCGAGCGTCGCCGTCACGGCGAGCTGCGCCGATAGAGCGGCGATCCGTCTCATGTCGATGCCCTCGGACCTCGATCCGTCGTCGGCCGCCGGTTGGCACCGGCACGCCCCCCTGGCCGTTTGCTCCCCGCGCGAACCCTTGGCGCCCGTGAGGGGCTAATGATCCGCTTGCGAAGGGAAAAGCTGGCGCATGTTTGCACTCCAACGAGTGTTGTGTCGCCGACTCTCGTTATCGGCCGTAGGGGTCGACACGGTTGAGACGCCTTTCGGAGAAATTCCGAATGGTCCGGATTTGTCGAACGGTCCGTCGCGCCGGAAATAGCCGCCGCTCATCGCTCCGCATGCGAAGGAGCGCACGCGCGAGAACGGCAGCGGTTGGCCTTCGTTCCCCGGAAATTCCTGCGGAATCGCACGGAATCCGTCCAGGACAATGGAAGCGATCCTGGCGATCGCCGCCCCATGCGACCGTGGCGAGGACAGGGCTGACGGCTCGGCCTTGGGGTCGCTCGTCCACCTGATCGCCGTTCAGATGGTCGCCTATCCTGTCTGTTCGTCGAACCAGGCGACGGTGCGGGCGAGGCCTTCTGCGAGGTCGACCGTCGGTTCCCAGCCGAGTGCCGATCGCGCTGCCGATGCGTCGACGAGGTTCGACCGCAGGTCGCCGGGGCGGGCGGGACCGTGGACCGGTTCGGGCACGCGGATGTCGCGTTGCGTCGACCGCAGTCGCTCGCCGACCAGCCGCTGCAATTCGGCGGCGAGCTGGTTCACATCGGTCGGCGTGCCCGTGCCGATGTTGAATGCCGTGAACGACTCGCCGAGCGGCTGCGTCAGTGCCGCCACGTTCGCGCGGGCCACGTCGGGGCCGAAGACATAGTCGCGGACGTAGCGTCCGTCGCCGTTGATCGTCGCGGTCTCGCCCGCGAGCATTTTGCGGCAGAAGATGGCGACGACCCCCGCTTCTCCGTGCGGGCTTTGGCGTGGTCCGTAGACGTTCGAGTACCGCAGCGCGATTCCCTGCAGACCGAACTCGCTGGTGAAGAATCGCAGGTAGCCCTCGCCGGCGAGCTTCGTGACACCGTAGGGCGAGATCGGCGCCGCGGGGTGGTCTTCCTGCGCGGGGGTCTGCACGTCGCCGTACAGCACGCCCCCGGAAGACGCGAAGACGATCTTCTTGGCGCCGACGCGGGCCGCGTTCTCGAAGACCGCCAGCAATCCCAGCACGTTCACCGTCGCGTCGAACGACGGCTCGCGGACCGATCGGCTGACCGAAAGCTGCGCGGCCTGATGGCAGACGGCCTCGGGGCGGGCTTCGTCGAAGACGGCGCGCAGTCGAGCGGCATCGCGGATGTCGACCTCGTGCAGCGGCACGCCCGCCGGGACGTTCGCTCGCGAGCCGGAACACAGGTCATCGACGATGACCGGCTCGTGGCCGGCGGAGAGCAACTGGTCGACGATATGGCTCCCGATGAATCCCGCTCCGCCCGTGACGAGAACTCGCATGACAACGTCTTCCACGCTCGGTGAAACGATGGAATCGCTTAGATCCCGATTATCGCCGGCCGCGCCGTCGGCGTTCAATCCAGGGGCAGAGAATCACCGACGAGGTGGTTTCGACCGATGGGAAGCACGAAACAGAGCCAGTCCGTTGCTTCAATACGATGGGAGCCGCCCCGAAAAGCCGGAACGTCGCGCTTTTTCAACGAAAACGCCCGCGGAGAGCCGCGGGCGTTTTTGAATTCCTGTCGAGCCGGGGCACCGACTCGACCAAGTCACCAACTGGACTTTCGCAGTCCGGGAATCAGGCCGTCGAGGCCCATTTCCCGCAGCATGATTCGCGAAATCTGAAACTTGCGATAGACGCCGTTCATCCGGCCCGTGATCTGGCAGTAACGCCGATAGCGGGTCGGGCTGGAGTTTCGCGGCAGCTTCTGGATGCCGATGTAATCGCCTTTTTCCTTGAGCTCGCTGCGGCGGGCGGCGTATTTCGCCACCAGCTTCGCATTGCGCTTCATCTTCTCAACTTTAGACTTCGACGCCATCGTACATTCCTGACGCGGCTCCCGCCGCCTCGTTCGGGGAGACTCTCTGCGAGGATCGAGGGACTAGTTAACCGATTTCCGAGGAAATCGTCAACCGAAGCGGCTGTGCTGCCATCTACCGGCAGTCATCCAGCTTGAAAAACTCGGCTTGGTCAAGGCGGACGGGCTGCGCGGATCGGGTCGCGGGCGGGATCATATAGGGTGGACTCTACGCCCGGAGGCACATCGATGGACCATTACCGACTGTTCTGTCTCGCCGCTGTCGTGGCTTTCTCTCTCGTGCTTCCTGTGTACGCGGGTGCCGGTCTCAGTCGGGGCGCATTCGACCGTCGCACCGCCTTACGGTGGGTCTGGACGTGCCAGGTCGCCGTCGCATTCGCCGGGCTGACCGTCATCGCGGTTCCGGTCCCACCGACGGTCGGCTTCGTGACCGCCGCGGTCGGCTGTGCGGCCTGCCTCGCCGTACTCCGTCGTCACCGGATTGCCTGACGACCGAACCCCTCATCGATTCGATGCCAGACGGATAGCCCGCCGGCGGGCTAGGGGCGGGCCAGCCGCTGCAGTTCGGCGTCGTAGGCCGCCGCTTCGGGAAGTTCGTGGCGGAGGCCGTCGAGCAGGGCCGCGACGAGGGCGTTTTTCGCCTCGGGCGTTGGCGAGGCCGCATGGGCGTGTCGGCAATCGGCAATGGCTTCCGCATATCGCCCCGCGGCCGAATGCCGGTCGGATCGACGCAGCAGCGTGTGGACATCGTCGGGATGGGAGGCGAGCCGGGTATTGATCTCCAGCGCCAGTCGCTCGTCATCGTCGAACGCCCGCAGGAAATCGGGGCCGGCGCTGTACAGCACCCCGTCGTGCCATACGAGATTGCCGAGCACGATGCCTCGCTGCGACCGCTCTGCGGTGCCCACTGCCCCGGTCGCCAGGTCGATCGGCAGCAGCGATCCGTCGGAAAGCGGCTGAACGTAGCGACCGCTGGATGAATACCCGTGACCGGTCGGCGACGTGCCTGCCGGAAAGACCGCGCTGGTGCCCACCGCTGTCCCGTCGGCCGTTTTCAACAACGTCGTGCCTGTGTGTCGGATCAGCAATGTCCGTTCTTCGTCGGCCGCGGCGACGAACAGGTGCTCGCCACGCGGCTGCTGCCATTGCAGGTCGCCCTTTTCGAAATCGAGACAATAGAACTGGTCCGACTCGGGCGGCGTCAGCAGCACCCGATCTCCGATGATATGCACCGTTCGATCGAGCCAACTGTCGGAGGCCTGGTCCGGTTGCGATTCGAAGCCGTCGTTCATGCCGAAAACAGTCGGAGGCGACGAACGCGGATAGCGATAGCCCCACAGCAGCGAGCGTCCCGCCAGATTGACGGCGATGACGGCGCCGCCTGCCGTTGGACAGATCAGCACGCCTCGCGCCAGAGTGGGCGTGGCGCCGATCTGCACACGCTGCGGATCGCCGGCGAGCGGAATCTCACCGTGACCCAGGTCGAGCGACCAGTCCAGCCGGCCCGTCGTCGCATCGAGTACGACGAGTCGCACGGTGCCTGCGGCGTCGGCGATCGCGTACAAGCGGCCATGCACGGCCAAGGGCGGGCCGAGGAACGTATGGCCGGCCAGTCGAGGTTCCGCCCCTCCACTCGCGCCGCCGACGCTCCAGAGCCGGTTGCCCTGTCGCGAACGCGCGACGTCGAGCGCACTCAGTCGATTTCCGCCCGCGGCCCACGAATCGGGCGAGCCGCCGTCCTGCTCCCAGGCGGCCTGAAAATTCGGCACGAGGACGTTCTGCTGCAGAGCCATCGCCCCGTTGAAATTGATGCGGGGCGATGCCGCCGCACTCGACGACGTCTCCGTCGCATCAGATTCCACCAGAAACACGGCATGTCCGTCGCTGCTGAGACGGCCGTTCGCCAGATTTCTCCAGAGGGCTTCCGCACCCGGTTCGCCGGCTCCACGGGACGGGAAGCTCCACAGGCGGCGGCCGCTGTCGCGATCGTAAGCCGTGAAACCGTCCTCATTCGGCAACAGCACGAGGTCTTCGACGATCGTCGGAAACAGGGCCGGTACGGTCTGGCTCGATCGCCGACCATGTTCGAGGGCGCTCGCCCCGCCTGTTTCGAAAGCCAGTTCACGGGACCATCGCGGAACGAGGAACGGCATTCCGGTGGTTGACGAGGGGTGAGCGGCCTCACCGGGATGGTGCGTGAAGTTCTCTCGGCCGGCGGGGAACACGCCGGTGCCGAACAGTCGTTGCAGCGGCGCGAGCGATCCTCCGTCCGCCACCTTCATCGGGAGTTCCTTGCCGGCGATAAGCGCGACCCGACTGCCAGGTCGTCGCGACAGTTCCGTCAAGTCCGCCTCCGCTCCCGAAACATCGCCGAACTTCAGACGATTCGCGGCGAGACGCAGCGAGAGGTGGGGCTCGTAGCGTTCCGCTTCTTCCGGTCGCAGCGTCCGCAGCCGCTCGAGACAGGCGGCCGCTTCCGGGAACGCTCCCCGATCGCGGTATAGGGCGGCGAGACGGTAGAGCGCCTCGGCACCGGCCGGCGTATGCAGGTAGAGCGTCGCCACGCGCTGGACGGCGGATCGATCGCGGTCGGCGTCGTCGAGCATCCGTTGCGCCGCCCGCCCGAACGCCAATTCGTAGGCGGCCCGGCCATTGGGCGGTAACTCGCCGATGCGCCGTTGCACTTCCGTCTTGAGGCTTCTCAGCGACTGCCGTCGATCGTCGATGCGAACGAACACGTCGGCCTCGCCGATCGACTCGGCGAGACGCCCGAGTGCTTGCGCGGCATCTTCATGGCGTCCCGACTCGGCCAGTCGCGTCACTTGGGCGAATTGACGACGCAGCGTGGAATCTTCGGACAGCGCGATGCTCGCCTGCAGCTCGCCGGGAGCTGTCTCGATCGTCTGCAACTCGGCCTCCGCAACCACGGCCGGTTCAAGCCGGGCGGGGGCGAATGGATCGTCGGCGAACGGATCCTGACCGTCCGCAAGACCCACGCAGGCCGTCATCGCGACGGCCGCGAGCAGGCGGGTCCAAGTGCGACGGCCGGTACAGACGTGGTGCGTTCGCATCGCGGAATTCCTGGGATCGATCCGCACTCCGTTCGCGGCAGCCCGTTCAATTCTCAGGCGGGTTCACGCGCAGTCGAACCTCGTAGGTTCCCGGAAACGTGTAGCCCTGATTCGCGAACTGGTGGGCCATCGCGACGCCGAGGTAGAGCGTTCCCGTCGACGTCGCCGTGAACTCATTGCGGGCGCCGATCAGCAGGTCTTCGCCGTTGCGGCCGATCCGGCCGATGAGCGCCCCGCTCGGGATGCCGTTCGCGTAGACCGGCACGTTCATGCCGGCTCCATCAGGACTGCTCGTGACGTTGTTGCCCCACGGAGTCATGACGATGCTGCCGCTCGCGGTGACGCTCACCCTGTCTCCGCGTTGGAGCCGCACGCCCGTATCCTTCAGTCCGATTTGCGGCAGATTGCTCGCGTCAACGGCGGCACGGGCACGGACCTCGGGTTTCCTGTCGGTCTCGCGGGCGACGTAACGAATGTCCTTGAGCGCGACCGTCAGCGGCCCGAAGGGGGTTTCCACGCGAAACGATTCAGGAGCGATCTGTCCGACGATCGTGAAGCGATCGGTCTCGACGGTGTCCTCGGCGATCAGCGACGGCGGCGAGTCTTCTGCAAACGAGTCGTCGTTCGCCTGCAACTCGACGTCTTCGAGGATTTTCTCGATCCTGGTCCGGCGCTCGGCATCGGGGTCTTTACGGTGACGTTCAAGCTGGGGTCGAATGCCCGGTCCGAAGTCGGTCAGTTCGCGCTGCGCCTGGTCCCGCTCGGCGGCGTCGTTCGAGCCAAGTTTCTGAATGAGCCGGCCGATGCGGTCCTGCAGTTGCGGATGGCTGGCAAGCCCCGGCGTGAAGCTGACGACATGCTCGACGGGGATCTCCAGCGTTCCGAAGGCCGTTTTCACCGTCAGGGCGTCGACCGACAGCGTGCCGCTGACGACCGATCCTTCCATCAGGTGGACGCGCACCGTCCCGGCGGATTCCGTCCGGTCCGCCGGTGCAGCAGGGTCCGCAGCGCGGCCCGTGTTGCGGTCGTTCCGGTCAGCCGCCTCGGTAGCGGAAGCAGCGGCGTCGTCCGCGGGGGCCTGCGCGGCCGCCGGGGTGGTGGCGAGCAATACGGCCAGCACGCCCCCCACGCAGGGCTGACGAACCGACGAACGCGGGAATCGGAAGCACATCTCGTCGGACGCCTGATCCTTGCGGAGACACGAGATCGGGAACACAAGAGACGGTGAGACGACAACGCCGCCCAGAAAATCTTGACGCTGCGGTACGCTCGACGCAACAGGGCGGAGTGACAAAACCGGGCGTTCCCTGAGTTCTGAGGGCCGAGCGGCAGAACATGTTGCACGTATTTCGGTGACCGGTGCCGGCGTTCGCCGCAGGCCGTCACTCGCAGTGATCGGGCGTGCCCCGACTGGGCGCACTGTCCTGCCTGAGGGCAGACGGTTTCCGCTCGCCGCCGTGATGCCAGACGACCTTTGCCCGACGGGTGGCCGCCTTGAACCTTTCGGTTTTGGCGGATAGACTCGCGCGAATCGGAACCGCACTGGTTCCGGCAAGGACGCAGTTGATGAAAGCCGAAGAACGCCATCGCCTTCAGGAAAACGACCTCCACCGCTTCGCCGAACACGCGCGAGAGCGGTCACGGCCGTTTTTCGATCGATTCGGCGTGCCGCTGCTGCTGGGGCTGGCGGCCGTATTGATCGTCATTGCGGCCTACGTCTGGTGGTCAAAACGCGCGACGGCCGACCGTGGTGAAGGCTGGGACGCCTTGGCTGCGGCGTTCCGCGCCCCGGATGCGACGGCCGAGAACTTCGGTGCCGTGGCCGACGCCTACCCGGATTCGAAAGCCGCCGTCTGGGCGCGGCTCTATGAAGGCGAAGCACGCTTGGGAACCGCGATCGAGTCGCTGTTCTCCGCTAAAGAAGGCGCAATTCGCGATCTGACCGACGCGCAGGAAGCGTTCGAAGCCGTCCTCAATCAGCCCGAACTCGATGACGAAGTGAAGGTTCGTGCGCTGTACGGTCTGGCCCGTTCGCTGGAGGCAAGCTCGGACGGCGACCTGAAACCAGCGATTGACCGGTACGAACAGATCGTCAAAGAGTTTCCCGGCTCGGTTTACGAGGATCTGGCGCAGGAACGGGTTGACGCACTGAGTACGCCGGAAGCCAAAGACTTCTACGCCTGGTTCAGCAAGGCCAAGCCGACGCTCCAGGATCCGTTGCTACGACCGCAGGATGGCAGTTCGCCGATCTCGATGCCCGGCCTGCCTTCCGGCGGACCGGCACTGCCCACCGGAGGTGCTCCGACAGGAGGTGCTCCGGCGAGCGACAACACACCGAGTGAAGCACCGAAGCCGTCGACTTCGGCGACGACCGCGCCGCCCGCAGCGTCCGATGACCAGTCGGCGTCTGATGCGGAAGCGGATGCCGCGGCGAGTGAAACGCCGGCTCCCGAAGGCGATTCCTCTGGCGGACCGGCGCTGGGCGGACCTCAATGACAGGCCGATTCGCTGCGATCGTTTTGGAATGGCTGGGAGACGCCGTCTCCCAGCCATTCGCAGTTGAGGGCGGGTGTTTTCGATGAGTTCCGACGCCGCGGATGACCGGTCTCGCGCCGCAGAGGATGTCGTCCTATCCGCCGACGAACCGATTTCCGGCGAAAGCGGATCCCCGGTCGAAGGCGTGTTCCCGGAAGCCGATTCGCCGCTTCGCATCGTCGTCGAGGCCCGCGCGCACGGCTGGCGAGTCGATCATTATCTCTGCCGGCTGTTCCCGAACTTCAGCCGCGCCTCCTGGCAGCGGACCATCGCCGAGGAGGGCGTGAAGGTCAACAACCTGCCGACCAAATCGGGCTGGCGGCTGCGGGTGAACGACATCCTGTACGTGACTCTACCCGAGGAGCCGCAGAGCGAACTTGTCCCCGAAAACATTCCGCTCGACATCCTCTACGAAGACGAGTTTCTCGTCGCCCTCAACAAGCCGTGGGGGTTGATCGTGCATCCCGGTCGCGGCAACCCGACCGGCACACTGGCCTCGGCCTTGCAGTATCACTTCGACCAGCTCAGCGACGTCGCCGGCCGATTTCGGCCCGGTATCGTCCACCGTCTCGACAAGGACACGAGTGGGGTGCTGGTCGTCGCCAAGAGCAACCAGATTCACGACCGGCTGACGAAGCAGTGGGAAGAGCGGACGGTCGAAAAGGAGTACCGCGCGATCGTCTGGGGCAGCCCGCATTACGACAGCGACTGGATCGAGACCCACATGCGGGTCCATCCGAAAGTCCGCGAGAAGATGCAGGTCTGCCGCCCGGATGATACAAGTCGTCATGCCGCGACCTTTTACGAAGTCGTCGAACGCTTCGACGGCTATTCGCAGATGAAGCTGAACCTGAAGACGGGCCGCACGCATCAGCTTCGCGTCCACATGCAACACCTGGGCCACTCGATCGTCGCCGACAAGGTCTACGGTGGTAAAGGCGTGCTGCTGCTCTCGGACGTGGATCAATCCGTCCGGCCAGAGACGCCGGCAGACCATCCGCTGATCCACCGGCAGGCCCTGCACGCCTCGCGGTTGACGATCGCACATCCGCAGACCGGCCGGCCGATGACCTTCGAGGCGCCGTTGCCTGCTGATATGGCGAACGTGCTGGAGACGCTGCGGCGCACCAACTCGTAGGGTGGGCCTCGCTCCGCTCGACCCACCCTACGGTTTTCCGGCGTTCAATCCGCTAGCCCGTACCGCACGATGCACCACAGGGCCTGAACGCCGTCTTTCCAGCCGATTTTTTTGCCCTCGTCGTAGGTGCGGCCGGCGTAGCTGATGCTCAGTTCGTAGACCCGGAATCGCCGGCGGGCGACCTTGGCGGTGACTTCCGGCTCGAAGCCGAAGCGATCCTGTTTGAGCGTCGGCAGGACCGACTTGACGACCTCCCGGGTGAAGACCTTGTAGCAGGTCTCCATATCGGTCAGGTTCAGGTTCGTGAAGCAGTTCGACAGCAGCGTCAGCACCTTGTTGCCCACCGAGTGCCAGAAATAAAGCACCCGGTGCGGCTGGTCGCCCAGAAACCGGCTGCCGAACACGACGTCGGCTTCACCGCGGATGATCGGTTCGATCAGCCGCGGGTATTCGTCGGGATTGTATTCGAGGTCGGCGTCCTGGATGACGACGATGTCGCCGGTCGCTTCGGTCAGTCCCCGGCGGAGGGCCGCCCCCTTTCCGCGATTGCGGTCCTGAAAGTAGACGCGAATCGCGTTGTCCGGGTCGCCGTCGCCTTCGTCGCGCAGTTCTTCGAGAACCTCTCGCGAGCGGTCGCGGCTGCCGTCGTCGACGAGCACGATCTCTTTGCGGATCGGGACGTTGCGGACCCGGTCGACGATCGTACGGAGCGTCGCTTCTTCGTTGTAGACCGGAATCACGACCGAGAGCACCAGACCCTCGGGCACCACGTAAAACCCGAGCTGCCGGCAGGCATGCTTGCCGAGCGCCGCTTCGACGTGCTCGTACCACGCGGCGGAGAAGGGCGGAGCGTCGGTAGCAGCCAGATCGGGCGACATGTCGCGGGTCATCCTGACGGATTCTCGAAACGGACGTGCGGTCGGCGTTGTCGCACGCGGCGAAGACTCGCACAAATGGGATGGTCTGACGACACCAATCTGCCGCGATTCGGTTCTGTTTTCCATGCCGCGGGACGATCGCGGTTGGGTGGCTGGGGACGACGCGAAGACAGCGGCGATCTCCTGTCCGGCGTGGTCGCGTCGCCCCCAGTCGTGCGCCGTTCGACTGGGGGCGGGCCGACGAGCGTCGATCGTTGTTGCAGGGGCCGAGGGCCGCCCGTCCCCAGCCACCCCGATCCACTCCCCTTTCCTTTCAAGCGAATCGTTAACACACGGCTGGTGAAATGAGTCGCTCGACCGACTTTCACCGTCCGGTTATGCTCGGTCGCCATTGATCCTCCCTCTCGCTCTGTCGACGGTCGTCTCATGCTGCTTGCCAAGGTGCTTCACGGTTCCGGCGATCGACTCGTGGCCGCGGTCGAAGGCGAAACGCTCCGGCCGCTCGACCTGGGGCAGGTCGAATCTGTCCGCCGGCTCTGCGACATCCTGCATCACGCCGACCCGCTGGGGCTTGCGCGGTTCCTGCTCGACACGAATGCCGCTCCGATTCCGCTCTCCGAGGCCACCCTGCTCGCGCCGATCGATCGCCAGGAAGTCTGGGCCGCCGGCGTGACCTACAAACGCTCGCAGGTCGCCCGCATGGAGGAGAGCGAGTCGGGCGCGAGCCATTACGACAAAGTCTATACGGCCGACCGTCCGGAACTCTTTTTCAAGGCGACGCCGCAACGGGTCGTCGGCCCCGGCGAGCCGGTCCGCGTGCGGGTCGACAGCCGCTGGACGGTTCCCGAGCCGGAGCTGACGCTCGTCATCAGCCCCGCGAAGAAGGTCGTCGGGTTCACGGTGGGCAACGACATGTCGGCCCGCGACATCGAAGGCGAGAATCCGCTCTACCTGCCGCAGGCGAAAGTCTACGACCAGTCCTGCGCCGTCGGTCCCTGCATTCTTGTGCCGGAAAAACCGATCAACCCGAAGAACCTGAAGATCACGCTGGTGATCGAACGGGGCGGCAAGATCGTCAATCGTGGCACGACCAGCGCCGGCGAAATGGCCCGCAGTTTCGACGAACTCGTCGGCTGGCTCGGCCGGGAATACGACCTGCCGGACGGCGCGATGCTCCTCACCGGCACCGGCGTCGTCCCGCCGGACGACTTCACGCTCGAAGACGGCGACGTCGTGTCGATCACGATCGCGGGAATCGGTACGTTGAGGAATCCGGTGGTGCAGGGCGGGCGGTGAGGCGCCGCGGTGTCATGCTCTGTCAGCGAGAGACGTGCGACCTGAATCGGGGTGGCTGGGGACGGGTCGCAATCGACGTCGAGGAACGCGGAAAATGCCCGCCGGCCCGCCCCCAGTCGAATGACGCACGACTGGGGGCGACGCGATCACGCCGCAGATGATAACGCCGCTCACCTCGCGTCGTCCCCAGCCACCCCCGCGTGCGCCGGCAATACTCGCTCGATCCGATGCGACTCTGGACGCTCCATCCGCGATATCTCGACACGAAGGGCTTGGTCGCGTTGTGGCGGGAAGGGCTGCTCGCGCAGACGGTTCTGCAAGGGGCGACGAAGGGCTACCGACATCATCCGCAGCTCACGCGGTTTCGGGAGGTGCCCGAACCACACGCGGCGATCGCGACCTATCTGAAGGCCGTCCTCGAGGAAGCGGCGGCCCGCGAATATACGTTCGATGCGAGCAAGATCGCTGCGGTACGGTTCGCCGGAACTCTCGACGAGACGGACGGCCAGTTGCTCTACGAGTGGCGGCATTTGTGCAGCAAGCTGGAACGGCGCGATCCCGAGCGGCACGCCCGCCAGCGCTCGATCGCGACACCCGTTCCGCATCCGCTCTTTCGCGTCGTCCCCGGAGACGTTCGCGACTGGGAACGTGTTTCGTGACTTGGCTCGCCGGCAACCGCCGATCGGCATCCGTGCCGGCCAACCGCCCGGTCCACGGATGTTCCGTTCGGACGGCGCGAACTTTCTGACTCGTGCCGGACCTTTCCGTCGAAATGCGAGTCGCTGTGACGGGGACCGGTAGGCATCGGTTGATGTTAAGGGTATTCTTATGTGCGATGAAGTGCTTTCCGGATCGATGTTCGTGTTTCCGGCTGTTGCCGCGCAGGATTTCCGGACGGGCGCCGAGGCGGACACGATCGGCACCTTCGGAAGGAAGAGCGAGTGAATCGAGTGCGTCCATTCCGCATCGCTGCGTTCTTCGCAATCCCGCTGTTGGCCGCGCAGTGCGTCTCGGCGAAGGATCTGACGCCGGAGCAATCGGATCTCTTCGAGAAGCACGTGCGGCCGACGCTGGTGACGCACTGCATCAAGTGCCACGGCGAGGCGAAGCAGGAGAGCGACCTGCGGCTGGACTCGCGGGAGGCGATGCTCACAGGCGGGGCGGCCGGGCCGGCGATCGTGCCCGGCAAGCCGGGCGAAAGTCTGCTGCTGGAGGCGGTGCGGTACGAGTCGTATGAAATGCCTCCGTCCGGCCAGCTCGATGCAGCGCTCGCCGACGGTCTGGAAAAATGGATCGCCGCGGGCGCGCCGTGGCCGGAAGGCACGGTGCTCAAGCCGACGCCCAAGATCACCGCAGAAGATCGGGAATGGTGGTGCTATCAGCCGATCGTCGATCCACAGGTTCCGCAGGTCGATGACGGCAGTTGGTGCCGGAACGAGATCGACCGGTTCATCTTCGCCCGCCTGGCGGCCGAAGACATGCGCCCCGCGGAGGAAGCCGAACCCCTCACGCTTGTCCGCCGCGTTCATTTCGCGTTGACGGGCCTGCCGCCGGATGAGGCGACCATTGCCGTGACGTCACGCGGAAATGCGGCGGCGGAATACGAGGCGCTGGTCGATCGACTGCTGGAGGATCCGGCGTACGGTGAGAACCAGGCGCGGTTCTGGCTCGACCTCGTGCGTTACGCCGAGACCGACGGCTACCGGGCGGACGGCGCGCGTCCCGAAGCTTGGCGCTACCGCGACTACGCCATTCGCTCCTTCAATGCGGACAAGCCCTACGACCGGTTCCTCACCGAGCAGCTTGCCGGCGACGAGGTCGATCCCGGCAACGAAGACGCGATCATCGCCACGATGTATCTGCGTCACTGGATCTACGAGCACAACCAGCGCGACGTCGAGGGCCAGTGGCAGCAGATCCTCAACGACGTGACCGAGACGACCGCCGACGTGTTCCTCGCGCAGGGCGTGAAATGCGCCCGCTGCCACGATCACAAGTTCGATCCGATCCTGCAAAAAGACTATTTCCGTCTCCAGGCGTTCTTCACGCCGCTGCTGCCGCGCGAAGACCAGCCGGTCGCCGACCTCGCGACGCAGACGAGGCACTACGAGCAGCAGCAGGCCTGGGAAACGGCGACCGCAGAGATTCGCCGTCGGCTGCATGAGATCGAGACGCCCGCCCTGCACGCCCACACGACGGGCGAAGGGATCGACAAGTTCGTCAAGGAAATCCGGGCACTGTGCGCGATGCGTCCCGTCGATCGTGCGCCGTACGAGCACCAGATCGCCTCGCTGGCGGGCCGGCAGTTCCAGGTCCATCCCGAAAAGCTGACGGAATGGCTTGCTGAGGATCTCGAGGCCGAGCGCCAGCGGCTGCTGAAACGCCTGGCGGAGTTCGATTCGCTCAAGCCGGAGCCGCTGCCGACGATGAAGTTCGTGGCGAGCGACGTCGGGCCGGTCGCGCCGCCGACGTACATCACCGGCGCTGCCGAGAAGGTTCCCGTCGAACCCGGTATTCTGACGATTCTCGATCCCGAACCGGCGACGATCGTCGCGCCTCCGGAGGCGCTGGAATCGACCGGCCGTCGCACGGCCCTGGCCGCGTGGCTTACCGACCCCGCGAATCCGCTTACGGCGCGGGTGATGGTGAACCGCGTCTGGCAGCAGCATTTCGGGCGAGGTCTCGTCGAATCGTCGAGCGACTTCGGCCGCCTCGGCAAGCCGCCGAGCCATCCCGAATTGCTCGACTGGCTGGCGAGTCGTTTCATTGCGGACGGTTGGAGCCTCAAGAAGCTGCACCGTCGCATCCTGACTTCGGCGACCTATCGTCAGGTCTCCCGCCGGGAGAGCGACGCCCGCATCGATTCGATCGATCCTGGAAACACGCTGTTGTGGCGGATGAATCCGCGGCGCCTGTCGGGAGAAGAGATCGTCGATTCGATTCTCGCCGCCAGCGGCGAGTTGAAGAGCGTGAAGCGGTCGATCTATCAGCCGGTCCGGCGCAACAGCCTCGATCCGCTGCTGTCGGCGTTCGATTTTCCCGATCGGATCACCAGTTGCTGCGAGCGGCATCGCACGACCACCGCGACACAGGCGCTGGTGCTGGCGAACAATCCCTGGTCGCACGAACGGGCTGCGACGATCGGCGGCCGACTGCCGAACGACGGTGCGAGCGATTCTGAGTTCGTGCGTGAGGCGTATGTCAAATTGTTTGGCCGCGAGGCGAGCGCGGACGAAGTCGAGCCGGCCGTCCGGTTCATCGAAGAGTACGCTCGCCGCACCCCCGCCGTGCCGACGCCGCCCTCACCGACCGAACTGGTGACGATGCCGGGCACCGGCGACCGGGCGATCGACCTGCAACCCGGCGGTTCGCTGCAACTGGGTCTGGAAGGCTTTGACCGCCTGCCCGACGGCGATTTCACGGTCGAGGCGATCGTCCTGTTGCGATCGCTGTACGAAGACGCCTCCGTGCGCACGATCGCCTCGCATTGGAGCGGCGACGAGCAGCAGCCGGGCTGGTCGTTCGGCGTCACCTCGACCAAAAGCAGTTTCAAACCGCGCAACCTGATCCTGCAGCTGGTCGGCAAGACGGGCGACGGAGACGCATTGCACTACGAAGTGATCGCCTCAGGACTGCGTCCGGAGTTGAACAAGCCCTATTACCTCGCTGTCAGCGTGAACCTCGACGACACGAGCGAGCAGGGCGTGACGTTCCTCATGCAGGATCTCTCGGTCAAGAACGACTCGCTGAAGACCGCCCACGTCAAGCATACGGTGACGCGGGAGATCCGTCCCGACCGCGATCTCTGCATCGGCGGACGCGACGGCCGCCATCTGTGGGACGGTCTGATCGACGGCTTTCGCCTGGCATCGGTCGCGACGGCGATCAGCCCGGTCGCGAAAATCGACCGGGCGCCCGACCCGAAGGTCGATCTGGCCGACTTGCGATTCGAGAAGCCGGACGAACTCGGATTCGATTCCTCGCCGGCCGGCAATCACGCCTGGACCAAGATCGAAGTGCCGCACGTCATCACACCGCACGAACGGGCGCGGATCGCGTTCGTCCACGCGCTGCTGAACTCGAACGAACTGATCTATGTCGATTAGAACCGCCTTCCGCCGTCCGGCCTCTCAGAATGCGATGCACGGCCCGGTCGGCTCCGGGACGCTCTCGCGTCGCGAGATGCTGCTCGAAAGCGGAACCGGCTTCGGGGCGCTTGCCGTCGCGGCAATGCTGGGCGGCGAGCCGTCTCCGGCACAGGCGAAGCCGACGGCGGCCCCGTCTCCGCTCGCGGCGAAGCTGATGCATCGCGCCGCCCAGGCCAAGCACGTCATCTTCCTGTTCATGGAAGGTGGTCCCAGTCACATGGACACCTTCGACCCCAAGCCCGCACTCCAGAAGCTGGCCGGCAAGCCGATTCCCGAGAGCTTCGGACGCGTCATCACGGCGATGGGAGAGTTCGACTCGCCGGTTCTCGCCTCGAAACGGAAGTGGAAGCGGCACGGCGAAAGCGGGCTGTGGGTCTCCGACTGGCTGCCGCACATCGCCGAATGCGCCGACGACCTCGCGGTGATCCGTTCCTGCTGGACGAACGGCATCAATCATTCCGGCGGCGTCTGCCAGATGAACACCGGCAGCCAGTTCGCCGGCCGTCCATCACTCGGAAGCTGGGTGACCTACGGGCTGGGTTCCGAAAACGAGAACCTGCCGGCGTACGTCGTCATGCAGGATCTCAAAGATTCGGTCGTGAACGGACCACGGAACTGGAGCGCCGGGTTCATGCCCGCGGTCTATCAGGGAACCGCGTTCCGGGTCAGCGAGCAGCCGATTCAATTCCTCGCCCCGCCGCAGCACGTCGGTCCTTCGCAGCAGCGACTGGAGCTTGACTACCTGGCCCGGCTCAATCGGCGTCACGTCGAGTCGCGCGAGGCGAACTCGGAATTGGAGGCCCGCATCCGCAGCTATGAGCTGGCGTTCCAGATGCAGTCGCACGCGCCTGATGCGGTCGATCTCACCGACGAATCGGCCGAAACGCAGCAGCTCTACGGCCTGGACGACGACGAAACGGCCGCCTACGGACGCAACCTCCTCATGGCGCGGCGGCTCGTCGAGCGCGGCGTGCGGTTCATCCAGTGCTACCACGGCTCGGGCAGCAAGTGGGATGCTCACGACGCCATCGAGGCCAATCACACGAAGATGTGCCGGCAGATGGACAAGCCCGTCGCCGGCCTACTCAAGGATCTCAAGCGCCGGGGGCTGCTCGACGAGACGCTGGTCGTCTGGGGCGGCGAGTTCGGCCGCACGCCGATGAGCGAGCAGGGCGACGGCCGCGACCACAACCCGACCGGCTTCACGATGTGGATGGCCGGCGGCGGCGTGCGGGCCGGCCAGGCCTACGGCACGACCGACGAAGTCGGACTGCACGCCGTCGAAGATCGCCTGCACGTCCACGACCTGCACTCGACGATCCTGCACCTGATGGGCGTCGATCACAAGCAGCTCATCTACATGCACAAAGGCCGCCCCGAACGCATCGACCAGAACGAGGGGCACGCCTACGAGAAAATCGCGGTTTGAGCACGGCGAAAGCCGTTACCTTCGATCCGACATCACATAGCGCCGCCGATACTCGGCCGGCGTCACCCCCGTTCGCTTACGGAACTGCTTGCCGAACGAGCTTTGGTCGTAGAAGCCGCAGTCGAGGGCGATGCGGGCGACGGACAGGTCGGTCGTGACCAGCAAGTGAATCGCCGCATCCACACGGACGCGCAAAACGTACTCTCGCGGCGTCATGCCGAACAGCGCCTTGAACCGCCGGTCGAACTGGCTGACCGACAGGCCGACGCTCGCGGCGAGGTCGGGAATCGCGATCGGCTGCGAATAGTTTTCGAGCACCCGGCGGAGGACGGCGTCCATCGCCTGGTACGGCCGGTATTCCGTCTCGAACTTCCGCAGATCGCGGAACATCCCGGCCACGCCGATCGCTCGGCCGTCACGGCCGAACAGCGGCGTCTTGCTCGACAGGTACCACGTCATCCCGCCCATTTCGCCAGGAATCAGCCACACCTGGTTCGGCAGCGGGCGGCGCAATCCCATGACGCGCCGATCCTCGGCGACGTATCGCTCGGCGAGATGCCGCGGGTGCAGGTCGAAATCCGACTTGCCGATCAGTTCCCGTTCACTCGTCGCTCCCCGCAGGCGGATCAGCGCCTGATTCGCCTTCACGAGCCGGTTGTCGGCATCCTTCGCGTAGAAGCAGACCTCCGGCAGCGACTCGAACAACTCGGCCAGATGCAACTGCGGGCCGAGCGCACGGAAGAACTCCCGCTGAAAGGCGAGCGGATCATGCATGCGCAAAGAATACCAGCCGCTGCGTGGATCGTACAAGCATCGATCCGGCGTGGCGGAGTAACCTGTCGTCGTTGCCGACCGGAAGGTCCGCGGATCGGCGCGATTGAAGAAGAAATGAACCGCCAAGATGCCGAGACCGCCAAGGATGTACGAAGGCGTCTCCGACATAGACGCCCTCCCTTTTCTTTCTTGGCGATTTCTTAGTGCCCTTGGCGTCTTGGCGGTTCCTGAAGTCATTCGCGCGATTCGCGGTTTCTCCTCTCCGCATGTTCCAGAAGACCTGATTTCGAGACGAGAACGCCATGTCCACCAAGACGTTCCAAGCCGTTCCAGATGCCGACGAGCTCGCCCGATTGGGCCGTGATCTGCGGTTCCATCCGGCGAATTCCGAGAACCCATCGGTTCTGACGCGCGACCAGGTCGAATCGTTCAACCGCGACGGCTTCGCGCGGCCGTTTCGCGTGTTCGACGACGCCGAGATCGCGGCGATCCGCGACTACTTCGACCGGCTGCTCGCGAAATACGTCGCCGAGGGCAAGGACAGCTATTCGATCAGCAGCGCTCATCTGCGTCACGGGCAGGTCTATGACATTCTGACGAACCCGAAGATCGTGGCGCTCGTGAAGGACATTCTCGGCGAGCACGTCGTCGGCTGGGGGACGCATTTCTTCTGCAAGATGCCCCGCGACGGCAAGGCGGTCGCCTGGCATCAGGATGCGAGCTACTGGCCGCTCAGCCCGAGCAAGGCGGTGACGGTCTGGCTGGCGATCGACGACGCCGACCCCGAGAACGCGAACATGCGGTTCATCGCCGGCTCGCATCACGTCGGCCATCTCACCTTCCGACCGAGCGACCCGAACGAGCACAACGTGCTGAATCAAACGATCGAGAATGCCGAGCAATACGGCCCCGTCGTGGATGACACGCTGAAGGCCGGCGAGTGCTCGCTGCATTCCGACTTGCTGCTGCACGGCTCGGAGGCGAACCAGTCCGACCGCCGCCGCTGCGGCCTGACGATCCGCTATGCCGCCGCCGACGTGCGGGCCGGCATGGACTGGAACGAGAAGGGCGTGATCGTGGCGGGAAGCGCCCCGACAGGCCACTGGGCGAACCGGTCGCGACCGGACGAGCACTGAGGCGAGTGGAAGGCGTGAGCCTTCCGGTGGGCTGTAAGGTATAATTCGGACATGTTCGTGATGACCGACGAAGAACGGGCCGCCGTCGAGCGGCTCTGCCGGGAACTGGGGGTGAAGCGGCTCGATCTGTTCGGGTCGGCGACGGGTGACGGCTTCGATCCGGAGCGGAGTGATCTCGATTTTCTGGTCGAGTTCGAAACATTGCCGCCGGGCCGGCGGTTCGACGCATTTTTTGACCTGCGCGATGGCTTAGAACTGATTTTTGAGCGATCCGTTGATCTCGTTACGAACAAAGGAATCCAGAATCCGTATTTCAGGAGAAGTGTTCAGGCAACACGACGGAGCCTCTATGCGGCTTGAAGCCAGGAAACTTCTCCAGGACGTTTCGAACGCAGCCGCTCGCATCGTCCGGTTCACGGCCGGGAAGGCGCTTCAGGACTATTCCGGAGACGACTTTCTTCGGTCCGCTGTTGAACGGCAGTTCGAAATCATCGGAGAGGCACTCAACCGCCTGCGACGTGACGATCCTGCGACGGCGGAACGAGTCACTGCGATCGATCGGATCATCGGCTACAGAAACGTCCTGGCCCACGGCTATGACACCGTCGATGACGAGATTTCGTGGGACGCGGTCGAGTTCAAACTGCCTGTGCTCCGCCGAGAGGTCGAAGAACTTCTCACCGAGGGCGGTCTGGCCGAAGAGGCATGATTTACCGCTCCGTCTACGTCCACGTGCCCTTCTGCCGGCATCGGTGCGGGTATTGCGACTTCACGCTTGTCGCCGGCCGGGACGACCTTGTGACGGCGTATCTCGATGCGCTCGCGATCGAATTGCAGCGCATCGAGACGCCGGTCGAAATCGACACGCTGTTCTTCGGCGGCGGAACGCCGACGCATCTGCCGCCGGACGCACTGACGCGGCTCTTCCGGCTCGTTCTCGATCGTTACAGCCTCGCCGACGGCTATGAGTGGAGCGTTGAGGCGAACCCCGCGAATCTCTCGGATGAGACGGTCGCGGTCCTCGCCGAGTTCGGCGTGAACCGCGTGAGCCTTGGAGCGCAGTCGTTCGATCCGCAGGCACTCACCGTGCTTGAACGCGATCACACGCCCGTTGAAATTCGCTCCGCCGTCGAACGACTTCGGCGAGCAGGCATCGGAAACGTCTCGCTCGATCTGATCTTCGGCGTGCCGGGGCAGACGTTTGACTCGTGGCAATCCACGCTCGCACAGGCGATCGCGCTGGAGCCGGTTCATGTTTCGGCCTATGGTCTGACGTTCGAGAAAGGCACGGCGTTCTGGTCACGGCGCGACAAGGGCCAGCTTTCCCCTGCGGACGAAGAAATCGAACGGGCGATGTTCGCCGCGGCGATGGACGAATTGCCGGCAGCCGGTTTGACTCACTACGAATTGTCGAACTACGCCCGTCCCGGTTTCGAATGCCGGCACAACGGCGTTTACTGGGCAGCTCTGCCGTTCGAGGCGTTCGGTCCGGGAGCGGCGCGGCTCGTCGAGGGGGTTCGCCGGACGAACCACCGCAGCGTGTTCACCTGGATCAAGCGATTGACGGCGGGCGAGTCGCCCGTCGCCGACGTCGACGCCCTGTCGCCGGAGGCTCGTGCCCGTGAGGCGATCTTCGTCGGACTGCGACGCACCGCAGGCATCGAACGGGCGGCGTTCCGATCGACGACGGGATTCGATCTCGACACGCTCGCCGGCGAAGTCGCTCGTGGCCAGGCGGCCCTCGGCCTGCTCGAAATCACCGGCACGCACCTCCGCCTGACCCGCGACGGCCGCTTCGTGGCCGACAGCGTGATCGCGGAGTTTTTGTGACGTCTGCACCGACATGCTACACAGGACCAGAGACCGCCGTTGGCAAAAACTGCCAATCGGCGTATGCTGGGAGGACACGACGGAGGATCAGATGCCCACTCGCAATGTGAACTTGACGGATCGCTTCGACCGGTTCGTCGAACAGCAGATCGAAGCCGGGAAATACAACAACGCCAGCGAAGTTCTGCGAGCCGGATTGCGGCTTCTCGAGCAGGAGTCCCGGACAGCCGAGCAGAAGCTGAGGCTCCTCAAGAAACTTGCTCGTGACGGCTTCTCAGCTTTGGACCAGGGGCAGGGAATCACGCTCTCCGACGAAAAGCAGCTGGCCGACGCCATCGGTCTGATTGGTCGACGTGCCGCAAAAGCCACGACCAGCCGTACCGGTGAATGACGCATGCCGCAGTATCGACTGTCTCCGCTCGCGGAGCAGGATTTGGAATCGATCCTCGCCTGGACGCACGAGCATTTCGGCGAACGGGGCCGACTCCGCTACGAGGCGCTTCTGCTTCGCGCCATCCTTGACGTCGCCGACGACCCGCAGCGTTCGGGATGCCGCCCGCGTCCGGAACTCGCCGCGGGTGCGATGACCTACCATTTGCTGTCCAGCCGGAACAATGTTCCGAAATCAGCGGGACGAGTTCGAAAGCCGCGTCACTTTCTGCTGTTCCGTCACACCGCGGACGGCTGTCTGGAGGTCGGCCGCGTGCTCCACGAAAGCATGGACGTGGAACGGCATCTTCCGGAAGAGTACCGAGATTCAAATGCAGATTGAATACGCCGCGAAAACTCAAACGCCTGTTTACGTCACCGGCTTCTGCGGTGTCGGTTTTTCATCCTTCGGCGGCAGCGGTTCTTTGCGAAGGAACTCGTAGCTGAAGGCGCCCAGCAGGTGCCCTTCGCCGACGCTGTGGCATTGCAAGCACTGTTGCGCCGCCCGCAGGCCGCCAAGCATCGTGATGCGGTTGCGACCTTGCTCGGCGACGATCGTCTCGCCGTCGAGCAGGCGGCTGAGGGCCGCCGTCTCAAAACTGTTGAGCGTCCGCGTCGGTGCGTCATTGCTCGCCAATTCCTGCATCCGCGGGAGGTGCTCCGACAGGTAGACCGCCGGCGGATCGTGCTTGAGCAGGCTGACGAGTTCCAGCCGCGCGAGTTGCCATTCGTCGCCGGCAGGCGAGCCGGACGGTAGGTCGCGAAAGGCGTGGGGTTGGAAGCCGCGGACGCGGGTGGATCCCGCTCGCCCGTAATATTCCCAGTTGCCGTCCAACGACCAGCCGAAGCCCTCCGGGTTCACGAAATCGACCGTCCGATCGAGATGAAAGGCTGAATAGGAATCGAAGTCCTCCGCTGATCTTGTCTCATCGACGACGGCATCGGAAGGAGAATCGACCGGAAGGCGAGGAAGTGAAAGCGAAGCGGGTTCCTGAAGTTCGATGTAGTCCGACTTCGCGGGCATATGAAACATCCGCCCGAGACCGAACCCTTCCTGCGAAACAAACGCGGCGACAAAGTCGTCGTGAGTTCTCGATAGAGAAGCCAACGCCGCTCGCCGATGATTTCGCGCCCACGGTTCCAAAGGGACGGTCTCATCGATTCGCTGCATCAGGTCGCCGGCTGCCACGAAAGCCGCTTTCGACCCGACCGGAGCAGCCGTTGCCGTCTGCCGCGAAGCCGGAGGATGCTCATACGCCAATCGCTCATCCATCCGCACCACCGGATGATCGGCCGCAAGTCGCTGGATCTCCTGCCACTGCGGAATGAACAGCAACATTGCGATGCCCCAGCCGGCGGCGACGGCGAGAGTTGCGAATGCGGCGAAGCGTTTGCGGGAGACTTTCCGCCAGCGGCAGATCATCCACGTCGCCAGCAGCAACGGAAAAATCAGCATCAGCGTACGGGTCGAGAACGACAAAAATACGAAGCTCGCCAGCGCGGCCAGTCCCATGACCACCAGATTGGCGACCGCATTCTCGCCATAAAGCCCGATGACGACCACGAGGAGCAGAACGCTCAGAACCAGCAGCGTTTCGAACATCACATGCCTCGCCGGTCGAAGGAGCGGGCAGATTGGATAGATTCAGCGTAATGGCGTCGCGGAACGTTTCGCAAGGACGAACTCTCGCAAACGGGAAGAGCGACGCCGTGCGGCTCGCCTGTCGAAATGGGTCACTCGTCGGCGGGCTGCTTGTCCGATTCTTCGGATTTCATCGACCCCGGCTTCGGTTCGTCTTTCGGCACATCTTCACCATTGTCCGATTTGGGTTCTTCCGGTTTGGATTCGGCGTCGTCGGCTTTCGACGGCTTCGCTTCGGCGATGACAGGCGTCTTTGCATCGACCAGTGTCACCTCGAATTCGACGGGCAGGGGTGTGCTGCCGTCCGCGAGTTTGCGGCCGCGGAGCTGGAACGTGCGCAGTCCTTCTGGAAGAAAGAAGTAGCAGTGCCCTTCAGTGTCTTCGTAGACGCACGGGAAGGGATGCCCGCTGATGACCGCTTCGATCGCGAAGCCGACCGGGCCGATCGCCGCGTTGAGTGCGACCTTGTCGCGATAGTCCGGCAACTTCGACATCGCCGTCCCGTCGTCGAGATAGGCGGCGTAATCGCGAAACAGGTCGGCTGTGGCGGTTCGAAGCTCGAATTGCTTCAGCTTCGTAATATGTTCGCGTTCGCGGGCGAGAACAGCCTGCACGCCGGCATGTTCACCCACGGCCACCCTCACGGGAATCGCTTGCGGGCCTGGCTCGACGGTCACGCGCGGTTTGCCGGTATTCGCGTCGAGCAGCACGCTGATGTATTCGCTTGTAAGCGGCAAACCTTCATTTTCGAGAACGTCCATCACAGCGGAGGTCTCTTTCTCCGGTGCCGCAAACGAGACGGATGGCAGATCGACGTCTTTGAACCGTTCGCCAGTCAGGTCTCCGGTCAAATCCGGGCTGACCATGGCATACAGCAGCCAGCCGCCCAGCAACAGAATCGCCAGACCGAAAACCGCCGCGGAAATCGACAGGATCTGTCGCGACGACATGGCGGATTTGCGGCGACTTCGATGCCGATAGGACGCCACCCTCGAGACATTCGGGGCCGCTGCGGCGAACGCAAAGGGATTGTCGGGATCGACTCCAGCCGGCGGAGACGACTCGGTTAACGCAGCGTCCGATTCCGCCGGGGTTGCAAACTCCGGCGGGTCAAGCGGGTTGTCGGCAATCAACGGCGATTCCGCGGTCGCCGCCGGCTCAAACGCCGGCTCGGGTTCTGGTTCCAATTCCGATTCAGGCTCAACAACATGCTCGGCGGCTTCCGGCGCAGGCTCTTCCTCCTCGTCGTCTTCTTCGAAGTCGTCGGGGTCGGGAACCAGCAGCAGGGTCTGGCATTTGGGACAGCGGCCTTTTTTGCCGATGGCCTTTTCGCCGACGCGAATCATGACGCCACAAGACGGGCAGTCGAACTCGATGGCCATAGAGCCGAAATAGGAAGAACCGGTGGTACGAAGAAACGGCGAAACAGGTCGCCGTGAAACGACAAACGTCAAACATCTTCCATTCGACGCTACCGATCAACCCTCGACGGCTGCTTGTCGGTCTTCGCGGCGGGAAATAGAATGCGACTGCCCGTGCATCGACTGGTCTGGCCGTCGATGATGTCGCCGGCCTGCTTCGATTCAGCCGTCAGGAAGAACGTTCCCGATGACTCCCCGGTCCGAGGTGTTTCCCCACGTCATCGAGTTGAACTACCAGGCGCGGCGCAGGCTCGGCTGCTGCGTTTATCTCGTCTACGACGGTCTCGACTGGCTGTTGATCGATATCGGGTTCGAGGATACGGTGCCCGAGATCATCGAGTTGATCCGGCAGATGGACTTCCCGCTGGCGAATTGTCGTTACCTGATCGCCACCCACGCCGACGTCGACCATGTGCAGGGACTCGCCAAGGCGAAGGAACTGCTGCCGAACGCGAAGATCATCGGCCACAAGAGTGCCGGGCAAGTGCTGGCGGCACAGGATCGCGTGACGGCGTACGCCGAGATTCCGGCGCAGGGCGTCTCGATTCCGATGCCCAAGATCGTCTTCGACGAAACGATCGGTGAGGGCGACAAAGTGGCCGTCGGCGGTGTTTCGTTGGGCGTCTGGGAGACGCCGGGCCACACCGACAGCCAGCTTTCGTTCCGACTGGGCGACCTGTTGTTTTCGGGCGACAACATTTATCGCGACGGCGGCGTCGGGAACATCGACGCTCATCACGGTTCGGATATTCCCGATTTCATCGCTTCGCTCGAACGGATTCGCGACAGCGACGTGAAGTGGCTGCTGCCGAGTCACGGGCCGATCTTCCGCAAAGATCCCGAGGCGATCCAGTCGACGATCGACCGTCTCAAAGGTTATTTGCACCTGTCCGATTTCGGCACCTGCGCCGTCGACTGGCCGCTGCTGGAAGAATGGGACGACGAACTCCTGCACGGCTTCGACCCGGAGCGCGCGTAGGAGTGGTCCGTCTACGAAAAATCGTCAGG
>JBAQZJ010000019.1:0-1991 GCA_049790855.1 Planctomycetaceae bacterium | reverse complement strand
GATCGGTTTCATCTGCTGCCAAGTGCCGGCCCAGCTTGCGCCGAAGAACAGGATCTCATCGGAGGTGGCGGACGGTTTCGCTGCCGCCGGTTCCCCCGCCGGAGCCGCCGCGCTTGCGGGAGCCGCCGCTGTGGGTTGTTCATACGCGGGAGCCGTTGGCGGCTGTTCCCCCGCGGACAGAATGGCCGCCGGTGCCGCATCGGTCGTCGCCGGCGCCGCTGCGGTCGGTGCGATTGCGGTTGCGGTTGCGGGTTCCGCCGCCGATGCCGGCTCCAGTTTCTCCTCCGGCTCGGCCTGCACCAGACGGGCCGAGACGACGAGCGCAACCCCGGCGACGAGCAGGATGCTCCATCGCACGAGTCGGCCGGGACGATTCGGAACGCGGTCGTGGACGATCATGGTCAGTCGCTCCTTGAGTTCGGACGCCCGGCCCAGCCCGCTGGCGAGTGCCGGAGTGCGTGACGTGGACAGGACGCTCACCGCGGTCAGCAGCGCTTCCGCATACGCCTGCGGACGATCGGGATAGTGAGACAGCACCAGCGCATCGCAGCACGTTTCGGCGGCAACTTCGCGTCGCCGCACGGCCAGCCACGCCGTCGGCAGCCACCAGTACAGCGCCAGCACGACGGCCTCGAACCGCCGCACCCAATGATCGCGACGCACGACGTGCGCCAGCTCGTGCGCGAGCAGCGTTTCTCGTTCGTCGCCGCCGAGCGAGTCCCACAACGGCCGCGGCACGATCACCAGCGGACGCAGCGACCCCGCCCAGACCATCGGCCCGACGTTCACCGCGACGCTTCGCACGGCGGGGCATCGCTTCAACCCCAGCCGCGACGCGACGCGGACTGCCGTGCGCTGCATCTCGTGATCGATCGACGCCGCCCGCCACAGCGTGCGATGAAAGCGAACGATGCGGGCGATCGTCACAAGACCGAGCAGCAACGTTCCGGCGATCCAGACGGCGAGCAATAACGACGCGACGTGTGTCTTGAGAAGCCCGGCTTCTTCAAGAAGCCGGGCTTCTGACGCGGCCCTGGTCGTCGCTGGCGCAGAGACTGCCGGGGAACCCACCGGCAGGCTGACGCCTGTCGCTCGCCAGTCCGGCTCGGAGCCGTCGTCGCCGCTCGCAGCCTCGATGTCTCCTTCCGGCAAGTGACGGCCTGAATCGAGAAACCCGGTTTCATTAAGAAACCGGGTCTCTGAATCGTCATACTCAGCGATCAGAGGTCGGATCGGCCTCACGTCACCGAGGCTCTGACTTCCGACCTCAGTGGCTTCGTTCCGCGGCTCAGCAGGAGTCTCGCCCTCCCGGAGGGTCGATGCCGTGATCGCCACCGGCAGCGACACGACAGGCGGCGTGACGAGCTTCAGCAGCACCGCCAGCCACACGACCGACGCGACGTGCGCGTTCGCCCAGAACCGAGTGAGCAGCCACCCGGCGACGGCAAGCACGGTCGCGAAGGCGGCGTTCGTCAGGCCGGCGAGCAGAAGGTCGAGCGTGGTCACGATCGGCCCTTTCGTGCTTTCGGGGCGTCGTCGAGCACCCGCCGCAGTTCGGCAAGCTGCTTCGCGCTGAGCCGCCGCGACGAGACCAGGTGTAGCAGCAGCGGGGCGAGCGAGCCGTCGGAGAGGCGTTCGGCGAGTTCCGCCAGCCGTCCGCCGGCGTATTCCTCGCGGGTCGCGACGGGCGAGAAGGCGTGCGTCCGTTCGGAGCGATCGCGGGTCACGAGCCGCTTGCCTTCGAGCCGCTGCAGCAGCTTCTGAACGGTTGAAACGTCCGAGGGCGACCCGGGCGGATATAGCCGTTCGGTCAATTGCCGGGCCGTCCGCGGCGACTCGATCCATAGCAGTTCGAGGACGGCCAGTTCGGCCCCGGTGACGGCGGGCGGCGAATGCGACACGGCGGCCTCCTGATCGCAGATGTGTTGTCTACGGTCCCGATCATAGACGACCTGTCTGCGATGTCAAGGGAAAAGAAGCCCGGCTTCTTT
>JBAQZJ010000018.1:0-8926 GCA_049790855.1 Planctomycetaceae bacterium | reverse complement strand
CGGCTCTGAAAGTGCATTCTTAAACATTTCCCGCAATCGGATCACTTCGCCGGTTTCGCGCTTGCAACCGCGGCGCTCCCTTAGCGAACGTCGTCTCAGGTTTCTGATCGAGGGAGTTGGGGAGCATCCGCGGCTCTGCCTGCGACGAACTCGAGGAGACCGCTGGGACGGGCCGGACTCCGTGCCGGTCCTTGCCGGGAGAGCAGATGGTTCCGACTCCACCCGAGGTTTCGACCTCGGGCTTACTGGAGTCCGGTTTCGTCCACCTCTCGGGACGGAACGGCCGATTTCAGGTCGTGCCGGATCGACGGGAAACGTCGTCCGACCGGCCGGGCCGGTGCTCCGTCGAGGCGGATCAGGAGCCGGGGATGCGCATTCCTTTTTTTGGGGATTTGGGAGGTGGGATTTGGGATGTGGGAGTCGAGAAGGCGAGCGGCGGGCGTCAGCCTGCCGGTGGGTGCGTACGTGCAATCCGACCGAACCGCGACTCGAACGAGTCGCGGGGAATGTCGAACTGCGTTCGAGCGCTGAAGGAACATCGAGCGCACCGGCAGGCTCACGCCCGCCGCTCGCGAATTGTTGCTCTCGCCCCTCACCCTGGCGGCGTGTCGGTGCAGGGAACCGCAGACGCCGAGCCAAAAGCATCCCTTCTGTCTCGACTTGGCCGGGGGAGCGACTATCTTGATGTCGTCTTTGGAAGAACGGCATTAATCGTCCGGTCCCCACGGCGTGACGTCACGATGAGCTCTCCCGAGCAGCGCCCGGAACCGCTCGTGGAGGCATGCGCCAACTGCGGCGCCGGTCTCATCGGGGAGTGGTGTCACCGCTGTGGGCAGCGGCGGCGGGACGCGGCCCGGCTCCGCGCGCGCGAAGTCGTCGCCCGCTTCTGCGAAGCGGTTCTCGAGTTCGACTCCCCCTTCCTGCGGACGTTCGCCGGGCTGACGACGCGGCCCGGCCAGGTCTGCCGCGACTACGCCGAAGGCCGGCGGAAGCGGTACATGAACCCGTTCGGCTACTTCGTACTCGCCGGGGCGGCGAGCCTGCTGGGCACGGCGGTCGTCTCATGGTTGATTTCGAGACTCGTCGGAGATCCCGAACCCGCCCAGAGGGTCGATGAACTCGGGTCTGATCAGCTGACTTGGCTCATGCTGGCCCTGCTGGTCCCGCTGGCGGTGACGTGGCGGCTGCTCTTTCGCCGGGCCGGTCGAAACCTGGCCGAGAGCTACGTCCTCGCGCTCTACGTGCTCGGCCACTTCGTCTGGTTTGAACTGCTGATCCTGCTGCCCCTCTCATACGTTCTCCCGGAGTCGGTCCTCTGGGGCGCGTACATCGCCGGCTGGTTCGGCTACGTGACCTTCGCGGCTGTGCCGTTCTACCGCGAGCCCTGGTACGCGGCCACGGCGAAGACCCTGCTGTCGGCCGGCGTGCTGGTCGCGGTCGTGTTCCTCGCCGCGGCCTTGTGGGGGATCGCGGACGCGGTCCGGGCCGGCGGATGACGCGGACATCTTCGGGAGATACGTGAACGTCATGTCCGCAACGCCTTCACGTCAATCCAGACGGGACGATTCCGGCCAGTCCCGCTCCGGCTGTCGCCCGGTGGCCGTGGGTTTCGGCCTCGGCTGCCTGCCGGGCCTGCTCATCGGACTGCTACTCGGAGTCGGCGGCGGCGTCTGGGCCTGGATCGAGTTCGAGGCCGCGGCGGCCCTGGACCCGCTCTCCGACCTCGGGATCGATCAGGAGACACTGACTCTCGATGAGACGAAGGCCTATGTCGACCGACTCGCGGCGGAGCACCTTGCCGACCCGGAAAACGTCGGGCTGGTCGTCGGCGTGCTCGACGGCGGCGAGTCGCGGGTCTGGGGCTATGGTCGGGTCGCGCAGGGAAGCCGGAAGGTTCCGGATGGCGACACGCTGTTCGAGCTGGCCTCGGTGGGCAAGACCTTCACCGCGACCGTGCTCGCCGACATGCACCTCCGTCGGGAACTGAGCTGGGACGACCCGCTGGAAGAGTTCCTGCCCGACGGTGTGACGGTGCCGCGGCACGGAACGCGGGAGATCACGTTGCTCGACCTGGCGACGCAGACCTCCGGCCTGCCGGCGCTGCCCCCGAACATGCGGTTCGGCGACCCGCTCAACCCCTACGCCGACTACACCGTCGAGGAGCTGTACGCCGGCCTCGGGCAGATCACGCTCCCCCGCCCGCCGGGCGAAGGTTCCGAGTACTCGAACCTCGGCTTCGGCCTGCTCGGTCACGCTCTGGCCCGGCGGGCGGACAAGAGCTACGAAGGGCTGGTCGTCGAACGCATCTGTGACCCGCTCGGCATGGCGAGCACGCGAATGACGCTCGACGCGGCTCTGACGTCCCGGCTGGCGACCCCGCACGACGGCGGCGAGCCGGTCCCTGTCTGGGAAGACACGACGATGCCCGGGGCCGGCTCGTTCCTCTCAACCGCCGACGACATGCTGAAGTACGTGGCCGCCCACTGGGAGGAGCCGGCCGAGGTCGGCTCGGACAGGCACGCGGCCCTCGTCCGGGCGATGCGGGAGACCACCCGCAAGCTCCGGCCGACCGACGTCCCCGAGCAGGCGGTTGGTCTGGGTTGGCACATCCAGTCGGAGAACGCCCTCGACATCGTCTGGCACAACGGCGGCGCGGGCGGCTCGTGCAGCTACGTCGCCTTCCTCAACCAACCGCGGGTCGGCGTCGTGGTGCTGTCGAATTCCAGGGCGTCGGTCGACGAACTTGGCCGCCGGGTGCTGTACCTGCTGGCGAGGCACTGAGAGCCTCTCGGAGTCTGTTTTCAAAGGGGAGGGCGAGGCTCCCGCCGAGCCGCACAGTCGATCGGCGTGTCCGTCTCCGTTCGCGTCCGCTCAGGGAATTCGCTGGCGGAACGCCGTTCGTCGCAAGGGAATGCACAGAGCCCGTGCGGCTCGGCGGGAGCCTCGCCCTCCCCGAGCTCGGTTTTGAAAACGGCTTCTCAGATCGCCAGGACGCGCTCGAAGTGCGACGCAGCCGGCGACGAGAATGGCGAGCGGCAGGTGGCAGCCTGCCGAGTGCGCCATACATCCACTAATGCGCGAACCACGCTTTCAAAAATCTTTCCGCGTGACGTACACGCTTGCCAGGCCGAGCACGACGACGAGGAACAACAGGTTCTGCACGAGGGGGCGTCGCAGTTCCAGGTGAATCCGGCGGCTTTCCAGATCGCTTTCGTCGCCGGTCGTCGATTCCGATTTCAAATCGGTGAACAGATATTGGTAGACGCTTCGCAGACCATACGTGTCGGGCAGAAGATAGCTGATCGGAATCAACGCGAAACGGTAAATCTTCTCCGAGGTCGGCAGCGAGCCTGCGAAGCGTTCCTGAACGTCGAGGCCGGAAAGATGGCAGCGTGTCACCCGCCGCAGGCGATCCGCGACAAGCAGGTTTCCCTGCGTGTCGAACGCCACCGCCGAGAGATCGCCTTGTCCGGGCGGCTCTCCGGCGTCGTCGACGCCGTTGCCGCCCTCGTTCACACGACCGAGCCAGAGATCACCGCTGTGAAACAGCACGGCGACCGTCTTGCCGTCGGGAGACGCCGTCGCGACGCGCGGCACTTCCTCACCAAACGGTTGCAACGTTGCGATCGTCTCCAGGTCGTCCTCGGCGAAGAACTCGATCGTGCCGTCCTTGAAGGCGGCAACAACGATCTTGCCGGCAACTGCAACGATGGCGGGTGGTGCATCTTTCTCGTCGTGCAGCGTTCGCTCGGCGGTGACTTCGAAGCGGCCGGCGGCGTTGCGGCGGAGCCGCGTGACGGTTCCTTGATCGTAGACGGCGGCCGTCGTCGCTGTTTCGTCGAGATCGATCGCGACGGTCTCGCTCCAGATGCCTTTGACGTCGTCGACGCGGACGAACGCGTTGTCGACGTCTTTGGGAATCAGGTCGAGCACGCCGAAGATCATGAACTCCTTCTTCTGGACCGTCGGATCGCCGTGAAACTCGAACAGGCCGGCCTGCCCCGCGGCAAACAGTCGGCCGTCGGGGGCGACGAACAGTTCCGTCGTGCCCGGCGGCAATTTCGCCCCGGTGGACGTCCGCCAGTTCGTCGCTTCGGAGCCGATCCGCACGACGTTCTCGCCCACCGAACCGGCTTCCGCGACGACGATCCGCTCGTGCGCCCGGTCGTAGACCGGCCCGACGATCTTCGGCTGGACAAGCGGGTTGCCCGCCGCGGCGGCCGAGAGCGGCGGAATCAATCCCGATTGTTCGATCCAGTCGTGTTCGTCTTCCGACCAGACGTAGGCGGTTCGTTCGAAATCGGCGGCGATCAGCGGGCCAGTCGTCGGGACGATCTGACGGATGCGAGCGCCGCTGCGAATCACCGTCTCGACGGTGTCGCGAGTGAATCCGACGGCGAACGAGGCGCCCCAGACGAGCACCGTCACCATGACCGAGACGATCGGGCTGCGCCACCGCAAGCCGGTGACTGCCGAGACGGCGTAGATCACCGCGAACGAGAACATGAACAACGGAATCGCACCGAGAATCTGCGGCGCCCACACGTCGAGCCGCAGCCAGAAGATCAGCCACAAGCCGGCGACGAGGTAGCTGAAGCTGATCAGGATGAAGGCGCAGGCGCCGAGAAACTTCGTCAGGAACACCAGCGTGCGATTGACCGGCTTGCTGAGCAGCAGATCGATCGCCCCCGGTTCAAACGTGCGCGGCATGAGATCGGCCGTGACGACGATGCCGACGAGCAGTCCGACCGGACCGATGCCCCACACGCAGATCGCGTAGATCAGCGATCGGATGATCTGGCGGACCATCTCCGTTTCCGAGAAGAACTGCTCCAGTCCTCCCGACAGGCCCGGTATCTCGAATCCCAGGTAGGTGATGGTCGCCCGGCTGTCGGACGGCGTCTTGAGCGAACCGGGATACGCCGCCGAAAGCAACAACCGGTTGAGCCGCTTCACGTCGCGTTCCGGCAGCTTCGCCGGGTCGCGTTCGATGAGGTCGCGCGTCTCGGCCGAGAGCGGCACGGCGTCCCAGGCGGCTTCGTCGTAGAAGGTTCGATCGGGCAGCACTTCGCTGTTGATCGACATCGTCAGCAGCAGCGCGCCCGCGGGACCGGCCGCATCCGGGGCGGCCGGCTGATCGCGCAGGCCGAGCCGCGTTTCGACGTCGTCCGGCAAACGCTCCAGCAGTCGCTTGCCGGGATTGTCGCCGTTCTGGGCGGCCTGCTGACGAAGCTTCGCCAGCCACAGCGTCTGGTCCGAAAGCTCCTCGAACGTCAGCCGCCACGGCACGTCTTCCTTCAAGCCGATCGGCGCCAGGGCGGCGAGCGCGATCGTGAAGAACACGAGCAGGAACGGCAGGGTCCGCGACGCGATCGCCTCGCGAAACGAGTCGCGCAAGATCGCCAGGTAGGGTCTCATGAATCGCTCTCCCCTCCGACGATCTCGAGAAACGCCTCTTCGAGCGTCCGTTGCCGGCGAATCAGACCGCACAGGCTGAGTCCTGAGCGACGAATCGCGTCGACGGCCGCATCGACCTGCGGCTGGTCGTCGGCGGCGAGCAGAACCTGAACCCGCCGGCCGCCGATGGTGTCTTTCTTGCGAATGTCGAACCCCGCGAGCGCGGCATCGACGGCGGCCGGCTCGCCTTCGATTTGCAGCGCCACTTCGATTCGTCCCCCCGCGGCCAATTGTTTCACCTCGTCCAAAGAACCGATCCGCTCGACGCGTCCGTTTCGCAGAATCGCGACGCGATCGCAGATGATCTCCAGTTCCTGCAAGAGATGGCTGTTGAGAAAGACCGTTTTGCCGCGTTCTTTGAGTTGTCGCAGCACGCGGCGGATGTCGGCCCGACCGACGGGATCGACGCCGTCGGTCGGCTCGTCGAGCACGAGCAGATCGGGGTCGTGCAGCATCGCCTGGGCCAGCCCGAGCCGTTGCTGCATGCCCTTGCTGTACTTCGCGACGCTCGTCGTGCCCCACTTTTCGAGACCCACGAGCCGCAACAGGTCGGGCGTGCGACGGCGCACTTCGCGAAGCGGAATATTGCTGAGGCCGCCGTAATACTCGAGGGCGGTGTTCGCGGTCAGATGTCGCGGCAGTCGGTGACTCTCGGGAAGGTAGCCGACGCGTCCCCTGGCCTGGCGATCGCCGGCCGGTCGACCGAACAGGCGTGCTTCGCCGCCGCTCTTGCGGACGATGCCGAGCAGCACCTTGATCAGCGTCGTCTTGCCGGCGCCGTTCGGTCCGAGCAGGCCGAAAATCTCGCCCGGCTCGACGACGAGGCTCACGCCGCGAAGCGCCTCGACGCGCCGACGGAAAACCAGTCCGTCGAGATAGTTTTTATGGAGGTTCAAAACCTCGACGACTCGCTCGGACATGTTTCGATTCGCTACGAACGGCGAGGGGTGAGGCGAAGTGAATAACGCAAAACACGTCGCGCCGGATCATAGACGGTCGTCGAACAAAAATCCGTCTCGATTTCATCGGTATTCATGGCGCGCCCGTGCGTAGAATCATCGGGGAGGCGGAATTCGCCTTTGTGCAGGGGGAACCAATTATGCAACGCATCTATTTCGTCGCCGACCGGGAGGATCAGTTCCGCCGCGTCCCGACAGAGGCCGTCGAAGCTCTCTGGGAGGGCCGCGGAGGGGTCGATTCCCTCGGATGTGAACCGGGCGAAGCGCTTCGCCTGATTTCGGTCCTCATCGACGAGAACCTCAATCCGCTCGTCATCTTCTTCATGCGGCTCGATCTCGACGACGGCGAGATCACCGCGGAATCGCGGCTCGAAGCCTACGACGCCGTGACGGCCCGCGGGCCGAAGTTCACCAGCCCCGCCGCCCAGAAGCAGTTTCTCGGCTGGCCGGGAGACTGGCCGCGACAGCTCGCGGTCGCCCTCGATACGCCGCTCGCAGGGCTGAATCGCATCGCTCTCGGCGGACCGCTGCTGATGTCCGACCTGTGGGGCGTGCCGGTCGAGAAAGTCGTCGAATACTTCGAGGGGGTCAACTTCGAGGAACTGAGCTGATCGGCTCCGAGGATGACCTCCTCACCAAGCTTGAAGCCCGCCCCCTTGCAAGGGGCGGGCTTTTTCGTTTCTGCGTCACGTTTCGACCGGCAGCCCTGCTTCCTTCCAGCCCCGCCAGCCGCCGTCCATCGAGACCACCTTGGTGTAGCCCATCTTCTGCAGGTTGTCGGCGGCGAGGGCCGAGCGGAAGCCGCCGCCGCAGTACAGCACGAGTTCGGCGTCGGGGTCGGGAAACGTCTTTTCGACGTCCCGCTCGATGACGCCTTTGCCGAGATGCACGGCCCCGGCCGCATGACCGGCGGCGTACTCGCCGTCTTCGCGAACGTCGACCAGCGTCAACGATTCGCCGGCATCGAGGCGACGCTTCACGTCGTCGACCGTGCATTCGCGAACGCGGCTTTTCGCATCGTTCACGATCGAAAGAAACCTCGGGGCGTGTTGCTTGGCCATTGCGATCTCCGGGTGAGGGGATTCTGTCGGCGAGAGACGGCTTGCCGTCGCCGGCGGTTCGTCGCCCGTGCGATGCTACGTTCTCGCAGGCCGGCGGTCACCCGGACGGGGGCCGTGCCGCCCGATCGGCGTCGTCCCGAGCGTGCCTCCGACGGTGGTGAATGGCGTCGTCGGGTGTGATCTTGCGGGGCGTTTCGCTACGATGTGGCGCGACTTCGCAGGAATTTCCTCCTCTGTGCTTCCGCCACGGCGGCCGTCTGGATTGGCATATACAGAATGGCTTTCGACGTCTATCAGCCCTGCCCGTTTTGCACCGATAAGAAGCTCAAGTTCTGCTGCGCCGACATCGCCGAGGAGATGGAAAAAGCGTCCCGGCTGAGCGACAGCGGCCAGCACCGGGCGGCGATGAAGATCCTCGACAAGCTCGCCGCGAGCCATCCGGACACCGTCTGGAACGAAGCGACGCGGGCGACGTTGCTGCTCGGCGAAGGTCAGGCGGCCGAAGCCCAGGCCGTGCTCGAGAGACTGCACGCGACGGCCCCCGAGAATCAGGCGGTCATCGCACTGCTGGCGACGGCGGCCTTCTCGGCAGCCGGTTACGACGCGTCCCGCGAGGCGATCTGGCGCGCCTTCCGCAAGGCGACGGGCTTTGCCGACCTCGTCAGTTCGCTCGCCCTGGGCATCGCCGGCGAAATGTTCGACCGCAAGAGGTATCTCGCGGCCCGCCAGCACCTGACTCTCGCGATGCGAATCGCCCCCCCGCAAGACAAGCAGGCAATCTTCGTTCGTCTGCTGGAGTTCGACGGCAACGCCGACATTCCTTATCCGCTGCGAAGCGTTCATTCGCTGCGCGAGATTGCCGGCGACGCCGACCGGCAGGAAGCCGCACGGAAGGCGAACCGGCTCGCCGAACGCGGCTGCTTCGGCTCTGCCGCCGAGCGGTTCGTCCACCTCGCGCAGCAGACTCCCGACGATCCGGCGATCGAGTACAACATCGCGCTTTGCACCGCCTGGGAAGGCGACGAAGAAGTCGCCGCCGAAGCGTTCGGCCGGGCGGCGCTGGCCGAGCCGAACTTCGAACTGGCCGCCGAGTACGCGGCCCTCGAGCAGTTCCTGCGCGCGAACTTCGACGAGCGGCTGGTCCGGATGCGGAACGTCGAATACCGCGTCGTAGCCGCGTCGAAGCTGATCACCGACCTCGACAATCATCCGCGTTGCGTCAAGTTCACGCTGCCGGCGGAAGCGGCCGGCGCGAACGGCATGCCCGACGCCGTGTTCGAGTTGATCGATCGGCCGCTGCCCGAATCGCTCGACGGATGCTCTCCCGACGACCTGCCGAGCGCGATCGGCCAGCTCGCGGTCTTCGGAACGCCCCAGGACGCCGACGAGCCGCGTGCCGCATTGGCCGCGTTCGAGGGTGACGAATTCGAGGCGGCGAAAGGGCTGCTG
>JBAQZJ010000017.1:0-10614 GCA_049790855.1 Planctomycetaceae bacterium | reverse complement strand
GCTCGATGATTCGTTGTCCGTCGAGCACCGGCTGGGCCGTCGGCGTCTCGACGTCGGTCGTGCGGTCGAGGATCGTCTCCAGATCCTCGGCGCTCGGGTACTTCACGAGCAGCTTCACGAGGAATCGGTCGAGCTGCGCCTCGGGCAGCGGATACGTGCCCTCCATCTCCAGCGGGTTCTGCGTCGCGAGCACGAGGAATGGCTCGGGCAGCGGCATCGTTTTGCCGGCCACGGTGACGTTGTGCTCCTGCATCGCTTCGAGCAACGCCGACTGCGTCTTCGGCGTCGCACGGTTGATTTCGTCGGCGAGCACGATGTGCGCGAACACCGGACCTTGCTGGAACTCGAACCGCCGGCGGCCGTGGTCGTCTTCGGTGACGACGTTCGTGCCCACGACGTCGGCGGGCATCAGGTCGGGCGTGAACTGGATGCGGCGGAAGGTGACGTGCAGCGCCTCGGCGAGCGTGCGCACCAGCAGCGTCTTGCCCAGCCCCGGCACGCCTTCAAGCAGCACGTGCCCGCCCGCGACGAGCGCCGACAGCGTGCCGTCGACGATCTCGCGATGCCCGACGATCACCTTGCCGACCTCGTCGCGCAACCGGATGAAGTCGGTGCGGAAATGTTCGAGGTCGTGCTTGAGTTGATCGGCGCCGGCGTCGGTCGTCATGGCGTGGTCGGAAACGGGGGAATGGTGAGTGGGGCGAACTCGAACGAGCGTCTCTCTTCGAGCATCCTCATCAACGTCTCTCCTCTCCCTCGGGAGAGGGGTCGGGGGTGAGGGGAGTCGTTTGGCTTACGTCGCGAAGTCTCGTGAAAGGAATACAGGATCGGAGAGCGGCAATCTCAGGCGAACGCAGAGGGCATCCCCTCTCCCCAGAGGACAGGGGGACAGACGAGGCTTCCATGTTCGCGGGATTGTAGAAGTCTTGTCCGGCCTCTGCATGCCTTCGGCTTGGATGCGCGAGCCGTCGTCGAGTTGCATCCTCTTTCGAGTGAAGTGACAGGAATACACGCCCGGACGGCTCGCGTCTAACACTTTTTGTCTCTTTTTCGGGATCGAACGCGATTCCGGAAACGTCTCAATCGTCAAGAGAAATGCCGCCCGGCGGAAGATGCGCCGGAAGTTCTTGCGAAATAGGGTTGGAAATCGACGGATCGGCCGTTCAGAATCGCCGTCGGCCCGTTGTTGTCGCGGTCTTCCCGATCCGGCGTCGTTCGACGCCTCGTTCCGCTGCGAGGGAGATGCGGATGTCTCTGAAGTTCGCCGTCGCGCTCGGTCTGCTGATCGTTCCGCACTTCTCGCTCGCCGCCGACGAGGTTTCCGCCCCCGACGCCGAACTTGCCGCCGAGATCGAGAAGGAGCGCAAGATCGCCGAGCGGTTCCTGACGCTGCTCGAACGCAATCCGCGCGAAGGCACGTCGCTCGACAAGGCCTACGGCTTCTTCGTCGAGCAGGGAAAGCTCGACGAACTGGTCGCGACGTACCGGCAGCGCGTCGAAGCCGACGAAAAGGACGGGGCGGCGTGGATGATCCTCGGCCTGATCGAGTCTCGTCGCGGCAACGATGCGCCGGCGATCGAAGCGCTCGCGAAGGCGAGCGGGCATCGACAAGACGACGCGATGGCGGCGTACTACCTCGGCCGGGCCTATTCCGTCGCGGGACGGGTCGACAAAGCGATCGCCGCGTTTGAAGAGGCGGTTTCCCGCAAGCCGGCACGGGCCGATCTGCCGCCGATCTTCGCCGAACTGGGGCGGCTGCATCAACGGGCCGGTCGCGCGGAGGATGCGACTCAGGTCTGGGATCGTCTGGAGGCCGCCTTCCCCGGCGACGAGCGGGTCAAGGCCGAGATCGCCGCGATTCTCGAAGAAGAAGGCCAGGCCGAACTCGCGCTGCAACGTTACGACGACCTCGCGAAGTCGGCGGAAGACGAGTACCGGAAAGTCACCTACGCGCTGAAGGCATCGGCGTTGAAGTCGCGGCTCGGCAAGCAGCAGGAGGCCGTCGTCGACCTGGAGCAATTGCTGTCGCGGCTCGATCCGGACGACTGGCTGTTTCGCGAAGCCCGTCGCGGCATCGAACAGGCGTTTCTTCGCACCGACGATCTCGACGGGCTGGCGGCGTACTACGAAACGTGGATCGAGAAGCATCCCGAAGACGTCGCGGCGATGTCGCGTCTCGCCGGCGTGCTCGGCGATCTCGGCCGCGCGGAAGACGCACGCGGCTGGTTCGACAAGGCGACGAAGCTCGCACCGTCGGATGCTCGGTTGAGGCGAACCTACATCGAAGCCTTGCGGCGCGGCGGCAAAGACAAAGAGGCGATCGCTCAGTTCGAGGCGCTCGACAAAGCCTCGCCGAACGATCCCGACGTCCTCCGTGACTGGGGTACCGTCTGGCTCGAAGACAAGTCGCTGCCCGAAGCCGAACGTAAGGCGAAGGCCGCGGACGTCTGGAAACGACTCGTCGCGGCCCGCCCGAAAGACGCGGTCGCCACCGCGCAGGTCGCCGACTGGTTCCGGCAGGCGGAGATGTCCGACGAAGCCCTCGCCCTCTATGCGAAGGCGGTCGAGTTGGCTCCGGATGATCCGCGGTATCTGGAATATCTTGGCGAATATCAGCATCAGCTCGGCAAGAAGAAAGAGGCGGTCGCCACATGGAAGCAGCTTGCCGCGGGCAAGAACCGCACGACCGAGAACCTCGTGCGGCTGGCTGAAGTCTTCGCCGGGTTCGGCTACAAGGACGAAGCGATCGCGACGTTTCGCGAGGCCGACGACAACGACCTCGGCTTCGCCGATCGACTGCGGTTCGCCGAACTGTTGCGCGACGCGGAACTGTACGACGAGTCGCTCGCACAGATCGCGAAGGCGGAACCGCTCGCCGAGAGCGACGAGGAACGGCAGAACGCGCTGGCCGCCCGCATCGAGACCGATCAGGCCGCGAACCGGATTGAAGATCGCATCGCCGAGTTGCAGAAGCTGGCCGCCGATCAGCCCGATGCGAAGACGTCGCTGACGCTCGCGCTCTATCTCAACGCGATCCGCGACACCGCCGGAGCGACGGCGGCGGCTCGCGAAGCGGTGGAGCTTGACCCGCGTTCGATCGCCGCTCAGGCGACGCTCGCGAAACTCGCCGACGATTCGGGACAACTGCTCGTCGCCGCCGAGTCGTACCGCCGGCTGGCGGCACTCGATCGTCGTGGGCGGACCGAATACCTGAAGCAGGTCGCCGGGCTGGAGCAGCGGCTGGGCAAGGCGAACGATGCGATGGCGACGGCCCGCGAAGTGCTGGCGAGCGCGCCCGGCAGTCCCGACGCCTATGCGTTTTACGCCGAGCTCTGTTTCCGGCTCGGAAAGACGGACGATGGTCTCGACGCACTCCGCCGGGCCGCGCGGCTGGCGCCGAGCGACGCCGGTCCGACGCTCACGCTCGCCGCGGCGCTCGCCGAGCAGTTCCGCACCGACGAGGCGGTCGAGTTGTACTGGCAGGCGTTCGACAAATCGGAAGCGTTCGACGACCGGGCGCCGATCGTCTCGCGGCTGGCCGAACTCTATCTGCGAACGAACCGGTTCGACGAACTCCTCAAGCGACTTGAACGCACGACCGTCGGCGGCGACGATCGCGCGACGAAGCTGCTTGTCGCCGCGGCCCATCAGGCGGTCGGCGACCTCGTGCGAGCCGGCGAGACGCTGCAAAGTCTGCTTTCCGAAAGCCCGCGCGACACGCAATTGCTCTCGCGGCTCAGCCAGCTTGCCGAGCAGGATCACGATTACGAAGCCGCGTTGCGCTACCAGCGCGAGCTTGTCGAACTCGCGCCGGAAGACCGGCAGGAAAAAGCCCGGCTGGCGCAGTTGTATCTCGCGGCGGACGACGTCGACGCCGGGCCGGAGTTCTGGGACGAGCTGCTCGAATCCGATCTCGACGCCGTCGAGACGCTGTCGCTGATCGATGCCCTGCTCGCCGCCGAGAAGTACGACGACGCCCTGCGGCTCGTCGACCGCAAGCTGCGGGCGGAACCGGAGAACTGGGAGCTGATTTACCGCCGGGCCTTCGGCCTGCTCAACGAGGCGGACAAGCAGGATGAGGCGGACGAGACGTTCCGCAACTTGCTCGCCCTCGATCTGCCGGACGACGCCGAATCGGCGAAGACGGCGGCGCTCAAGAAGAAACGATCGTCCTCGACGACCGCCGCGACGTCGTCATCGGGCGCTTCCTACAACCCCTCACAGTTCCCGGCGATCGTGCTGCGAACACAGGCGGCGTATCAGGCGATGGCCGTGTTCGGAATCAGTGATCAGAACGTCTACGGGGCGACGCCCTCCGGCCGCTCGCTCGGTTGGACGCCGAACGACTTCGGTGCCGCACGGGTCGCAGCGCTCGGCTGGCTGGGGCACTACGATCTGACCAGCAGCGGCAAGAAGCAGGGCGATGCGCTCACGCCGTTTCACCAGGCGCTGCGCGACGCCGCAATGGCGGAGAACTCGTCGAAACGCGCTCGTCTCGACTGGTACTACGCAATGACGGTCGATCGCTATATGCGACAACGGTCGCGGCTCGCCGACCTCAGTTCGATTTCCACCGCGCAGGAAGAAGCCGCCAAACGGCTCGCCGAGGTTGGCGATTCGGACGGCGCCTGGGCCTATCTGACCGCCACCCGATCGAGGCGTTCGTCGACTCAGGAACAGCTTGATCCGCTGCCGAAAGACGAGCTGGAGCTGTTGCTCCAATGCTTCGAACGCGTCCGGCATGAAGAGGCGGGCTATTACTCGACGTTGATTCCGAACCTCGTCGCCCAGGAACTTGAACGTGCCGGCCGCAAGGACGAGGCGAAGCGACTCGTGCAGGAAACGCTGGCCGCCGTCGATGATCCGCAGGAGTTGTCGATGGTGTTCAGCATGGCGGTCTCTGCGAATGATCTGGAAACGGTGAACCAGATTTACGATCGACTGGAATCGATGCCGCCCGATCAGCTCGCGAGCGCAGCGAACACGTCATCCGTCATCGCCCGGCTGATGCGAACGCTGTGGGACGAGGGCAAGCACGACGAGGCGATACAACTATTTGATCGCCAGATGGCGCTGACGGCACGTCGGCTGGAAGCACCGCAGCGGCGGTCGTCCGGCTCGTCGACGCAGCGGATCTCGGGACGCTTCGGCCTCTCCTTCTGGAAGAAAGGCGGCGTGCAGGATCACATCATCGTCGACGGGGCGGAACTTAACGAGTACGTCGGCATGCAGGAGTTCACCCTCCTGCGGAACGTCTACGAGTTCCACAAGGAAGCAGACGACGAGGAAAAAGAGCAGGTCAACGACTTCGTCGCGCACCTGGAAAAACAAATCGAAGGCGCGACCGGGCGAAAGGCGGCCTTCGCGCACCTGTCGCTGGCCGTCGTTCGCGGCTGGCAGGAGAAGCCGGAAGAATCCCTCGTGGCGACACGGGCAGCCGTCGAAGCGGTTCCTGAAGATCATTCACTGCGTCTGACGCTCGCGCGAAAACTGCAGGCCGCCGGCGATCTCGACGGGGCGCTGGCAGTGATCGACGCCGTCGAGCCGCTCGATGCGACGGAGCTGCGCGACCGCGAATTGTTGGCGCTCGATCTAGCCGCGGCGCAACAGCAGATCGACCGGGCGAAGACGGCGGCGACGCGGCTGTTCGGGCTGCGGCTCGACGCTCAGCAGCAGCTTCGGCTGGCGAACGTCATGCAGCAGGTCGGCATGGGCGAGCAGGCCGAGGCCGTTCTCGCCCGCCTCCGCACACAGGGCGGCAGCACGCTGTCGACGCAAATCGAACTGCTGCGCCACTACCGAGGCAAGGGGGCGGACGAGACGGCGATCGAGATCGCCCGCGAGATCATCCGCCGCACGAAGTCGAACCCCAGCGGCAACCGCCGCACGGTCGACGACGGCCACCGCGAAGAGGCCGTGCGACTGCTGAAGGAGTCGGGACAACTCGACACGCTGATCGCCGACGCGAAACGCCAGGCCGCGCGGTCGCCGAATTCCGTCGAGGCGCAGCAGCAACTCGCCGAGTACTACGCCGCGGTCGGAAAGAACGAAGAGGCGGCGGCGGTGCTTCAGGCGGTCTCCGACCGTCGTCCGAAAGACTACGACCTGAAGTACCAGCTCGCCGGCCGCGTCGCCGCGATGGGTCGTGCCTCCGCAGCGGTCGACCTGTACACCGCGGCCCTCAAGGGCAAGCCGGAACTCGCGAGCAACAACTTTTACGAGGTCGATCGCGTCTTCACGCAGGCGAGACGCGGTGAGGACATGTTGAAGCTGCTCGGCGAGATCCCGCTGACCGGCAACAGCATGCATTACGCGATGAACTCGATCTCGAACAAGCTCGGCGACGCGAAACTCAAGCCCGCCGCGCTCGCCGCGCTCGACAAGCTGCTGAAAGAGAACCCCGGCCAGCAGGCGGAGCTGTTGCAGAACATTCACGACCAGACGATCTGGGACGACCCGAAGATCGCCGATTACGCTCTCGACATGGTCAAGACCGACGGCGCGCAATTGACGTGGCCGGCCCTCCAGCGTTCGACGTCGATCTCGGGCGGCGGGAAGGTGCGGACGTTGTTCAACAACGTCGCCCGCGCCGCGGCCGGTGACGGGAAACGCGACGAGTTTCACAAAGCCGTCGCCGCGATCGTCGAGAAGCATCCCGACTGGCAGCCCGGACAGGCGCTGCTCGCAATCTCGGAGGCGTCGCAGGGCAAGCACGACGAGGCCCGCAAGCGGCTCCGCGCGATTCTCGACGACGAGAAATCGCCGATTCCGACTCAGGCGACCTGGTCGCTCGCGGTCGAGCTGCAACCCTACGAGCCGCTGCGCGCAGAAGCGATCGAAATGTGCGAACGGGCCGCGAGCTCGTCCGACCGTTCGTCCAATGATTACCAGTTCACACCGACGGCGCTGCTCGTCGAATTGTACGGAGCGGGCAATCGCAAGGCCGAGGCCCGCGAGATTCTGCTCTCCAAAGGCATGGAGCCGGGCGAGAACCGTTACAGCGATCCGAGCTATGCCGCCTACAGCGAAATGCGGCACTACACCTCCGTCGGCGACAAGCTGCTGGATCTGGACTACCCGATCGACGCCTTGCGACTTTACGACCGCCACGCCGCCGATCCGCGACGAGTCGCCGCCGCCCAGCAGCAGGGCAGCTACGCGCTGGAGCAGCTTAAGAGGAACCGAAAGAGGGCACTCGACGCGATCGACGCGTCGGACATTGCCGTTTATCTGGCAGCCGCCGCAAAGGAGCCGGCGAACGCCGGAGAACCGGCGCTCGACCTGATGCTGTCGCTCGGCGGTGGGACGGAGTTTGAAGATATGGCGGTGGAGAGCATCATCGCCACCACGTTGGCGAAGCTGTCGCCCTCGGCCGAAACGCAGGAATCGTCCGGCACGATCAATCGAACGCACAAGACTGTGACACCGTCAGCGAAACTGGAAGCCCGCAAACCGGTCGAGGCCCGCGTTCCGCCGATCGCAGCGATCGAAGCGAGCCTTCACGAACTGTTATTGAAGCGCCCGCAGGACGCATCGGTGCAGGTCGTCGCGGCGTTGGTCGCGTTTCAGAAGGGTGATCTTGCCGCCGCGAATGCCGCGTGTGAGAAGGCGCTCGCCGCCGCATCCGTGGAAAGTGATGCCGCTCTAAAGGCGGGCGACAAAGGTCAAAGTGACCGCATGTCGCCGGCGGCACTCGGCCTGTGGATCGTCGCCCGTGAAGCGGCGAAGCATGACGAAACTCGACCGCTCGCCGTCCAGCTTGCGGCGAAGGCGGTCGCGGCCAGTCGTGAAATGAGCGATCGCCGTTGGACGATGGCGATGCTGCTCGAACGCGGCGCCGTGGCGTTCGAAGGCGGTGATCGCAAGGCGGCGGAAGCGGCCTGGTCAGAATTGCTCGACCTGATCCTGCCGCCGCAACAGGAGCAACCGGAAGGCGACGAGAAGGCGGACCGGAAGTCGCCGACGACAACCGACGAACCCACCGATGCGGCGCCGGCAAAGAAGACGTCCTCCACCGGCCGCCGCACGATCGGCCGACCGACGGTCGCAGTCGCGCTGGTGTTGAGCACCCTGGTCGCGCAGTCCGGCCCGAAGGCACAGACAAATCTGCGGCCCGGCCGTCCACCGGCGGCCTCGCCGAAGGCGGCCCAAGACGAAGAATCGCATCGCTTCCTCTCGCTGGAGCAGGTGACGCAGGCGCTGGAACTGGCTGAACTGGCGGCGCGGCGAGACATGACCGATCTTTCGATTCGCGCGGTTCGCGAGAGCCTCGGTAACGGCCGGCCGGTGGACATCGTCTCGCCCAACACGGCGACGACGGTCGTGATGAGCGTCGTTCAGCCGGGTCGTGTGAACGACGTTACGCGGATCGACGGCCAGATCGCCGACCGCCTCTTGCGACTCGACGCCGCCTGGCGCGAGCAACAGGCAGACCCGAACGTCGTCTTCGAGACGCTGTTCGCGATCGTGTTGCCGGCGCAACGGGCGACCGAGAACTTCCCTTATCTGCGACCGCTCTCCGAACGGGAGGCCGACGCGCCGCAGAGCGCCGGCCGGCTGCTCGTCGACTGGGCCGGGAAGGCGGGAAAGCTCGACGTGCTGGCCCAGCGACTCACCGAACGGAAATCGGACGGGACGGCGAACGCCGAGCTGCTCGTCCTTCGCACGCTGACCGCCTACGCCTCGGGCGACGCGGCGACGGCCAGCCATTGGCTCGGGTCGCTCGAAGAACTGGTCACGAACGCGCCGACGAGCGGGCACGCGAATCTCGTCTGTCATGCCGCGCTGCCCGGACTGAGCGATCGGCAAGTGTCGGAGCCGGCCGCGGAAGCGCTGAACGCGGCCATGCAGAATTTCGCCGCCTCGAACAGCGAGCAGCCGTTCGGCTGGTTGACTCAGCGTCTCGCCGAACATGAGCTTCGACTCGGTCGCGCGGAAGCCGCCGAGAAACGGCTCGAAGAGTATCTCACCGTGCTCGATCGTGTTTACAGCCGCTATTCCGGCGACTATCCGACGCGACGGCGTCGCGAAGTTTTGCAGAATCTTGCGGGAATGCTCGGACGCCACGGACGAAGTGCCAAAGCGCTCGAATATCTCGAAGAGGTCGGCGAGTTGTCTTCCGGGGTCTCCGCGGAACAAACGCCCGCGACGTCGCCGGCGTTCACGACGTCGCTGACGCGGGGCTTCGCAGCGGGCGACGTGTCGACATACGAGCGGCTCAAGACCTGGACGCTGCCAGCCGAGGGACGGAAGGCGCTTCGGATGTGGACCGCTCTGGCGCCCGCCGCCGAGCCGCCGAAAGAGTTCGCGGTTCCCCCCGATCCATGCCGCGAAGCGTTCGACGTGGAACTGGACCCGCCTGTCACCGGGACGGCGGCGGCACTGGTGTCGCTCGCGAAACGGCACGGCAAACTCGTCGAGCTGATGACGGAAGTCGATCGGGCGGCGGAAGCGAACGTCGAGAATGCCGCGATGCTGTCGGTGCTCGCCCACGTCGCGGCCGGTTCGGGCGACGAGGCCACGGCACGGCTGCATACGATCACCGAGGAGTTCTTCGCCACGCCGCCCGAGAAGATCGACTTCCAGGTCGAAGTGCCCGAACTACTGCTGGTGGCCTTCGCGGCGGCGACGGTTCCCGAATTGCGACCCGACGCGGCGCGGATCGCACACCGCATCGAAAACGTCGGCCGCAACAAAGGGCACGGGCTGCATCCGAGCGGCCGATTTCTCGTCGCCATGTGTCAGGCGCTCGACGCCGGCTTGAATCCCGGCGACGTGTTGCTGCGAGACGATTTCGGCCCGTGGCGCGTCGGGCGAATGCCGCGGCCGCAGGATCGAAACAACGCCCGCATTCCGGCGGTCTGGGTGCTTCGCAAAGGCGTCGCCCGGCAGGCCGCCGGTTCCGAATCGGACACGCTCGCGTTTCGTTATCCGCTGGCCGGATCGTTCGACGTCATCGTCGACGCCTGGGACGGCAGTTACGCCGAAAGCTTTCCCGGTTTCAACGGCCTGTCTTACGAAGCCTATGCCTGGAACAAGAAGGCGGCGGCGTACGAACTGGGTCACTGGGGCGGCGGAGAAGCGTCGTTCCCGAACAAGCAGGCCGAGTCGTACAACACGTATCGCATTCGCGTCCGTCCCGGCGAGGTGCGTTGCTTCGTGAACGGCGACGAGATGCACGTCGATACAGCGGCGACGGCCGCTGCTCCGTTCTTGACGCTGAACTGTTTCTTCAGTCGATCGGGCTGGTTTCGCGGGGCGAAGATCGAAGGCGATCCCGTCATTCCCCGCGAGGTCCATCTGCTCGACGGCGATCGCCTCGACGGCTGGGTGGAATACTTTTACGGCGAGACGAAGCCGGCGCGGCCCGACGTGCAGGCCGGCGGCGGCGTCGGCCGTCAGGATGACGGCGGCGAACCGTTCTGGAACGTCACAGGCGGTGTGTTGACGGCGCGAACGCCGCCGACGAGCCGGCAGTTTCAGCAAAGCTGGATCTACTATCACCGGCCGTTGTGGGACGACGAAAGCATCGAGTACGAGTTCTTCCACGACGGCGGTCACGGCGTCGCGCACCCGTCGCTCGGACGGCTCGCCTTTCTGCTCGAACCCGACGCC
>JBAQZJ010000016.1:0-4469 GCA_049790855.1 Planctomycetaceae bacterium | reverse complement strand
GTTTTTCTCCCCGGCGGGCGAAGCCCGAGCGGATTGCGGCGATCAGCATTTCCGGCGGACCGTCCTTCGTCAGGTAGCGTTTCGCACCGGCGTTGCGCATCGCCCGCTGCATGTCGTCCTTCTCGTGCATCGACAGCGCGATCACGAACAGGTCGGGCAATTCGGCGGTCAGGCGGCGGGTCGCTTCGACGCCGTCGATGATCGGCATCGTGACGTCCATGACGATCACGTCGGGACGCAGTTCCAGCCCCTTGTCGATCACCTCTTGACCGTCGCCCGCCTGCCCGACGACTTCGATTCCCGGTTGATCGCGAAGCAGCCCGGCCAGGCTGGCCCGCATGATGCGGTGATCGTCGGCGAGCAGCACTCGAATCGGCTTCCCGGTGAACTCCGGCAACGGCCGGATCAGATCCTTGTCGAGCGCCTCGACGAGCGTCCGGCCGAGATCGGCCGCGCCGTTCCGCTCTTCTTCCGTCATCTTCACCGGGGCGTAGAGCCGCACGCACGACCCTTCGTCCGGAATGCTCTCGATCTCCATTCGGCCGCCGGTCAGTTCCAGCCGTTCGCGAATGCTGAACAGGCCGAATCCGTCGCCCGCACCGATCTCGCGACTGCGCTCGGCGTCGAAGCCCTTCCCCTCGTCGCACACGCTGACCTGCACGTCGCCGTCGCCGGCGCGATGCATCGCCAGCTTGCAGCGCTTCGCCCCCGCGTGCTTGACGACGTTGAACAACAGTTCGCGACAGGCCTGATAGAGCAGAATCCGCGTGTCCTGGCTTTCCGGCTGCGCGGTGTCGTCGCAATCGACCTCGACCTCCAGACCGTGCTCGTCCGCCATCTGCCGCCCGAGCCATTCGAGTGCGGGGGCCAGCCCGGCGTCGTAGAGCACCGGCGGGCTGGCGCGATGCGTCAGGTTCCGCGACAGCCGGATCGATCGGTCGAGCAGATCGTCGACGTGCTTCATCAACTCGACCACTCGCGACGGCGCGATTTCGGGCGTGATCGCCGAAATGTGCATGCGGGCCGCCACCAGCATCTGCTGCAGATCGTCGTGCAGCATCTGGGCCAGTCGACGCCGCTCGCGCTCCTCGGCCTTCGTCAGTTCGCTGGCGAGCAGCCGCAGTTGCTGCGCCCGGCGGTCGACGGTCTGGGTGCGCTCGTCGATCTCCTGCGCAAGCGCTTCGTTGACGCTCTTCAGGTCTTCGCATTGACGATGCCGCTCGTCTTCGCGGCGTAGCGACTCGCGCGCATAACCCGTCTGTTCGAGCGCGCAGTGCAGCGCCTCGGCCAGCCCGACGACGTACCGCCCCGACGGCGCGACGCCGCCGCAAGAGTCGACCGCGACCGCCGCATCGGCCGACCAGGTCATCACGACGGGAATCTCGGCGTTCATCCGGCGGACGGCGTCGAGCGCCGCCCGGCTTTCCGACCAGCGATGCGTTTCGTCGATGACGACGACGTCGGGCGGCAAGGGTCCGGTGACCGCGTCGCGCAGGGCGGCTTCGCCGTCCGCCTCGACGATTCGTGCCGTCTGAAACTCCTCCCGGAGCGCCCGTTCGAGCGGTGCGCGGTCGTCGCCGCCGACCAACAGGATTTGAAACGCACCGGAGGTGACCGCCAGCGGACTCGTCGTATCCGTCATCGTCCCCCGATCCCGTTTCGGCCTGTGTACGGGCGTCCCTGCCGCGGCGGCTCCCGACCGATGCCAGGCGCCTGTGCCGCGCTCTGCGAGATTCTACCATCACGGCGGACACAAGACGACAAGCGACCGAACAATCGACGCCGGTCGGCATCTTCACTTGGGGACGGGAGCCAATCGGGGGTGGCTGGGGACGGGCCGCCCTCGGCGTCGCAGACACAAAGCAGGTTCGTCGGCCCGCCCCCAGTCGTGTGACATTCCGGCGGGGGGCGACGCGATCACGTCGTCATGAATATCCCCGCCATGCGCGCGTCGTCCCCAGGCACCCGCAAACTCACGCGAAGTCGCGGCACTCCCGGTGTGAGAAGCCCGGCTTCTTTGGGCGAAACCGCCCCACGACCCAAAATCCTCTCCGCTTTGCGACCGTCGCAGCGTCGTCTATTCTGGCGGAAGTCTTGGGCAACGGACCGATTTCCCCGACTTCGTCTCCCGCACTCTCATGTCGTCGACCTTGCCGTCGCTCGTCGCTCCGCTCGTCGGTCGCGAAGTCGTGATCGACGTGGCGTCGCAGTACGTCTATCTCGGCCGGCTTGCGTGCGTCGACGAGAAGTTCCTCGTGCTCGAAGACGCCGACGTGCATGATCTGCGCGACACGGCGACGACTCGGGAGGAATACGTGCTCGCCGCCCGCCGGCACGGCCTGGCGCCGAACCGCGCCCGCGTCTTCGTCCGCACCGACGAGATCGTCAGCCTCTCGGCCCTCGACGACGTGATCGCGTGAGGGGGGACAAGGGGAGTGGGAGATAGGGAGAGGGGGTGACAGATTTCCGTCTCCCCGTCCCCCACTCTCCCCGTCCCTCGATCCCCCGCTCCCTCACCGATACCCCCACGCGTCGAATGCGAACGACCAGCGATCGCGGAGGGCGGCGCGGTCGGCGGGAATCAACTCGTGCCGGTTCGTGCGATACTGCGACTGGCCGTCGAGATATTCCTTCATCTCGGGCAGTGCACGATCGAGATCGGCGACGTCGAGCCCCGAATAGATCCGATCGATCGCCGCGAGCGGCTGCGAACGCAGCTCTTCATAGCGCACCTCGACCAGTCGGCCGGCCGGAATCGCGTTGCGGTCGTCGAGATAGCGCCGCATCAGGCGCTCGTAGTACGACAAGACCGTTTCATCGACGTCGGCGAGCGTCTCGCCAGTCAGCGAATACAGACCGGTCATCGCTTGCCACATCTGCCGCATCGACCGGAAGACCTGTTCCGGATCGCGGACGACGAACACGAATTTCGCGTCGGGATACAGTTCGAGCAGCGACCGGACGCGAGCCGTGTTCGCCGGGTTCTTCAGACACAGCGTCCGTCCGCCCTCGGCGTACGACAGCCGCCTCAGCAGCGTGTCGTAGTCTCGCTTCCAGCGCTGCAGGGCACGTTCACCGTCTTCGAGCAGCACCGACCGCGAAAAGATCTCCTCGGCACGACGGGGGAAGAAGAAGCAGTGATAAAACGACTGCTCGCCGAGCCGGGCGAGGGCGAATTCTTCTTCCTGCGGCCCGGTCCAGGCGAAATCCATCTCGTCCCTCGGACGCCGCTGCGGAATCGTGCCCCGCAGGTGCCGGCGGATGAACCGCGGCAGCGTGAGAAACGCCCCCGACGACGCGACGTGCGCCGTCGAGCAGTAGCCGAACTGCCGGTCGCGCACCAGCAGGTTGTGCAGATGCGTCGTGCCGCTCCGCCAGTGACCGATGACGAACAGCGGCGGTCGCGGCGGCGTGCGAAGTGCCGCCCGCATCTGCGGACTGGCCCGTTCCCACGCCCGAAACCCGATGCCCGGAACGCAACTCGCCACCAGCCGCGACAGCAGCCGCACGTCGACGTTCCGCCAGCGGTAGCCGTTGCGACGCAGCAGGCTTCGCAGCAGCGGCGCGAGACTGCCCGCGGCGAGCGGATGAGGCCACTTTTCGGGCGGCGCAGCCCGATCGGTCCGCACCGCAGGCGGCGACGCGACGGCGCGACGGGTGGAACGCAATCCGGCAGTCGACATGACGAGGCTCGAACTGAAGCTGAATGACGCTTCGATCGTTTCCATCGTCCCTTCCCGCCGTCCATCTTCACCCCGGCCACGCCCGCCCCGCCCGAAACTTTTCGCGCCCCGGCCTGGGCGCACAACCGGCAGACTCCTGCGGGCTTCTCGGTGGGCACGTCGGCAACCGCGAACGGTGTTTACATTCCAGGAACGGAGAGGGCCGTAAGTTGGGTCGAGCCGCAGGCGATCATGGGTCGGCTCGTAGTTCGAATACGAATTGTGATCCATTCGTCTCGGATGCACGCCGGCAGCGACGTGAACGATTCGGACGTGCAAAACGACGATCCCTGCCGGCGTCTCGCGAAACGCCGGCAGGGATCCCTTTTGGCGACCAGACGGAGCGCCGTCAATCCGCCGTCTGGCGGCGGAATCGGCGACCGAAGACAACGGCTGCGCCCGTCAGCGTCAACAGGGCGAGGCTGGACGGCTCCGGAACGGCGGCGGGTGACGCTCCGAGCGACGCCGCCGTGTGAGCGACGATCAATTCGCCGCTCAACCCGCCGAGGTTGGCGATGACGGCTCCGTCGAACGAGACGTGAATCGCGTTGGTCGTGATGCCCCGCGACGTGATTCCATCGCCGGTGACGACCTGCTCGTTCAACAGAATCGACAACCCCGTGATGCCGGGAACATTGATCGCGACGCCGGTGTTCGCCGCGATCACACCGTTGAGGTTTGCGACCTCAACGCCCAGGACCGAGATCACGAGGTCTTCGACGAAGAGCGACCCGCTTTCCACCAAGC
>JBAQZJ010000015.1:0-1814 GCA_049790855.1 Planctomycetaceae bacterium | reverse complement strand
TTCGTCGATCGCGTAGGTGTTCCCCGGCGCGAGCGTCCAGCCGCGGTGCTCGCAGATCCGCCGGAAGAGGCCGCCGGGTTTCGTCCCCGCGAGCGCCTGGCGGGCCGCGGCGTGGAGTTGCTGCCGGCCGGCCTCGCCGTCGGGGAGGCCGTAGCACCGCACGATCCGCGGCCGCAACCTGTCGAGGTAGGCCGGATCGCGCAGCTGCTCTGGCTTCAGGCTCGGCAGCTTCGCATCGCCGGCCTGCGCGCGCTCCGAGTCGGGTGGATGACAATGATCATGAGTGTTTGGTTTTAAACTCTCATGATCATGATCATGAGAGTTTAATTCCTTAATAGGCGCGGCGCGAGGGGGGTCGGTTTCCGACCCAGGGGGGTCGGTTTCCGACCCAGGGGGGTCGGACCCCCTCATCGCCCGCGCATCGCGCGTGATCCGTCCCCAGCAGACGCGGGCCAGGTTCACGGCGTCTCCGCCGCAGTCGTCCTTGCCGCGGACGACCTCGATCCAGCCCAACGCCTCGGCCAGGCGGCGCATCTCGCCGAGCTTCGTGCGGCTCCAGCGGAGCTGCTCGCAGACCTGGGGTCGGGACAGCTTGCAGACGCCGTCGGCGTAGGACTTCGCTTCGTAGAGGCTGACCAGGCGCTCGATGTTGGCGCGGATCACGCGCGTGAGCGCCGGCACCTGGTCCACGGCCCGCCGCAGCGTCGCGGCTTTGTCCGTCTCGTAGAGCGTCTGTTGCTCTCGTCGATCCATCGCCAGTCCACCGGCTGTTGTCCGTCGTGTCGTCTCGTCTCTCAATCGCCTCAATGGGATCGGGGCGAAGGCGGGCGGCGGGAGACGATCCCGCCGGCGTCGGATGCGGGCCAACGCCCGACGCCCTCCAAGGCCCGCCGCGAATCAGGCCACAGCCGCTGCCGGGCGACCGGCGGTCCGCTCCGCTTCGCGGTCGGCGATCTCGGCGGCGATCAGGTCGCAGACCTCCGAGCGGTGGACGCTGACGCGATGGTCGGCCGCGACGCCGAGACGCACCTTGTCGCCGCGCGTTGCGAGAATCCGCAGCTCGATCGGCTCGACGGGGACGAGTTCGCCCAGCGGACCGGTCACCCACAGCTGCTGGCCGTAGCCGATCACGATCGTCTCGTCTGTTTGGCGGGTGAGGATCAGCACGATTCGGACTCCTTCACTCGGTTTCACTCGGTGGTGGTTCGATACTGGTTGCGGCGCGAGAGCAACCGCGAAAGGGATTCGGCCGTCCGCTCGCGCGGCGGCAACGTCGGCAGATCGAGGGCGCGAAAGAAGTCGGACTCCTCCGCGGTCGGCACCTGGCGGCCGGCGTGCATCAGCCGGCCGGCCGTGACGCGGTGATCGACCGGCATCGCACCGCCGTAGCACTCGGCGGTCACGAGCAGCCGGCTGAAATCGGCCGGGCCGGTCCGCAGCGCGAAGATCACGCCCCACGTCGCCGGCGGCAGCACGATCCAGAGTTCGACCTTGCGACGGCCGTACCTGAGTTCCTTGTGCCGCGGGCCGTTCTTCGCGTCCCGCGGCCGCGTCAGTCCCGCGTTGCGATGGGCGATCGTGCGGGCGAGCAGGTCGTCGAGAGCCGGCACGAGCTCGCCGTCGTCGAACAGCCGGCCCGGCGTCGGCAGCAGCTTCGGCACGAGGACGAGATCGAGGTCGCGGACCCGGTCGCACTCGCGGCGCAGCGAGCCGGCGACGGCGAGGCGTTCGCAGGCCGGCTGCAGCAGCCGGACGATCTGCTCGGCGTCGCGGCGGGCCTCGACGAGACCGGTCATCGGGGCGCCTCTTCAAGG
>JBAQZJ010000014.1:0-1750 GCA_049790855.1 Planctomycetaceae bacterium | reverse complement strand
GAGGACGCCCATCCTACGACGCCTGTGTCCGCGCGATCGGAACCAGCGCCGATTTCGTCCGGCGAAGCCGGACCTACTGGTCGGTCTATCGATTTCTGTCATGTCTCGTGGGTGGCGGAGCCTAAGTCCCGAAGGGCGTGGCCCCGGAGATCGGCGCCGATTCGGGGCCACGGGCTACGCCCTCAGACCCCGCCACCCTGACATTTTGGTATCAACCGACCACTACGTCGCAAGGCCCGCCCGCCGTGAGGCTTACATTCTTAAACACTTTCCGGGAAACCCAACTCCACGTCGATCACCCGGCCATGAAATAAGGACTTACGACCGAAAACGTCCGTGAGACCCCGTTAAGTTGAAGGGGGCGTTTCGACGCTTACTGCACCTGCGTGTTACGACGAAGCATTCTAGACCCTGTGTCGTCGCAGCATTCGCAGAGACCCTTCAACACTTCGACCGTGAGCCATGCGAGGCGGTACCCGTCTCAACCGCCTCGACGGTCGGCTTTTCCAGGGCGCCTTGGGATTTTTTGAGGGAGTAGGGATTAGGGAGTAGGAAACGGAGAACGGGGAGTGCGGGATGGGGGGAGTGAGCGGCCCGCTTGACCGGGTGGTTGCTGTCACGCGACCATGCGGAGGATCCCGCACACCGCGAGCCAAACATGACACGTCGCGAGTTTCTGACGGCGACTGCGTCGGCGCCGATCGCCGCTTCCGCACTTTCGTTCGCCGACGAGCAGACGGCGAACGTTCCGATCGTCGATTCCCATGTCCATTGCTTCGCCGGTCCGGCGAACGACCGGTTTCCCTATCATGCCGATGCGCCGTACGAGCCTGCCGAAGCGGCTCCGCCGGAGCAGTTGCTGCGTCTGATGGATGACGCCGACGTCGACTTCGCCGTCATCGTCCATCCCGAACCGTATCAGGACGACCATCGTTACCTCGAACATTGCCTCGACGTCGGTCGCGGCCGCTTGAAAGGCACTTGCCTGTTCTTCGCCGACCAGGCCAACGCGACGAGGCGTTTGGCCGAACTCGTCGAACGGCGAACGGACGACATCGTCGCCCTGCGGGTTCATGCGTATGCTCCGGAACGATTGCCGCCGCTGGGCAAGCCGGAACTGCGAGAACTCTGGAAGATGGCGGCGAACTTGGGTCTCGCGATCCAGTTGCATTTCGAGCCGCGCTACGCGCCGCCGCTCGAACCATTGATTCGCGAGTTCCGCGACACGACGGTGCTCGTCGATCACCTGGGGCGTCCGTTCCAGGGAACGCCGGCCGAGCACGCGGCGATTCTGCGCTGGGGCGACCATTCCAACGTGGTCATGAAACTGTCGTCGTTGCCCGTTCGGGAAAACTACCCGCACCGCGATCCCGCTTCCGTCGTGCGGCAGTTGCTCGAAGCGTTTGGATCGGATCGGCTGGTGTACGGAGGCGGCTTCGGTGCCGATGCGACGGCCGAGTCATATCGCGCGGCTCGCGAGCGTGTCGCCGCGCATCTACCGGGACTGTCGCAGGAGGACATCGCGAAGGTTCTCGGCGGAAATGCGACCTGGCTGTTCGGGTTCGCGTGAGGGGGGAACGGCTTCGCGCCGAGACATCAAGGCGTAAAGGAACAAAGCACTGACCGCAGAGCGGCTGTGTTGGTTGTCAAGGGGAGGATGAGTCCGCGAGGGCGAATCGCGGGGTCCAGGTGGTCTGGTTTTTGAGCATGGTGTTGAGGATGACCAGGAGTTTTCGCATGCAGGCGGTGA
>JBAQZJ010000013.1:0-4403 GCA_049790855.1 Planctomycetaceae bacterium | reverse complement strand
GCCCAACCCCACTGGACTGACTCTTGCCTTATTCTGTGGGTGGCGGGGTCTAAGAGCCTATCCGGAAAGTCTGATGCACCGCGGCGACGGGCTTTCGGTCGAAGGCCAGGAACGAGGAGGAAGCGATTCGAGAATCGTTGACGACGAGTGACGCAGCATTCGACCGAAAGCCCGCCGCCCCTTCGGGTTCGGTCTGGCCGGCCCGAGGGGCAGCGGTGGACCTCCGTGACGATTACCTAATCGCCGCGTCGGTCCGCCTTTCCCTCGGGCCGGCCAGACCGAACGCGGTACATCAGACTTTCCGGACAGGCTCTCAGCCCCGCAGGGCGTGGCCCCGGACGCTTGGCGCCGGCGGCAAAGAAATCCTGCAAAGCATGTCCGGCGTCCGGGGCCACGGGAATTCGCCCTCAGGCCCCGCCACCCACTCTTTTGAGTACTACTTCGCCTGACGCTGGCTCAGCAGATGCGCCATCAGGTCGGCGAACTGGTCGGCGGGCAGCGTTTCGCCGACGTTCGACGGCATCAGCGACAGGGGCGAGGTGACGCGCTCCTCGATCGACGCTTTCGGAACGCTGAACTCCTTCCCGGCGTTGTCGGCGAGAATCAGCGATTCGCCCTCTTCGCGGCGGACGAGGCCGGTCACGACCTTGCCGTCGTCGAGGATGAGGACGCTGCTGCGGAACGCGCCGTCGACGTTGCGGCCGGGGTCCAGAACATCCTCGGCGAGCCGGGCGAGACCGCGGATGCCGATTCCGTCGAGCTGCGGCCCGATCATCGAACCTTCCGTGCCGATCTTGTGACAGTTCGCGCACTGTTTCTTGAACACCGCGGCGCCGCGTTCGGCACTCGCCGCGGCCGGCTGAAACGAGCCGATGCGGACTTCGATCAACTGCCGGACCGCTTCGTCCTCGGCGGGCAGATCGGCGGTGAGCGTCTCGATCCGGTCGGCGAAGTCGGTTCCCGCGTGCGCGGCGAAGCGGGTCTCGATCGACGGCTTCGTCAGCAATCGCGGCGACGCGTGCCCCTGCTCGACGAGCGTCAGCAGCGCGGTCGCTCCGGCCGGCGTCGTTGCGAGCCGTTCGGCGAAGGGAAACTGCGCGGCCGACGGCAGCGTTTTGACCGCCGCTTCGACGGCCTTCGCGATCTGCGACGGCTCGCGGTCGAGGATCGCCCGCGCGATCGCCTCCTTGATCGCCGCCGGCACCGCGGGATCGCCCATCAACGGCACCAGCGACGCCAGCAGCGGATCGTCGTCGAGTGCGACCAGCGCCGTCGCCGCGGCGGCGCGGCTCGCGGTTCCCACCGCCGAATCGGCGAGCAGCGACTTCAATTGCGGAGATAAGTCCGCCAGCTTCAACCCGGCGATCAATTCGGCGGCCCGTTGCGGATTCGCCTGCCCGCCCGCATTCAAAGCGTCGAGGCTGAACCGCCCGACGGCGAGCCAGGCGTAGGCGGTGCCGGCGTCACCGTCCGCGAGTTCGAGGTAGCCCGTCCGTCCCGCGACGTCGCCGAGTTCCCATTCGATCTTCTGTGCCGTGTCGTTTCGCGGCGGAAAGGCCTCGCGAAGCGTCGCCCCGGTCGCGGCGTCGCGCAGCCGGACGGCGTTGCGTTCGTGGGCCGCCGCCGTCGGAAAGCCGGCATGGCCGGCGACGAAGAGCGACAGCCGGTCCGGCAGCGAAAACGCCTGCGACCGCAACATGCCGGTCCGCTGCTCGCCGTTGGGCAGGCTGCACCAGAACGGTTCCTTGCGACCATCGGCACAGGGACGTTCCTGCATCACCCAGGTCGGCTTGTCGGCGGCGGGCGGTGATTCTGACCAGGCGAGCGTCTGGTCCGGCGATTCCAGCAGCGACACCGCGACGGCCTGCCCCCACCCGGCAAGATGTTCACGCGGATCGACGCCTCGCTGCTGCATCGCCGTCCGAGCCGCCTCAATCAGCGAAACCTGCCGGTCGAGGTCGTGGACGTGCTTCCGGATCGTTGCGATGAAGTCCTCGAAGCCGGCTTCGTCGGCATGGCGGAAGACGTGACCGAACGCCGCAGACCAGTCGGCGGCTGAAACGAGATCGGCCGATGTTCGCAGATCGGCTTTGAGGATGGACATCGTCGCCGCACCGCTGGCGGGCGTCTTCACGGCCGGTGTGATTCCTGCGAGCACTCGCAGGTCGTCCTGCGAGTCTTGGAGCCGCGGCAGTGCGATCTCTTCCTTCGCCGCCGCCAGCACGTTCCGCAGCGCGATGCGAATCGTGTGGACGAGGTGCGTATCCTCTTGCGGCGTCGTCGCGAGTGCGTCGAGCAGCGGACGGACGAACGTCGGGTCGGGATGCTGACCGAGCGAATCGGCCGCGGCCCGCCGGACGAACGGATCGTCGTCGCCGAGCAGCCGCAACGCCGTATCACGCTGCTCCGTCGACCAGGTCGATCGCTCGGCAAGCAGCTTCGCGACGTGCGTGCGGACGAGCCGGCTGTCGTCGTGCGAAAGTGTCGCCAGCAGCGCGTCGTCAAGCGAACCCAGCCGTTCGAGCACCCACATCGCATGCGCACGCTGCCCAGGCGAGCGGGGGGCGTCAAAGAGCGACTTCAACGCGCCCACGGCGTCTTTTGCATGTCGGTCGACCAGTTCGTGCGACGCCAGCACACGCACGGTCAGGTTCTCGTCGCCCAGCAGCGTCACGAGTTCGTCGGTCGTCTTCGTCGTCAGGTCCGGCGGTGTCGAGATTTGGTCGCGATGCTCTCCGTTCTCGCCGACGTACACGATCCGCCAGATGCGGCCGGTCGTGCGGTCGCGCTTGGGGTGGCCGAGCGGCACTTCGTAGTGGCCGATGACCGCGTTGTGGAAGTCGGCGACGTACAAGGCACCGTCGGGGCCGACCGTCACATCGACCGGGCGGAACCACGGATCGTCGCTGGTGAGGAAATCGGGCTGCGTGTCGACCTTCGGGCTGCTGCCCGTCCAGACGAGCTTGTCGCGATGCACCCGGCCCGTCACCGGATTGCACAAAAACAGGTTGTCGCGATAGTCGGATGGAAATTGCGTCGCCGCGTAGTACGCCGGGCCGCAGATGCCCGTCGAGCCGTGACTGTGGTCGATCATGTCGGGTCCGAAGCCCAGCCCGTCGTGCGGCTTGCCGAAGCTCTGGTAGTACGCCCCGCGCAGCAGCAGCGTGAGCGGTCGCGAATGGCAGTCGGCGTTGTACAGGTTTCCGAGCGGGTCGAACGTCAGACCAAACGGATTGACCTCGCCCCAGGTGTACTGTTCGAGCCGCGTGCCGTCGGGTTGAAAGCGGAACGTGTTGCCGCTGTTCATCGTGATCTCGCGACCGTCGACGCCTTTGACGTGCGACGTGTTGCGAAAGCCGTGGCAGGCGTAGACCCAGCCGTCGATCCACCGCCGCAGTCCGTTGACCATGCCGTGCGTATCGGCGTTGCCGAAGCCGGTCAGCAGCGTCGTCCGCTCATCGGCGGCACCGTCGCCGTTCGTGTCGGCATGGCGATCGACCGACGGAATGCCGTAGACGATCGCGCCGTCCGTCAAAGGCAGCACGCCGATCGGGATGTTGAGACCCTCGACGAACTTCGTGACGCTCTGCGGTTTGCCGTCGGCGCCGATGCCGTCGATCACCGTGACCGTGTCGCGGGGGGCGTGCGGCTCGTCGTCGCCGGCGAAGTTCTCGTCGCGCGGTTCGACTCCCGGACCGTCTGCCGGATACGGATACTCGATCGACGACGTGACCCACAGACGTCCGGCGGCGGCGAACTGAATGTTCATCGGCTGCCCGATCGCCGGCTCGGCGACGACGAGCTGAATCTCAAAGCCCGGCGGCAAGTGAAACTTCTGACGCTGCTCCTCGGGCGGCAGCGGATCGGTCGGCGCGACCAGCGTCGCATCCTGGGCCGCTGCGACGAGAGGACAGAACGCGATCAGGAAGGCGAGCGACTTCATCACGGCGGGAACCGACTCGGTGGGAACAACGGGAGGGATCGCTCCTTCACCCTAGCCGAGCCGGCGAATCGATGCGAGCGACGCTAACGGAGCCGCGACCGTGCTTGGGTTCGTCACGGCTGGGGTGCGACCGGCACCGGCTCCTCGCCGAGGGCACCCTCGACCGGATCGACGGCGCGCGGCTCGTCCGGTTCTTTGTTCTCGCGGGCCGTCTGCACGCGGAATACGGCGAAGTCGTCGCCGGTGAGCAGGTTTCGCAGCTCGACGACGCTCAGTTCGTAAAGCCGGTCGTCGATCTCGAACCGCAGCGATTCGCCCTGGCGGAGGGATTGCTCGCGAACGATCGGGTCACCGGCCGCATCGCGCAGGGAAACGATCGTCTGGCCCTCGGTGACGTCGCCGATGTGGGCGAACAGCGTTTCGTTCGACGTCGGCACGTCGATCCGGCCGCGTTGCCGGA
>JBAQZJ010000012.1:0-8243 GCA_049790855.1 Planctomycetaceae bacterium | reverse complement strand
GTGGAACGCCTTTCGTCGGACTGGATTGCACAAGGCCCGTCCGGTTCGGCGGGAGCCTCACCTTCCCGTTTTGAAAACAGCGTTTCAGCAAGCCGGGCAGCCGGACTCCACGGTCAACTCGTTTCGGATCGAATCGACGCCCTCGATTTTGCGGATCGATTCCTGTGCGACCTGCTTGTGGTACCAGCTCTGCACCTCGCCGCGGAGGATGACCTCGTTTCGTTCGAACTCGACTCGCAAATGCTGCCCGACGAAGCAGGCGTTGTGGGCAAGTGTGCGACGGACCAGATCGCGGAAGGCGAGAGTGCCGACGTCGTGCGAGTCGTCTTGACGCAATTGTTGAAGCATGGCAAAACCGGCCCGCAGTGAAGAACGACCGCCACTCATCGCTCCGCCAGGATCATGGCGGGGCTTTGCGTCGAAGCCGCAGGGAGAGCTATGTCGGCAGGCCATCCCTCGAGCGCGGAACATCGGCGCCCGGAGGACGCATCGACGGGACAGATGGATTATACGATCGGCGCGAGTCGTATCAGCACCGGGTCCGTCCGGCCGGCCGCCTCGGTAAGTCGAATAAATGCCCGTAGGGAGACCCCCTCGGGAGGCCTCTCTAAGGGAGGCGCGCTGCCGACGACGGGAATGTGGAAAGAGATGCCGGTTCGGGCGAACACACCGCGTACGCGTGCGCCTTCAAGAACACTTCGGTCGTCAGCCGATCAACAGAGAGAGGCACCATAAAACTGGTGAACGGTCAGGTCTCATCCGACGATCGGTCGAAAGCGTCGTGCATGTCGCGGGTCAGTGTCGAGACATGGACGACGAGTCGTGTCGCCCCGCCTGAAGCCGTCAATCGCTGGACGCACGGACTGGGTTGCGCCGCCAGCGTTCCCGCAGCGGCGATTCTGCTGTTCGCCGCTCTGCGAGAGACAGACGGCTGGGTGCTCGCGGCGTGCGGCGTGTATTGCGCCGCCCTGGTCGGGCTGTATGCGGCTTCGGCGTTGTCGCATGGGTTCGAGAACCGCCCGCGGCTGCGGACGGGCTTCCGCATTGCCGACCAGGTTTGCATCTACCTGATGATCGCAGGCAGCTTCACGCCGTTTGCGGCTGCCCATTTGCGCACGCCCTACGGCTTGGCCCAACTCGCTGCGATGTGGTTGCTCGCGGGGGTCGGCATCGCCGTGCGGATCAGGCGGAAAGGCAGCGTGATCGGAGTCACCGATCTCGCGTTGTGCCTGCTGACGGGGTGGATACCGGTTCTGTCGCTGGGACGGTTTCTCAGCGTCGGCGGACCGGACGGCTTCGCCCTGGTGATCGCCGGCGCGGTGTTCTACAGCGGCGGCACCGTCTTCTTAATGAACGACCACCGCAATCCCTACCTGCACGGCATCTGGCACCTGGCGACGCTCGCGGGAACGTGCTGCCATTATCTGTTCCTGCTGAACTTCGTCGCGACGGCGTAGATGCTTCTTCCGCACCGCGGTTGCGCCGGACGCCAAAGCCGAACGTTCACACCCGAACGGTCTCTTTCGAACCGGCCGGCGGTTCGTATTCGGTCAGGAATGCGAGAAACTCGCGGTGGTGTTCCTGTTCGTCGCCGAGGATCTGAATGCATAGATCCTGGGTCACGTAGTCGACCCCGTCGCAAAGCTCGATGAGTTTCTGGTACTGCCGCATCGCTCCGGCCTCGGCGTCGAGAACGCCGTGAATCACGGTGGCGACGTCGCGTGCGTCGGCCGGCGGCTGGAGCGTCTTCTGGCTCGCCGAGAAGCCCGTGCTGCCGGGCACCGTGCCGCCGAGAATGTGAATTCGCTTCGCCAACAGTTTGGCGTGCCCGAGTTCCGCGTCGATGTCGGCCGCGAGCGATGATTTGATCTCCTGCGCCCTGACGCCGGACAGATTCGTCGACGCGGCGAGATAGTTCTGAACCGTTTCCAGTTCCATCCAGTAGGAGGTGATCAATTCCTTGATGATTTCATCGTTCTTTTTCGTGTCGATCGTCGGCGGCATGGCGGCTCTCCCAGTGCCAATTGGTTGATACGTAGCTGCGACAATTATTTCCATAAAATGCCGGGGGTCCAGCCGGGGTGCCGCCTGTATCCCGATGCGGAAAATCCGGGGGCGCGTCAATAATCGAGCGCCGCCCCGCCGTCGGCTTCGATCGCCTGGCCGGTCAGGAAGCTTGAGTCGTCGGTCGCCAGGAACAGCGCGATCCGGCCGATCTCTTCGGGCGTCGCCATCCGACCGATGACCTGCAGGTCCGCAACCCACTCCAAAGCCGACGCCGGGTCGTCGAGCGTCTCAGCCCAATCGCGCATAAGTGGCGTATCGACGTTGCTGGGTAGAATCGCGTTGACGCGAACGCCCAGCGGTCCGGCTTCGATCGCCAGCGCCTTCGTCAGACCGACCTGAGCGGCCTTCGTCGCGCAATAGGCCGTCGAAAGATGCTGCCCGAGTACCGCCGTCATGCTCGACATGTTCACGATGGTGCCGCGAGTTTTTCGCAAATGCGGCATGGCGAACTTGCACCCGGCGAACGTCGACAGGTAATTGACCTGCATCAATCGCTGCATGTCGTCGATGCTCGTGTCGTCGATCGACAACGCCGGGGGATGAACGCCGGCATTGTTGATCAGGCAGTCGATGCGCCCGAAGCGAGACGCAATCGATTCGATCGCAGCGCGAAACTCTTCCGCCTGTGAAACGTCACACGGAAAGAAGACGGCGGTGCCCGGGCCAGACGACGACAACTCGGCCGCAAGCCGTTCACCAGCTTCGGCGTCGAGATCAACGATCGCGACGGCGCCGCCTTCGCGGCAGAACACCCGCGAGCAGCCTTCGCCGATGCCTTTGGCTCCGCCGGTCACGAGCACGACCCGGTTTTCGAATCGCATGGGAAGGTTCTACCGATGTGAATGGCGATCGAGGTCGAAACGACGGCGGGTTGGACCGGCCGATTGTAGCGAAGTTGTCGATCATGCTGTCTTTGATCGCGCGGGAGAGCAAGGTGGTTTGACGCCGGTCCGTCGTGAACTAAGGTTGCGTCGTCGTGTCGTCTTTCTTTGCGTCCAGACCTCGGATGTGCCATGTCGGGTCATTCCAAGCTCAGCCCCGGCGAGTTTCTCGCCGAATTGAAGGGTCATGCGGCCGCGGAGAGCACTCTTTCCGGCGGCGTGCTCGAGACACTCGACAACCTGGAGCTGGACCTGTCGGAACTGGATGACCTGCCGGCGGAGGACGACGCCCTGCCGGCGGACACCGCTTGTCCCGACAAGCCCGCGAAACCGAAGGCGGCACTGGGCAACGCACGGCTGAGCCACCTGTTCGACCGCGTGAACGAGCTGCTCGGCGGAAGAAAAGCGGAGGCGGACGTCTTTGTGCCCCGCGCACCGGAAACGCTCGAACAGACGGGGATGACCTTCGAGGAAGTCGAGCGTCTGATCCTGAAGTATCTACTCTCGAAAGGATCGAGCACGGGTCGGCTCATCTGTTCCCAGATCAAGCTGCCGTTCGGAATCGTCGAGCCGATCCTCAAGCAACTCAAGCACGATCAACTTATCGCCTTCCGCGGGGCCGCGGAAATGGGCGACTACGACTTCCAGATCACCGACTACGGCCGCGAGCGGGCCAGACGATACGCGGAGGAGTGCTCGTACTACGGTGCGGCGCCGGTGCCGCTCAAAGATTATCTGACGGCGATGGCGGCGCAGTCGATCGCGAAGCAGCAGGCGACCGAAGACGACCTGAAGCGGGCATTCGCCGATCTGATCATGGACAAGTCGATGCTCGACCGCCTCGGCCCCGCGATCAACAGCGGCCGCGGAATGTTCCTGTTCGGCGAGCCAGGCAACGGCAAGACGAGCATCGCCGAGCGCATCACCCGCTGTTTCGGCAGCACGATCTGGATTCCGCGAACGCTCGGCATCGACGGCGACATCCTCCGTGTGTTCGATCAGGGCGTGCATGAAGAGGTTCCCTACGCGACAGGTGACGGTCTGTTCGACCTTTCCGGCGTCGACGCCCGCTGGGTGCAGATCGTCCGTCCGACGGTCGTCGCCGGCGGCGAACTGACGATGAAAGAGTTGGAGGTCTGCCAGAATCCGCAGACGAAAATCTGCGAGGCGCCGCTTCAGCTCAAGAGCAACTGCGGCACGCTCGTCATCGACGACTTCGGCAGACAGACGATGCCCGTCGACGTGCTGCTCAATCGCTGGATCGTGCCGCTCGAAAAACGATTCGATTATCTCAACGTTCCGAGCGGCAAGAAGATTCAGGTGCCGTTCGATCAGCTCATCATTTTCAGCACGAACCTCGAGCCGCGCGATCTCGTCGACGGAGCCTTCCTGCGACGAATCCCCTACAAGCTCGAAGTGCCCGACCCGACCCGAGAAAACTTCCTCGAGCTGCTCAAGCTCTTCGCGCCCATGATGGGCTTCGAGTTCGACAGGCAGGCGGCCGAATACCTGATTGCGACCCACTACGAAGCCGTCAATCGCCCCTTCCGCGCCTGTCAGCCCCGCGACCTGTTGCTGCAGGTCAAGAACTATTGCGCTTATCGCCGCTTTCCGAAAAGAATGTCGAACGAGGCTTTCGACTTCGCGGCGGCGAACTATTTCAGTGTGATGTGAAGGAGGAGTCAGGAGCCAGAAAGCAGGAGTCAGAAGTCGTCGACGACTGCCGCGGATGCCGAATGTTGTCTACTCCTGTACCCTGCGATGAAATGGTACTCACAGAGCGACACACTCCGGACCATTGGCAATCTTTCCTGACTTCTGAATACTGACTTCTGACTCCTCCTTCATGACTCCCCGCCCCCTACGAGTCCTTCGCAATCTCGGCCGTGGGCGGGAAATCGCTGCGGTGTTGCTGAATCATGGATTCGGCGACGTTGCCGGGCGCCTTGGCGTGCGGCGCTGGATGTTCTGGCGTCACAGTGAGACGCCGCCGCTGACCGTCGCCGTGCGGTTGCGGCTGGCAGCCGAATCGCTCGGGCCGACGTTCATCAAGTTCGGGCAGGTCGTCAGCACGCGCCCCGATCTTGTTCCCGCCGACGTCACGCACGAGTTGTCGAAGCTCCGCGAGCACGTGCCGCCCTTTCCGGCGTCGGCGGCGATGGCCGAGATCGAGCGATCGCTCGGCCGGCCGGTCTCCGCGCTGTTCGCTTCGTTCGAGCCGACGCCGATCGCCGCCGGCTCGCTGGGCCAGGTGCATCGTGCGACGTTTCGCGACGGCACGCCGCTCGCCGTCAAGGTTCGCCGACCGGGCATCTTGACCGAGGTCGAACGCGACCTGTCACTGATGTTCGATCTGGCGGCGCTGCTCGAACGGCGGATTCCCGAATCACGGATCTTCGACCCGGTCGGCCTCGTGCAGCACTTCGCCCGCACGATTCGGCGAGAGATGAACTTCCAGCGCGAAGCCCGGACGATGGACGAGTTCGCGCGACTGTTTCACGACGAACCGGGCCTCGCCGTGCCGGCCGCCTATCTCGACTATTGCGCCGAAAGCGTTCTGGTCATGGAGTACGTCGAGGGCATCACGGTCGACGATCCCGCGGCGATCGACGAAGCGGGCATCTACCGGTCGGACGTCGCTGCGACGGGGGCGCGGGTCTTCATGAAAATGGCCTTCGACCTGGGCGTCTTCCACGGCGATCCGCATCCCGGCAACGTGCGCGTCATGCCGGACGGGGCGATCTGCTTGTACGACTTCGGCATGATCGGTCAGCTCGACGAACCGATCCGCGACCGACTCGTCGACCTGTTCGCCGCGATCGCCCGCAAAGACGTGAACACGGCGGTGCGCGTGCTGGAGGCGATCGGCGACCCGTTCGGACCGATCGACAAGACGCATCTGACCGCCGACGTCCGCGATTTCGTCGGCTCGTATTACGGATTGCCGCTCGAGAAGATTCGCGTCGGCCGGCTGCTGCATGACTTTCTCGCGATTCTCTGGACGCACCACATCCGCTGTCCCGGCGACCTGATGCTGCTCGTCCGCGCGGTCGTGGCGCTCGAAGGCACGGGACGGCAGCTCGACCCGCACTTCAATCTCGCCGAGCATCTCGCCCCGTTCATCGAGCAGACGATTCGCCGACGCTACGAGCCGATGCAGTTCGCCGATCGTTTTCTGCTCAAGGCGGGCGATCTCGCCGAGGTGGCCGGACGTTTGCCGTTCCGGCTCGAAACCGCGCTGGCCAAGCTCGGCCGCGACGAGCTGAAGGTCGAACTGGACATCAGCAACATTGACCACCTCAGCGTCGAACTCGATAAGTCGAGCAACCGCATCTCGATCGGCATGGTCATGTCGGCGCTGGTGCTCGCCTCGGCCCTGCTGATTCGCAGCGTGCCCGATTCGCAATGGTTCGCGATTCCCATCTTCCTGCTGTCGAGCCTGCTCGGCCTCTGGCTGATCTACGGCATCGTTCGCAGCGGCAGCGTCTGAATCGCCCGCCAGAGAAGGACGCAGCGGCTCCGCCCTACCGCGCGATCTCCACCTCAAACAGCTTCGGCCAGCGTTTGCCGGTGACGTAGAGCTTTTTCGTCTCGCGGTCCCAGGCGATGCCGTTGAGGACGTCTTCGCGGGGGTTGTTCAGCTCGACCTGTTTTCGCAGGACCGAGGCGTCGAGCCAGCCGAGGAGTTCGCCGGTCTTGGGGGAAATGCGGGCGATGCGGTCGCTGTACCAGACGTTCGCGTAGATCTCGCCGTCGACGTACTCCAACTCGTTGAGGTTGTCGACGAGCGTCCCGCCGTCGCGGACCGGCAGCTTCTTGACGACGCGGGCGTCCTTCGGATCGAGGAACTTCAGCACGGCGGTGCCGTCGGAGAGGATCAGGTGCGTTCCGTCGGACGTCAGCCCCCAACCCTCGCCGCCGTAGTGAAACGCCCGCTTGAACTCGAGCGTCTTGCGGTCGAAGACGTAGCCGACCCGGTTCTTCCAGGTGAGCAGGAACAGCTCGTCGCCGAGAATCGCGATGCCCTCGCCGAAGATCTGGTCGTCGAGCGACACGATCCGCTCGATCTGGCCCGTTTTCAGTTCGACGTGCCTCACGGAAGATCGGCCGTACAGACCCGTGCTTTCGTGCATCACGCCGCCGCGAATGACCAGCCCCTGCGTGAACGCCGAGGGGTCGTGCGGATACTCCTCGACGATTTGCAGGCGATCGACGGGCGCCTGCGTCTCGCGGACGAACGCCCAGACGGCCGCCGATGCGGCGGCCAGCACCGCAAAGCCGGCAATCGGTAAGATCATCCGTGAGATCCGGTGAGACATGTTTTCAGGAGGAGGGGATCGGGTGAGACGGGAGTTGGGGGGACAGAGATGTCGCCGTGGGAGCGGTCTCCCGCTCTCACGCCTCTCCCGTTCCTTCGTCTCTTACGCTGTCGCCCAGTACCCGCCGCGCGCGTGATCGTAACGGGCTTCCGTTCCGAGAACCGATTCGTCGAACCGGCCGTCGTCGAACACGAGCCGTCCGCCGACCCAGGTGTGCGTCGGCCAGCCCGTGAGCCTGACGCCGTTCCACGGGCTCCAGCGGGACTTCGTGATCTGCTCCTCATCGCGGATTGTCGCCGTCTTGTCCAGATCGATCAAGACGAGGTCGGCGTCGTAGCCCTCGGCGATGCGACCCTTGGCGACGACGTCCCACACGCGGGCCGGGGCGTCGCACATCCAGCCGACGATCTGCTCCAGCGTGCAACGGCCGTTGTGAACCTCGTTCAGCATCAGGGCGAGCGAGTTCTCGACCGCCGGCAGGCCCGACGGTGATTGCGGATATGGTTGTGCCTTCTCGTCGAGTGTATGCGGAGCGTGGTCGGTCGCGATTACCTGTATGAGACCGTCGAGCAGCGCGTTCCACAGCGCGGCGTTGTCTTCGGCAGTCTTGATCGACGGGTTCATCTGCACCCGCGTGCCGAGCCGGGCGTAGTCGTCGATGTTGAAGAACAGATGATGCGGGCAGGCTTCCGCCGTGATCAGGCCGTGATGCTCGCGCAGCAGCTCCGTCTCGGCCGCTGTCGAGACGTGCAGAACGTGGAACCGATGCCGGTGTCGGACCGCGAGATCGATCGCCCGTTTCGTCGCGATCTCCGCGGCGGCGTGATCGCGGATGCGGCTGTGATCGGCGAGTTCCTTCCCGCCGCCGAGCCGGGCGGCATTCGCCCGGACGGTCGCTTCGTCTTCGCAGTGGGCGGTGATCGGCAGCGTCGTCTCGGCGAAGATCCGCTCCAGGGCCGCCTGCTCGTCGACGAGC
>JBAQZJ010000011.1:0-3605 GCA_049790855.1 Planctomycetaceae bacterium | reverse complement strand
CTTCAGAGCCGCGACCGTCAGGGAGCGGTTGACGCGAACTGCGCGACCGACGTGAACCGCTCCCTGACGGTCGCGGCTCTGACTTGCGAGTTGCCTATTGCATCGTGACGGCGACGAGGGTTCCTTCGCTGTTCCGGCAGTAGAGGCGTCCGCCCGCGAGGACCGGGGCGGTCCAGCATTGGCCGTCGAGCACCTGGCCCTTCGACGTCACGGCGAACTTCTTCGGGCTGACGGGGATGACGGCGGCGAGGCCCTTGTCGTTGAGGTAGATCAGCTTTCCGTCGGCGGCGACCAGCGAGCCGAAGCCGCCGCCGCGCTGCTTCCAGGCGACTTCGCCGGTCTCGAATTCCATGCAGACGAGCTGGCAGGTGCGGCTGTTGTTCGTCTGGCCGTCGATGCCGTAAACGTGGTCGCCGATCAGAAGGCTGTTGCTGAAATGGTTGCGGAGGTCTTTATTCCTGTAGAGTTCGGCGAGCGATGAACCGTCGAACTTCAGCAGGACGCAGGCCCCGTCGGCATAACCGACCGAGATCCACAACTTGTCGCCGCGAACGGCCGGGCTGGTCGACGCGGTGTCGAACTGGGCATCGATCTGAAAGAAGGCCGCTTCTTTGCCGTCGGCAAGCGAGGCGACCGTCACGCCGTCGTTGTTGAGATGAGCGAGATACGTTTGTCCCTGAAACTCGAACGGCGTCGGGGTGCCGTAGCCGGGTTTGTATTGGGCGTCGCTCTTCCAGACTTCCTTTCCGGTCTTCGCATCGAGTGCGACCAGCCGGCCGGCATCGACGACGACCATGCCGTCGATCAGCAGCGGGCTGCTCGTAAAGCCCCATGCGGGCACTTTGAGCGAGTAGGCCTCCGGCAGTTTGACGTTCCAGACGACGCTGCCGTCGGACGTCTTCAGGCAATACAGTTGCCCTTCCCGGCCGTTCGTGTAAACGACGTCGCCCGCGACGGTCGGCGTCGCTCCCGGACCGCCGGCGTTGAGGTTGTCGACGAGTGCGCCGGGGTAGGAATGCGTCCAGACGACCTCGCCGGTCTTTGCATCAAGCCGCCGGACGTGTTCTTGACCGTCGGCATGGCCCATGACGTAGACCGCATCGCCGACGACCGCCGGCCCGGCGTAGCCGATGCCGACGTCGCGCTTCCAGGCGATGCTCGGTTCCGGCGCGAGACTTTTCGCGTTCCAGCCGGCTTCGCGGGAGATGTTGTCGTAACGTGGGCCGCGAAACTGCGGCCAGTCCTCGGCAACAGCAGTGCCGACACACAACAGACAGACCGCGGGCGCGAGGAACCGGGACATGAGGTCGGCTTCCGGAAGGAGGAGGGATGCGTCAGAATGGCCGGAGCGGCCGGACGGTATTCTAATTCGAAGCGACGGCGGCAGGCGACCGTGAACCGCACCACAAGATGATGGAACAGAACGCCGTGAAGGAAGAGCGACGCTGACGCGATGGCCGCTTACGACCACTACGACCGCCGCCTCGAAACACTCGTGATGGAGCAGCGAACGCTGTTCGGCGACGAACTGGCGGAGCTGTCCGACGACGACCGCCGCTGGCTCGCCGCGACGCTGCACATCGAACCGCACAAAGCCGCCCGGGTGCGCTACGAACGCCAGCACACCGGCTTCTGCCGCGAGATCATCGCGACCCGCGCCGACGTCGAACGACTGTATCGCGAACGGATTCTCACCCTGAAACGGCAGTCGGACAACTGACCGATGCGATCGCGAGCCGCCGGTTGTGGTGCATGCGTCCCGCATGCACTCGGGCCAGAGGCCCGACCCTTGGCGAGCCGCAGGCGAGGCGTCCGGATGCGTTCGATCGGCTCTTGAGACCGTGCCGCCCCTGGCGAGGCGGTGGTGCATGCGAGGCGTATGCACCACAGGCTCCCCCTATGCGGCAGTTCGAGTTCTTAAACATTTCTGCGAATCGCTCCGCCGGCGACGGTTTCCGCTTGCAAGCGCGGCGCTCCCTTAGCGAACGTGGCCACTGGCCACTGGCCTCTGGTCGAGGGAGGTGCGGGAGCATCCGCGGCTCTGCCTGCAACGATCTCGACGGGCCGACGGTGACAAGCCGGATTTCCAGCCGGTCCTTGCCGAGAGAGCAGATGGTCCCGCCTCCAAGCGCCGTTTCACGGACTTGCTGGAGTTTCAGAATCGTCCACCTCTCGGGACGGGACGGCCACGCAGGCCTGCCCGGTTCGACGTGTCCTGCACAGGACTCGTCGTCCGACCGGCCGGACCGGCTTTGTCACGGCCGATCGGAGGTCGGGGGATGCGCATCTCTCTTTTTTTTGAGGAGATCAGAAGGTCAGGAGGCGACGGGTCAGTGGTGTGCGGCGCGAGGCGCGATTGGGAGGCCTGATGGAACAATTCGGAATCAGAACACAAACGGGCAGGCTCGCGCCTGCCGGGCGTCGATCATTTGGTCGCGCCGAGTTTCACCGTGGCGACGATCGGCAGGTGATCCGACGGGAATCGGCCTTCTCGCGTCTCGTCGAGCGTGCGGAACGCCGTCACCGTCGCCGGGCCGGTCGTGAAGACGAAGTCGATCCGCCGGCCGGGGGCAATTTCCTTGAAGCCGTTCCACGTCGAGTCCGGACCTTGCGGGTCGTCGACCGCCAGGCGGGCGTCACGAAGCGTGATGCCGTTCGCTTCGGCCGTCAGATTGCGATAGGGCGGCGAGTCGGGCAGCGTATTGAAGTCGCCGGTCAGGACGACCGCATCGCCCTTGGCGTGTGCGGCGATCCACTTCTGGATCAGCGTGCCGCTTTCGCGCCGGGCCGGGTTGCCGCGGTGGTCGAAGTGCGTATTGACGGCGAGCAGCGTTTTCCCGGTCGTGTCGTCCTTGAGACGCACCCAAGTCGTGACGCGCGGCAACTGGGCATCCCAGCCCTTGCTCGGCTCGCCCGGCGTCTCGCTCAGCCAGAACTCGCCTTTTTCGGTCGCCGTGAACCGGTCTTTCTTCCACGCGAGAGGCACGAACTCGCCGGCCTCTTTCCCGTCGTCGCGGCCGACGCCGTAGAACTCGTAGTCGGGCAGTCGTTCCTTCAGGTCATCGAGCTGATCTTTCCGAACCTCCTGCAGGCCGACGACGTCGGCGTTCTTGCGGATGATCTCGGCGACCCAGTCCTGGCGATGCGGCCAGGCGTTCGGCCCGTCGGCAGGATTGTTGTAGCGAATGTTGAACGACGTCACGCTCACGGCGTCGTCCGCCTCCAGTCGGGTTCCGAATGCTCCCAGCATCATACCGGCCACGATCACGACAAGCCGCTTCATACCATCTCCTTTTCGAGCGCGAGGGACGCTGCATTCTCCCCACTTCCGCGCCGCCGCGGAAGCGTCGCGCAAAGACGCCAAGGCGCAAAGAAAAGGATGTTTACCGCAGAGCGGCTGTGTTGGTTGTCAAGGGGAGGATGAGTCCGCGAGGGCGAATCGCGGGGTCCAGGTGGTCTGGTTTTTGAGCATTGAGGTGGTGAGGACGACGTGATGGGCTTTGCCCTGGTCTTTGAGTCGGCGTGCGAAGTCCCGGATCACGGGGTTGCAGCGGCACGCGCTGAGGGCGGCCATGGAGAGGGTCGAGCGGACGCTGCGGCGTCCT
>JBAQZJ010000010.1:0-23287 GCA_049790855.1 Planctomycetaceae bacterium | reverse complement strand
AAGCGCTCCCTCACGGTCGCGGCTCTGATGGTCGCGGCTTGAAACGCCGGTTTTTCCCCCGGCACTGTTGAAGGTTCGGCGATCGATCGCTAATCTGCTTTGCTCTGCCCAGCCCGTGTCTTGCGCGGGAGTGGTCTGATTCTGTATTGGCTCTGATCGGCGGATGTCCCGGTGACGCTCCGCTGCACCTGTTGATGGACGGCCGGGAATATGGCTTTATCGTTCAAGAATAAGTCGTTCCTTCTTCGCAAGGAGGACGCCGAGCAGGGCTGGTTCGTCGTCGACGCCGACAATCAGGTCGTCGGCCGTCTGGCGACGCAGATTGCGACCGTCCTGATGGGCAAGCACAAGCCGGAGTATACGCCGCATGTGCTGTGCGGCGACTTCGTCGTGGTGGTGAACTGCGAGCGTATCCGGTTTAGCGGTAAAGAGATGGGGCACCCCGACATCCCATACTTCACCAAGAAGATGGGCATGAAGGAGTACCAGAAATTCACCGGCTACCCGGGCGGACGCAAGGTCGAGACGGCCGAGCAGGTCTGGCATCGGAAGCCGGAGATGATTATCACCGAGGCCGTTCGGCGAATGCTGCCGAAGAATCGGCTCGGTCGCCAGATGCTTCAACTGCTCAAGGTGTATTCCGGCCCGAACCATCCGCATCAGGCCCAGCAGCCGCAGCCGTTTCCGGAATACCTTCTCGCCCGCTGAACTTTCGCGATCTTTGACCGATCTGAAAATTGCCAGACGCTATGTCCGACGACAAGACTACCGGTGATCTCGAAGCGGAACCCTCCATTGTCGGCACGGAGCCGGCCGAAGGGGCTGACGAACAGACGGAAAGCCCCTTGGCGGCTGAGCCGACGATCGTCGAAGCCGAGCCTGCCGAAGGCGCCGACGACGTCGAAGCCGGCGACGAGACGGGCGGTCTGACGTTCGGTGGAGGCGAGTCCGCCGAGCAGGACGCCGTCCCGCGACCGGCCCCGACGATCCGCGGAAAGATCGACCGCTTCGGCGTTGCGATGGGAACCGGTCGCCGCAAGACGGGCGTCGCCCGCGTCCGCGTTAAAGACGGTTCCGGCCAGTTCGCGATCAACGGGCGAACTCTCGAAGAATACTTCGTCGTCGAGCGCGACCGCCTGGCGATTCTCGCGCCGCTCAAGGCGACCGAGATGCTCGGCAAGGTCGACATCTCGGTGAACGTCTCCGGCGGCGGCCGGACCGGCCAGGCCGGTTCGATCGTGCTCGGCATTGCTCGTGCCCTGCAGGCGAAGAATCCCGCGAATCACCCGACTCTCTCCGAGGGCGGCTACCTGACGCGCGATTCGCGGATGGTCGAACGAAAGAAGTACGGTCATAAGAAGGCTCGCCGCAGCTTCCAGTTCTCGAAGCGGTGACGGTTTGCCGTCGGGTTGCTCCACCTCGCGTATTCAAGCCCTTCGCCGGACACCTCCGGCGAGGGTTTTTTCTTATCGACCAATTTCCGCATGATGCCGGCCGCCGCGCGACCGCTTCCGATCTTGATGTAGTCCTCTCCGGCACTTTTCTGCGGGAACGAGCCGATGAGCAGCATGTTCAACAGCCTGCTCTTGCCCGATCTCCGGCAGATGATCGAGGAGAGCGATTCGCTCGGCTTGCGGGAGTTCTGCGAAATCCTGCACCCGGCGGCCGTCGCCGAAGTCCTTCAGGATCTGTCGTCCGGCGACGTCTGGAAGGTGCTGTCGCATTGCGGCCTGGTCCGTCAGGTCGAAATCTTCGAGCACCTCAGCCTCGCGCGTCAGGTCGAACTCGTCGATCTGATCGGTCGTGACCGGCTCTCGAAGATCATCGAAGAGATGTCGCCCGACGACCGGGCCGACCTGCTGAACCGGCTCGAGCCGCAACGGGTCGAGTCGCTGCTGCCGCTGGTCGCCCAGGCCGAGCGGGCCGACATCCGCAAGCTGCTGTCGTACCCGGAGCACAGCGCCGGGTCGATCATGACGACCGAGTACGCTTCGCTGCCGGAAGACGTCACGGTGCGCGAGGCGATCGACCGTCTGCGGCAACAGGCGCCGAACTCCGAGACGATCTATTACGTCTACATCATCGATGCGAATCGACATCTGCGCGGACTGACGACACTGCGGACGCTGATCCTTTCGCGGCCCGACGTAAAGCTGACCGACGTCATGAACCGCGACGCGATCGCGGTGCGGGTCGACGACGATCAGGAGACCGTCGCGCATCAATTGGCGCGATACGACTTCCTCGCGATTCCGGTCGTCGACAACCAGAATCGGCTCGTCGGCATCATCACGCACGACGACGTGCTCGACATCGTCCGCGAAGAGGCGGAAGAGGACGTCTTGCGAGCCGGTGCCGTCGAGCCGTTCGAGGACGGCTATCTTGAAACGCCACTGCCGGTGATCGCCTGGAAGCGCGGCATCTGGCTCGTGTTCCTGTCGATGATGGCGCTCGTCACGGCGGAGATCATGGACCGCTTCGGAAGCGCCTCCGATCTCCAGGTCACGATGTTCAGCTTCCTGCCGCTAGTGCTCGCGAGCGGCGGGAACACCGGCTCACAAAGTGCGACGCTCGTCATCCGCCTGCTCGCGCTCGGAAAGACGAAGGAACACGTCCGCCTGACGGTACGCGAGGCGGTCGTCGGCCTGATGCTGGGATCGGCGCTCGCGACGGCGGACTTCGTCTTCATCCGCTTCTGGTTCGGCCGGTCGTGGGCCGAATCGATCGTCGTCGCCTTGACCGTCTGCGGCGTCGTCGTGCTCGGAACCGTTTGGGGAACCTTGCTACCGCTCATTTTCCGCCGGCTCGGTATGGACCCGGCCCTCATGTCGAACCCGCTCATCGCGTCGTTCATGGACATGATGGGGGTCGTCCTCTACAACTCGATCGCCCTCGCGATCCTCGGCGCCGTTGCGACATAGGCCGCCTCCCGACGACGGATCGACCGCGTCGTTCGGCATCAGTCCGACCAGACGCATCAGCGCCAGCGCGTTGCCGCGATCGACGACGCCCGGTCGCAGCGTATAGTCGAACCGCATCGTGCCGCCGACGAGTACGTCGCGGAAGTGCATGTTTGCGGCGGCCGGCGCGAGATCGTCCGCGATTTCCGTCAGCGCCAGATCGTGCGTGGTCACGATGCCGATCGCTCCGGCCGAGACGAGCCAGTGCAATACCGCCTCGGCACCGATCCGTCGATCGTGCGAGTTCGTTCCGGCGAGCAGCTCGTCGAGCAGGAACAACAGCGGCAGCCGGCCTTCGGCGAGAACGGTGATCCGTTTCAGTCGCTCGATCGCAGCGAAGAACAGGCTCTTTCCGGTTTGCAGCGAATCGGCGACGCGGATCACCGTGCCGATCTGCATGATTGAGAGCGTCAACGTTTCGGCTCGCACCGGAGCGCCGGCGAAGGCGAGAACGGCGTTCACGCCGACCGCCCGCATCAGCGTACTCTTGCCCGCCATGTTCGACCCGCTGACGACCAGCAGACGAACCGGATTCCCGATCGCGACGTCGTTTCGGACGCACTGATCTTCCGAAAGCAGCGGGTGGCCCAACTGTCTGGCGTCGTAGATCGGTCCCTCGGCGACCAGTGTCGGCCAGCGATCGGCAGGATGCTCGGCGGCGTATCCGGCCAGCGAGAGCAGGGCCTCGAAGTCGCCGGCCGCATCGAGCCATGCCGGGACCGTCGTGCCGAACCACTCGCGCCAGCGCTCGGCGGCGTGCGCGAGATGGATCGGCAATCCGAACGTCAGTGCGATCGGGGCGAAGAACTGGTTGAAGAGGGCCGCATCGAACCGGTGCGACAACCGATGCAGTTCGGCGATTCGTCGAGAACAGGGAATCCCCTCGGTCGCGAGTCTTGCCGGAATGCTGCGAAGCAGTGCGGCCGTGAACGCCTCGCGCTCGGCGAGCCGCAGCACTTCGGTGAGCGAGGTGAGACCGGCTTCCGCGCGGTGCAGTCGTCCCACCGCTTCCGCGATGCGTTGACGCAGGGCGAACGTCAGCAAGAGGCAGCCGGCGTAGGCCCCCACCGGCAGCGAAACCGGCGCGGCGCCGATCGCCCAGAGCAGCAACCCGCTCCAGAAGAATAATGAAAGCCCCGCTGAGGCTAGGCGAATTCCGCCGGCGATCGGCCGGGCGGGTGTACCGGCCCAGACGCGAAGCAGGTTCTGATTGCCTTCCTGCTCGCCGGCTTCGATCAATCCCATCGACTCGCGGAGGTCGTATCGCGGTCGAAGTTCCTCGACGGCCTCCTGGCGTGCCCGCACGGTCGCGCGGTCGGCTGGATTGAGCAGCCATGCGGCGAGCTTGTCTTCACCAAGCCGCGTCGTGCCTCGCCAAATCAGCTGGAACAGGGAACCGGTTCCGAACAAATCGAGATCGTCGGCGTAGGGGTGTGTCGCGTCGCGATAACGATCGCCCGTCTGGCCCCGATCGGCCCAGCGTCCGGCGATCCGGTCAAGGCCGTGATCATAGAACGTCACGCCGCGCTCGACGCTCCGTTTCTGCCGCAACACCCGATCGTGAACGGCGATCGCAGCGATGAATGCGACGAACGGCAGAACGAGCCAGATCGGCGACGGCCATCCGGCCGTGAGCCATAGTGCGAGGACGGCGAGGATGGCGAGAAACGCGACCCCGCGGGCCAGCGCGATCATTCCGTCCGACCGGCCGAGTCGAGCCGCGTTTTCGCGAAAGCGTTTTCGCCGTTCGGCGTATTCGTCGTGAACGGACCGTGGCATCGTCATCCCGTGAACAAAAAACCCGCCGGAGGTCCGGCGGGGCACTCGCTGCGTCCGTGCCGACTCAAGAGTGCTGCGACAGCCGCTCGCGCACCGATTCAAGCAGTTTGCGAGTCGCCAGAATGCCTTCTTTCTCGCCCAGTTCGCTGCCTTCGTATTCGATCCCGACGTAACCGTGGTAACCCCAGCCGGTCACGATGCCCATCATCCGTTCGTAGTCGGTGTGGGTTTCGCGACCGTCTGGCCCGAAATCGTGCGATTTCGCACTGACCGCCTTGGCATAGGGCATCAGCTGCATCACGCCCTTGTAGCGGTCGTATTCGATGCCCTTCTCGCGATCGATGAAGAAGTTACCGAAGTCGGGCAGGGTGCCGACCCGCGGGTGGTCGCAGACTTCCATGACCGAGGCCAGCCACGCGCCGTTCGACGATAGTCCGCCGTGATTCTCGACGATCACGTTGATCGCATGCTGGTCGGCGAACTCGCAGAGCCGCCGAAGACCGTCGGCGGCGAGCGGAATCGTCTCGACGTAGCCGCCGCTGCTCTGGGCGTTGACGCGAATCGAATGGCAGCCGAGAAACTCGGCGGCTTCGACCCACTTGTAGTGGTTCTCGACGGCCTGGGTGCGTTTCGCCTCGTCCGGATCACCGAGCGCCCCCTCGCGGTCGATCATGATCAGGACGTTTTCGACATCCAAGTCGGCGGCGCGCGTCTTCAACTCGCCGAGGTACGCCTTATCCTTGGCCTTGTCCATGAAGAACTGGTTGACGTACTCGACCGCCTCGATGCCGCACTCGTTCTTGGCGTATTTCGAGAAATCGAGATTGTCGAGTTCGCCCTTCTGCAGCATGCGATGCAGCGACCACTCGGCGAGCGAGATCTTGTAGAGAGGCTGATCGGGCGAAGTCGCATTGCCGACGAGCGTCGTGTCGGGCAGCGGCTGCTTGCGGCGGGTATCCTGCGCGGAAACTCGCGATGCGACGGCCCCGCCGAACAGAGCGGCCGACGAAGCGAGGAATGAGCGGCGATCGAAACCGTACGGCATGGTGTTCGTTCCCAAGTTGGTCGCGATGAAGACGGCCGCGATTATAGAACGACGCCGATCCGAACGGAAACGCAGGCGTGAGAATGACGAAAAGCCCGCCCCTTGCAAGGGGCGGGCTTTACGCGTGCTCCGGGCCGTGGCGTTCTCTCAGTACCGGTAATAATCCGGCTTGAACGGGCCTTCGACGGGGATGCCGAGGTAGTCGGCCTGTTTCTTCGAGAGTTTCGTCAGCTTCACGCCGAGCTTGGCGAGGTGCAGGCGGGCGACTTCCTCATCGAGTTCTTTCGGCAGGACGTGGACGCCGACGGGGTAATCCTTGTGGTTTTGCCACAGGGCGAGTTGGGCGACGACCTGGTTCGTGAAGCTGTTGCTCATCACGAAGCTCGGGTGACCGGTGGCGCAGCCGAGGTTGACGAGACGGCCCTCGGCGAGGACGAGGATGCCCTTGCCGTCGGGGAAGACGTACTTATCGACCGGGCCGCCGACGTCGCTGTCTTTCTTGATCCGGCGGCGTTCGACGTCCTTCCGGTTCTTCATATACGCGATGTCGATCTCGCTGTCGAAGTGACCGATGTTACAGACGATCGCATCATTCTTCATCGCGTCGAGGTGCTCGCCGCGAATGACGTCGACGCAGCCGGTCGCCGTGACGAAGATGTCGCCGCGCGAGGCGGCGTCCTCCATCGTCGTGACCTCGTAGCCTTCCATCGCCGCCTGGAGCGCGCAGATGGGGTCGATCTCAGTGATGACGACGCGGGCACCCAGGCCCCGCATCGCATCGGCACAGCCCTTGCCGACGTCGCCGAAGCCGCAGACGACCACGACCTTGCCGGCGACCATGATGTCGGTCGCCCGCTTGATGCCGTCGCCGAGACTCTCGCGGCAGCCGTAGAGGTTATCGAACTTGCTCTTGGTGACGCTGTCGTTGATGTTGATCGCCGGGCAGCCGAGCTTGCCGGCCTTGAACATCGCGTGCAGCCGATGGACGCCCGTGGTCGTCTCCTCGGTGATGCCGCGAATGCCCTTGAGCAGTTCGGGGAACTTCTCGTGGACCATCAGCGTCAGGTCGCCGCCGTCATCGAGGATCATGTTCAGCGGCTGGCCGTCGGGCCAGAACAGCGTCTGCTCGATGCACCAGTTGAACTCGTCCTCGGTCTCGCCCTTCCAGGCGAAGACGGGAACGCCCGTCGCCGCGATCGCGGCGGCCGCCTGGTCCTGCGTCGAGAAGATGTTGCAGCTCGACCAGCGGACCGTCGCCCCCAGCTCGATCAGCGTCTCGATGAGCACCGCCGTCTGGATCGTCATATGGAGGCAGCCGGCGATGCGTGCCCCCGTCAGCGGCTTGGACTGACCGTACTTCTTCCGCAGGGCCATCAGGCCGGGCATCTCGTTCTCGGCCAGCTCGATCTCTTTGCGGCCAAGCTCGGCCAGCGCGAGGTTGGCGACCTTGAAGTCGTTCCCGCTCTTCGCAGGAGACGAGGCGGCGACAGGCGAGGCAGCGGACATCAGCAAACGCTCCGTGGGGGTAGACGGTCGCCCTCCGGTGGCGGCGGGCCGATGGGTAGCACGATAGGCGACGAGACGGGTCCGGGCAAGGAAACTGCCGCATTTTCATGACAGAACGCATGGCTGGGCGTCGAAAGACCGCAGCCGGCGACTACACCCCGGCGGGACAGGCTGATACTCTGACTCAACCGAAGGGGATGAACGACATAGCGCGCCCTTCGGCGAGCCGCGGGTATCAGCCTGCGGGTCAGGGCAAAAGTACGTGGCTCGCGGGCTGATACCCGCTTCGTTCGTGTCGCGAGACGAGGTTCCGAACACGGTGACACACCTTCGCGAAATCTACAACGACGGCCAATTCGGCCTCTCCGTCGAAATCTTCCCGCCCAAAACTCCCGCCGGCGATGCCGACCTGCTGGAGACGCTGGAAACGCTCGCCGCGTATCGACCGGCGTTCGTCTCGTGTACCTACGGGGCCGGCGGCAGCACCCGCAGTCGCACGATCGACTGGTGCCGGACGATTCAGGAGCGGTTTGGCCTGCCGGCGACGGCGCACTTCACCTGCGTCGGTTCCTGCCGGGCCGAACTGCTCGACTGGCTCGGCCAGGCCCGCGAGGCCGGCGTGAAGAACATCATGGCCCTGCGAGGCGACGCTCCGCAGGGGGAAACGGGCTTCGTGCCCGCCGAGGACGGACTGAAATACGCCAGCGAACTGGTCGCGTTCATCAAGCAGCACCACGACGGGTTCGGCATCGGCGTCGCCGGCTACCCGGAGAAGCACCCCGAGGCCCAGTCGCTGGAAATCGACCGCGAGCACCTCCGGCAGAAGGTCGCCGGCGGCGCCGACGCCGTCTTCACCCAGTTGTTCTTCGTGAACGACAACTTCCTGCGGTTCCGCGATGCCGCGGCGAAGGCGGGCGTCGACGTCCCGATCATTCCCGGCATCATGCCGGTGACGAGCTTCGACCGGATCAAGCGGATCACGGCGATGTGCGGGGCGTCCTTTCCGCAGGAACTCGCCGGTCCGCTCGAAGCGGCAAAAGACGACCCTTCGGCCCAGTTCGAGATCGGCGTAGAATACGCCGTCGAGCAATGCCGCGAACTGATCGACGCCGGCGTTCCCGGAATGCACTTCTACGTGCTGAACAAATCGCAGGCCTGCCGGCGGATTTTCGATGCGTTGGGGTTTAAGTCGGTCGTCGAGACTGCATGACGGAAGGTGAATCATGGCCGTTGACGAGATCATCGAACAATTGGAAACGCTTCCACCGGAGGAATTGCGGCGGATCAAGTCGGCCGTGGAAGCGCGACTCTCCGGTCCGACGATGACGGAGGAGGAGTTCGAGCGGCGTCTTGTCGCTGAAGGACGGCTGACCCTTCCGGACCGTAGCATCCTCCTTCCCGCTCCTGAGGACGAGCCACCCCTCGATATCGAAGGCGAGCCGTTGTCCGAGCAACTGATCCGGGAGCGCCGGTAGGCGTGGATGCCTTCTTTCTCGATAGCAGTGCGCTGCTGAAGCGTTATCTCCGCGAGTCGGGAACGACGTGGGTGCGCGCGGTTACTGCGCCGGACGCCGCGAACCGGCTCTATGTTTCCACTCTCTGTCTCGTTGAAGTGATTTCGGCCATCACGCGCCGTCGGCGAGCCGGACTGATAAAGGCGAAGTATGCGGCCATTCTTGTTGCGCGGTTTCATCGAGATTACCGGGGACAGTACACATCGATGGATCTCGTTGCGCCGCTCCTGAGCGACGCCGTTCGGCTCGTCGAAACGTACGGGCTTCGAGGATATGACGCCGTGCAACTCGCTTCCGCAGTCGATGTGGCCGAAAGTCGACGGCGATCCGGTTTCTCCTCGATCACGTTCGTCTCTTCCGATCGGGAGTTGAACGTCGCCGCCGCAGCGGAGGGATTGGCCGTCGACGATCCGAACGATCATCCCTAAGTCGCCCCGGCGTCCCCTGATTCCCGCCTGCTCAGCCACTTCTCAATCAAGCGTCACCCGATGACCCTCGCCTCCGAACGGAACCCCAGCGACCTTCTGAAGAATCTCCTCACCGATCGCATCCTGCTGCTCGACGGAGCGATGGGGTCGCTGATTCTCGGCGAAGGGCCGACCGAGGCCGATTACCGCGGCGAGCGCTTCAAAGATCACTCGATCGATCTGAAGAACGCCAACGACGTCCTCGTGCTGACTCAGCCGCGGATGATCGAAGAGATCCATGCCCGCTACTTCGACGCCGGCAGCGACATCGTCGAGACCAACAGCTTCAACGCGAACGTCATTTCGCTCGAAGAGTTCGGACTCGGCGATCTCACGTTCGAGATGAACAAGCGGGCCGCCGAGATCGCCAGAGGCGTCGCCGATTCGTTTACGAAACGCACGCCCGACAAGCCGCGGTTCGTCGCCGGCAGCATCGGACCGACGAAGGTCATGCTGTCGATGTCGCAGGACGCCGACGACCCCGGCCACCGCAGCCACACCTACGACCAGATGGTCGATTCGTATTACGAGCAGATTCGCGGTCTCGTCGAAGGCGGATGTGATCTGCTGCTGCCGGAAACGAGCTTCGACACGCTCAACATGAAGGCGTGCCTGTTCGCGATCCGCAAGTACTTCGACGCTACCGGCAACGTCGTGCCGGTCATGGTGAGCGGCACGATCTTCAACGGCGGACGAACGCTGACCAGTCAGACCGTCGAGGCGTTCTACACGTCGCTCGAGCACTTCGACTCGCTGAGCATCGGACTGAACTGCGCATTGGGGCCGGCACAGATTCGGCCTTACGTCGAGTCGCTCTCGAACATGGCCGATCGGCACATCAGCGTCTATCCGAACGCCGGCATGCCCGACGGCATGGGCGGCTTCGACAGCAACCCGAACGACGTCGCCGACCACCTCGCCGGCTTCGCCGCCAGCGGCTGGGTCAACATCGTCGGTGGTTGCTGCGGCACGACGCCCGAGTACATCGCGAAGATCGCCGAGAAGGTGCAGGGCATCGCCCCACGCAAGATTCCCGACGTGCCGCGCTTGTCGACCTACGCCGGGCTGGAACAGTTGGTCGTGCGTCCCGACTCGACCTTCCTGATGGTCGGCGAGCGGACGAACGTCACCGGCTCGAAGAAGTTCGCCCGCCTCATCAAAGAGGAGAAGTACGACGAAGCCCTCTCGGTCGCCCGGCAGCAGGTCGAAGGCGGCGCGAATCTGATCGACATCAACCTCGACGAGGGCATGATCGACGGCGTCGCGGCGATGACGCGATTCCTCAACCTGATCTCGGCCGAGTCGGACATCGCCGCTGTGCCGATCATGGTCGACAGCAGCAAGTGGTCGATCCTGGAAGCCGGTCTGAAGTGCGTTCAGGGCAAGCCGGTCGTCAACTCGATCAGCATGAAGGAAGGCGAGGAAGAGTTCCTGCGCCAGGCGCGGACGATTCGGGCCTACGGCGCCGCGGCGGTCGTCATGGCCTTCGACGAGCAGGGGCAGGCCGTCGAGGTCGATCACAAGGTCGCGATCTGCAAGCGGGCCTACAAGCTGCTGACCGAGCAGGCCGGCTTTCCGCCTGAAGACATCATCTTCGACGCCAACATCCTGACGATCGGTACCGGCATCGAAGAGCACGCGAACTACGCCGTCGAGTTCATCGAGGCCGTCCGACGCATCAAGCGGGAATGCCCCGGCGCGAAGACCAGCGGCGGGGTGAGCAACGTCAGCTTCTCGTTCCGCGGCAACGACGTCGTCCGCGAGTCGATGAACGCGGCGTTCCTGTACCACGCGATCGCCGCCGGTCTCGACATGGGCATCGTCAACGCCGGTCAGTTGGCCGTCTACGACGAGATCGACAAGGAGTTGCTCGTTTACATCGAAGACGTGCTGTTCAACCGCCGCCCCGATGCGACCGAACGTCTCGTCGACTACGCCGAAACGGTCAAGGCCCGCGCCGCCGGTGAAACGAAGACCGAGGAGTGGCGGAACGGAACGGTCGAAGAGCGATTCAAGCACGCCCTGCTCAAGGGCATCGACGCCTACGTCGACGAAGACACCGAGGAGGCCCGACAGAAATACGGCCGCGGGCTGAACGTCATTCAAGGTCCGCTGATGGACGGCATGGCCGTCGTCGGCGAACTGTTCGGCGCGGGAAAGATGTTTCTGCCGCAGGTCGTCAAAAGCGCCCGCGTCATGAAGAAGGCGGTCGCGTATCTCACGCCGTTCATGGAGGCCGAGAAAGAGGCCGGCGCCTCGGGAAGCCGCGGAAAGATCGTCATGGCGACGGTCAAGGGCGACGTGCATGACATCGGCAAGAATATCGTCGCCATCGTGCTGCGCTGCAACAACTTCGAGGTCGTCGACCTGGGCGTGATGGTGCCGGCGACGACGATTCTCGACACCGCCGACAAGGAACAGGCCGATCTCGTCGGCCTTTCGGGCCTGATTACGCCGAGCCTCGACGAGATGGTCGGCGTCGCGAAAGAGATGAAACGTCGCGGAATGACGAAACCGCTGCTCATCGGCGGCGCGACGACCAGCGCGCGTCACACCGCGGTGAAGATCGCCCCGGTCTACGACCAGCCGGTCGTCCACGTCATCGATGCCTCTCTGTCGGTTCCCGCCGTCGAGAAGCTGCTCGATGACGAACGGCGCGACGCCTTCCTGGCCGAGAACGCCGCCCTGCAAGAGCGGCATCGGGCCGCGTTCGGCGAACGGCAGCAGAAGAAGCTCGTCGCTTACGCCGAGGCGCTCGAGCGACGCTTCCAGACCGATTGGGCCGCGTATGATCCGCCGAAGCCGTCATTCCTCGGCGTGAAGGTGATCGACGATTATCCGCTGAGCGAACTCGTCGATTACATCGACTGGTCGCCGTTCTTCCAGGCCTGGGAACTGCACGGCAAGTTTCCGAAGATCCTCGACGACGAAGTCGTCGGTGTCGAAGCGAAGCGGCTGTACGACGACGCCCGACGGCTGCTCGACCGGATCATCCGCGAAAAACGGCTCGTCGCGAAGGGCGTCTACGGCTTCTGGCCCGCGAACAGCGACGGGGATGATGTCGTGCTCTTCACCGACGAGACGCGCACGAACGAGCTGTGCCGGTTCTCGATGCTACGGCAGCAATGGGAGCGTCGCGGGCAGACCGACTTCCGATCGCTCGCCGATTACGTCGCCCCGATCGACAGCGGCAAGGCCGATTACCTGGGAGCGTTCGCCGTCACGGCAGGTCATGGGACCGACGAGTTCGTCCACGAGTTCGAGGCGCAGCACGACGATTATAACGCGATCACCGCGAAGGCGCTCGCCGACCGCTTCGCCGAGGCCTTCGCCGAGCGACTGCATAAGCAGGCCCGCGATGACTGGGGCTTCGGGCAGTTTGAAGGGCTGTCGAGCAACGAATTGATCGCCGAGAAGTATCGCGGCATCCGCCCCGCCGCCGGCTATCCCGCCTGCCCCGATCACACTGAGAAAGCGACGCTGTGGCGTCTGCTCGATGTCGAGAAGAACGCCGGCATGACGATCACCGAAAGCTTCGCGATGTGGCCCGCCGCCGCCGTCAGCGGCCTCTACTTCAGCCACCCCCGAAGCCGCTACTTCAGCGTCGACCGCATCACCCGCGACCAGGCAGAGGTTTACGCGAGAAGGAAAAGGATGAGTCTCGCCGAAGTTGAGAAATGGCTGTCGCCGAATCTGGGGTATGAGCCGAGTTAGATTGCTGTCATAGAAATATGCGGCTTCTTAATGGATTGCGCACGTACTTGGAACCTGATATACTGGGACCGCAGACGCTCCTTCGTTCCTATCATGCTCTCCGCACGACGCGGCCATCTGATGAAACGCGACGATCCAGCTTATGACCGGCGACGGCATGCGGCCGCTTGGACCGACGACTATGCCTTTCATCAACTAATCCCCTACATCGGGAATAAGCGGCGTCTGATTGACTTTATCGATCGCGCGGTTGAAATCACGGAATTGAATCACGGAGCGACGTTCCTTGATCTCTTTGCCGGGTCGGGTGTCGTGTCGCGGTATGCGAAGCGGCGCGGGTTTCGCGTGCTGTGCAACGACTGGGAACCGTATGCCGAGGCGATTAACGGGTGCTACGTCGCCTGCACGGAACTACCGATGATTCGCGGCAAATCGTATTCGGAAACGATCGACGAACTGAACCGCCTGCCGGGCGTTGAGGGCTGGATCACCAGGCATCTCTGTCCCGACGATGACGAACGGATCGATCCGGCCCGCGATCGGCTGTTCTATATGCGGAAAAATGGTCTGCGCATCGACGCGATCCGCGAGCAGATTGCCGTCTGGGAACGCGCCGGCGATCTGACGCCGTCGCAGCGGAATTGTCTGCTCGCGCCGTTGCTGTATCAGGCGTGTTATGTCAGCAATACAAGCGGCGTGTTTAAGGGATTTCATAATGGCTGGGGCGGTCGGACAGAGACGGCGCTTTATCGGATTGCGTCGGATCTGACGCTGCGGCCGGCAGTCTTCCACGACAACGGTTTTGCAAACGAAGTGTTCCGGCAGGATGCGACCGAACTGGTTCGCAAGCTGTCGGGGGAACGAATTGACTTCGTTTATCTCGACCCGCCTTATAATCAGCATCCCTACGGCAGCAACTATCATGTATTGAATACCGTCACGTTATGGGACGCACCGCCGTTGTCGCCGAAGATCACGGGACGCGGCGACAAAGCGGCAATTCGCACCGATTGGCGGACCCTCCGGCGGAGCCGGTATAACCATCGTGCCGATGCCGCCGCTGAATACGACCGGCTTTTGGAGTCGATCGACGCCCGGTTCATCGCGACGAGTTATAGCACCGATGGCACGATTCCGCTTGAATCGCTGGTCGCCGCGAACCTGCGTCGTGGCCGGGTGATGGTGCTGACGAAAGGTTACAAGCGGTATCGCGTCAGTTCGCAGCGGTTTTCCGCCAAGCCAATGAACGTCGAATTCGTCCTACTGACCGATACGACCGCCGTTTCCGCGGGAACTGTCGATGATGTCGTGTCGCAGATCCTTTCTGAAGAGCGGAGAATCCTCGACGAGCACCCGGAAGGTTTCGCGGCACTTCGAGCCGCGAGCGTCAGCGACCGGAGTTCGCCGGACGAGCCTTGTGGCCCCAGTTGCTGACACCTCCGGCTCGATGAAGGCACGACGTTAAGGACGCGATTACGGAGCGCCAAGAAGTGCCTGCTTGAGCGGTTCACGCCATTGGTTCGTTTGTGGGTCGAACGCACCGAAGCCCGAGCCAAACTCCCAGTAGGCCCAGCTCATTCCAAGTCGCTCGGCCTCCGAGCGGACGAAAGTCGTCCACCTCGCCCGCGACTCCATGTCGGCCTTCGAGTAGGCGCCGAACTCGCCGAGGAACAGCGGCCGCTTGTGCTGCTTCGCCCAGGCGGCGGCATTTTCCAGGTCGCGGCGCACGGCCGCCTTGTCGTCGTCGCTGCCCCATTTGGTGCCAAGCCACGCATCGGCCCCTTCCGCCCAGCTTGCCCCCTGATGCGTGAACTGGAACGGCGAGTAATAGTGGACGGTGACGATCAGATGGTCGTCTGCGGGCAGCTTCAGCTTCGACAGCCCGTCGATGCTGTTCCACTGTCCCGGACCGATGATGACCGTGCGATCGGCGTTCGTTTCGCGGACGACGGCGAGCGATTTCGCAGCGATGCTGTTCCAGAGATCGGCGGTCAGCGGATCGCGCGGCTCATTCAGCAACTCGAACACCAGGCGTTCCGGCTGGTCGGCGTAGCGTGCAGCGATCTGTTTCCAGAGGGCGAGAAAGCGTGCTTCGTGCCCGGACGGATCGTTGTAGAACTCGTCGTAATGGTGCATGTTAAGAACAACGTTCAACTCGCGTTCCAAAGCGTTCTCGACAACCCAGTCGACGCGCTCGAAGAACGTTTCGTCGATTCGATAAGGCGGCTGGTCCTGGGCATGGGCCGACCATTTGACCGGCAGCCGGATCGTCGCGAAGCCGGCCTGTTTCACGTCGTCGAAGTAGCGTTCCTCAATACGAAAACCCCATGCGCCTTCCGTCGGGGCTTCGAGAGTGTTACCGAAGTTGATGCCGCGACCGAGGCCGCCGTCGTCGCCGGCCATCGTTTTGGACGGTGCCGCGAGGCCGATCGAACTGCTTGCGAGAAGTGCGACAAACGCGATAGAAACGAGGCGCATGGGCATAGACGGCTCCGGGAACTCGTGTTGAAAACCGCCGTCATCATAACGTGAAACAATGTTCTCAGGGGTGTCCCTGTTGACAGCTCCGGGCGGTCAATTAGCATGATGTCAGCGGGATCAGGGAAACGATTCATCGCCGGGCCGTCACCGGAAGCGAGACCGATCAAGATGGCTGCCGAGGTTGCGATTCCGGCCGATGCCGTCAAACGGCATCGTGCCGAACCCGAGGATCGTTCGGTTACGACGCCCGACAAACCGCGGCCGATGCCGCGCTACGTCGTGATCGTCGAGAACGACGAACATCACACCTATCCCTATGTGATCGACGTGTTGCGGAAGGTGTGCGGGCACGATCGTCAGTGCGCGTACCGGCTAACGAATCAGGTTCACTTTCACGGCCAGGCGGCGGTCTGGATCGGCCCACTGGAGCACGCCGAATTGAAACGCGAACTGATTCACGGCTTCGGCCCCGATCGTTACGCCCGAAGCCCCGTCACGTTTCCGCTGGGGGCGCGAATCGAACCGCTGCCCGAAGGCTGATCGACCGCTCGATCTCGGCTGTCGGTCGCAAGCGAAGCGATCTGGTTGCGCAGAGCGCGACGTCTCTGCGGCTTCCGCGTTAAGTCGACGAGCGAAGAAGCCGCGTTTTCCCCGGAGCGACGCCGATGAATCGGACATCGTCGCGCTGTGGATCTCTCAGGCATCGGTTTTGCTTCCTCGTCCGACTCAAGGCCGCGCGGGGCGCGGCGGCGCAGGCGGAGACAGGAGGCGAGCCATGCGAGCCGGTCGGATTCAACGCGCGATCCTCGTGACGTCAGCCGCATTGGGGCTGGCTCTTCTCGCAGGCTGCCGCGTGCCCGGAGCCTCCTTCGGCACCGAACCATTGCAACTTCGCTTCGCCGCTGCGACTCGTCAGGCGATCGACGCAAAGGCCGCCGAGCGTGCCCCGCAGCTTCGCCCTGCGGTTCCCTCGAATGAGCCGAAGCGGGAATCGCTCGCGGAGCCGGCAGTTCTCGTCGCGAACGAGGCCCGCGACGTCTCGGAATGAACGTTCCGACTCGGCATGAACCAGTCGGCACGACGGCGGCCGTTCGCGACGATGCTTCGCTGACGACTTGTCGAAGGAATCGATCGGGTACGACCAGTCGGCCCGAAACCCCCGATCTTGCCGGAATGCACGGAGATTCGCCAAGTCGCTCCAATCTCCCCATTGCTCGCGGCCGATAGGCGAAACACTGATCGGCCACGGCGCTTCGCGCCAGGCGACGCCGTGCGAATTCAGAAGCAATCGGGGGCGACCGGATGGAATTGATCTCGCTTCACGTGCCGAAGACTGCCGGAACGGCCTTCACCGACGTCCTCGTGCGGAACTACGGCAAAGAGGGCGTCTACCTGGACTACCAGAAGAAGAATCTCGATGCGATCGGTCCGGAGGCTCGGGTCATCCACGGGCACTTCTCCGTTCAGCGATACCTCGACGACTTTCGCGGCGCCCCGAGAATCGCCTGGCTCCGGCATCCCGTCAACTGGATGATTTCCTTCTATTACTTCTCGAAGAACGGCCCGCGGCTTGAAGGCGACAAGCTGAGGTGCGACCTGCACGACGGCGATCTCTCGCTATTGGAATTCGCCGAGCATCCCAAGGCGAGGAACGTCATTTCGAGCCAGTTCTTTCTGGGCATGGACCTCGAGGAGTTCCTTTTTCTGGGCGTGCAGGAACACTTTCGGGAAGACCTGCAGGATTTGGGCCGCCTGCTGGGATGGCGAAACGTCGAGACTCGGGTCGACAACGCGAATCCCCAGCCCGGATATCGCGGTCGGGTTCAGGCGCATCTCAATGACGCCGCTCTGGTCCGGCGTCTGGAGGCCCTCAACGAAGCGGACATCGAGACTTATGAGCGAGTTGTGAAACTGCGGGCCAGACGCCGGTCGCGGTCGATTTTCCGGTTGACTCGCATCTCGCAACGACTGGGAGCGGTTCGGACGCTTTTGAGATATCCGCGGGCGGCGTAGTTTCTTGCGGTGAACGCCTGCGGCGTTTCACACCTGCGGCTCGGTCATGCGGAACGGGTCGAGAGCTTCCTCGAGAACATCGTCGGGCAGGATGTTCTGCTCGCGACAGAGTTCACGGATCGTTTTTCCGGTCTTGAAGGCTGCCTTGGCGAGCGCCGCCGCTTTCTCGTAACCGATGTGCGGGTTGAGGCTCGTCACCATCGACAGGCTTTTTTCGACGCTCGCCGCGCAGACGGCCTCGTTCGCTTCCATCTCTTCGACACAAAACTCGACGAGTGCGACGGTCGCATTGGCGAGCAGTTGAACGCTTTCGAGCGTCGCCTGGCCCATCATCGGCATCATGATGTTGAGCTGGAAGTTGCCGCCCGCCGCCCCGGCGACGTTGATCGCCGCGTCGTGGCCGATGACGCGGGCCGCCACCTGCATCATGCTCTCGCACATGACCGGGTTCACCTTGCCCGGCATGATGCTGCTGCCGGGCTGACGGTCGGGCAACTGGACCTCGTAGAACCCGCAGCGCGGACCCGACCCGAGCCAGCGCAGGTTGTTGGCGACGTTGAACAACGTCGTGGCGATCGTCTTCAATTGTCCGTGGCATTCGACAATCCCGTCGCGATTCGCGTTGGCCTCGAAATGGTCCGCCGCCTCCTTGAAGGGCAGGCCCGTTTCCGCGGCGAGCACGTCGGCCACCCGCTGGCCGAACTCGGGATGTGTGTTGATTCCCGTCCCGACGGCCGTCCCGCCGACCGGCAGCTCCAGAATCGGCACGATCGCCCGCTTGGCACGTTCGACGGATAATTCGAGCTGTCTCGCGAAGCCGCCGACTTCCTGACCGAGTCGTAACGGCGTCGCGTCGGCAAGGTGCGTCCGGCCGATCTTGATAATCTTGTCCCACGCCAGCGCCTTCGCGGCGAGCACGTCGTGCAGCCGCTGGAGTGCGGGAACCAGTTCGCCCGCGATCGCGACGCCGACCGCGACGTGAATCGCCGTCGGGAACGTGTCGTTCGTGCTCTGGCCCATGTTGACGTGGTCGTTCGGATGCACCGGCTTCTCTTTCGCGAAGCGATCCCCGCCCAGCATTTCGATCGCCCGGTTCGCGATCACCTCGTTGACGTTCATGTTGCTCGACGTGCCCGAGCCGGTCTGGAACACGTCGATGGGAAACTGGTCGGCCAAGGCTCCGTCGGCGACCTCGCGGGCTGCCGCCAGCAAGGCGTCGACCTGTTCGTCGTCGAGCGGGTTTGTGCCGCTGCCGGCGAGCTTGCCGAGATCGCGATTGGCGATGCCGCAGGCGTACTTCACCAGGCCCATCGCGCAGATCAGCTCGGGCGGCAGCGGCCAGCCGGAGATGGGAAAGTTCTCGACGGCGCGCTGCGTCTGCGCTCCGTAATACGCCTTGGCGGGTACGCGGACTTCGCCCATGGAGTCGCGTTCGATTCGATCGTCGCTCATCGCTTCCTACTTCGATTGGTCCGGCTCAGAATGGTTGCGGCGCCTCGATGATACCGTCGAGCGGCCCGCGGCATGAAGCGTCGGCCGATGGGCTTCGCCCGGCTTGCCGCGGCGTTCGGCGTCGGTCATTCTGGCCTGGAACCGACTTTCGGCTTTGCAATCGAGGCCGTTCATGCCGACTCGACGAATGCTCACCCTTCTGATCGCGTGCCTCGCGACCGGCCGTGCTGCCGCCGACGAACCGCCGACATTCGACCCGACGGACCATTACCGGTCGCAGACGATCGAAGGCTGGACGGTGCGCGTCAGCAACCGCTTCGAAGGTGAAGAACCGAAGCTGCTGGCCGACGTGCTCGCCGAACTTCGCCGTCAGCTCGTTGCAATCAAGACGGCGGTTCCTGCGCCAGCCATCGAAGATCTGCGGAAAGTTGAAATCTGGGCCGAGGTGAATGATCCGCTGTTTCCCTGCATGTGTTATCACCCCGACGAACGCTGGCTTCGCGCCCACGGCGTCAATCCGCGGAAGACGGGACATGTCGAACTGGCCAACGCGCGGAACTTCCTGAGCTGGACGCGACACCAGCCGTGGATGGTGATGCACGAACTGGCTCACGGCTACCACGACCGGTTCCTCACCGACGGTTACGCCAATACGACCATCGCCGGGGCCTTGGCGAAGGGAAAGGGAGCCGGTCGATATGGCGAGGTCGATCACGTCGCCGGTTCCAAACGCCAACACTACGCGGCAACGAACCCGATGGAGTACTTCGCCGAAGGCTCCGAGGCGTACTTCGGCAAGAACGACTTTTATCCGTTCGACCGCAAGCAACTGCGGGAGTACGATCCGGAACTTGTGCCGCTGCTCGAAGAGCTTTGGCGAGTCGAACGACGGACGACCAACGACGGGACCACGGAACAGGCGGAAGGACACGGAAAGGAATAACCACGAAAGATGCGCAACATACTAAAGCGAGATCGTCTGCGGACGCTCCGTGGTTCAAACCCTTTCATGCCTTGCGTGGTCCTCTGAAAGCGACAATCCCATGACCGCTTCGCGGCTTCCGCCTGATCCCGGACGTTTTCCGTCCACGCGGCTGCGGCGGAATCGTCGCGCCGCCTGGTCCCGCCGGCTGGTCGCCGAGAACGTCCTCACGGTCGACGACCTGATCTGGCCGGTATTCGTGATCGACGGGCAGGGCAATCGCGAGTCGGTCGCCTCGATGCCCGGTGTCGAACGGTTGAGTGTCGATCTGCTCGTCGAAGCCGTCGGCGAAGCGGCGGGGCTTGGCATTCCGGCGATCGCCCTGTTTCCGAAGACCGATCCGAAGCTCAAGACCGACGACGCAGCCGAAGCCTTCAACGCCGACAATCTCGTCTGCCGGGCCGTGCGGGCGATCAAAGCTGCGAAAATCGACGTCGGCGTGATCTGCGACGTGGCCCTCGACCCGTATACGAGTCACGGCCAGGACGGACTCGTGCGAGACGACTACGTCGTCAACGACGAGAGCGTCGAAGCCCTCTGCCAGCAGGCGATCGTCCAGGCGGAAGCCGGCTGCGACGTCATCGCCCCCAGCGACATGATGGACGGCCGCGTCACCGCGATCCGCAAGGCGCTCGACCGTCACGGCTATCAGGACGTGCAGATTCTCTCCTACGCCGCCAAGTATGCGAGCGCCTTCTACGGCCCTTTCCGCGACGCCGTCGGCAGTGGTTCGTCGCTCGGCAGGGGAGACAAAAAAACGTACCAGATGGACCCGGCGAATGGCGACGAGGCGCTTCGCGAAGTCGCCCTCGACGTCGCCGAGGGGGCCGACATGGTCATGGTCAAACCGGGGATGCCGTACCTCGACATCGTCTACCGCGTGAAGCAGGCGTTCGGCCTGCCGACGTTCGCCTATCAGGTCAGCGGCGAATACGCGATGCTCGCCGGCGCCATCGAACGCAGCTGGCTCGACCGCGACAAAGCGATCCTCGAAAGCCTGCTGGCGTTCAAACGCGCGGGTGCCGACGGCGTGCTGACGTACTACGCCGTCGAGGCGGCGACGCTGCTGAAATGACCCGCGCTGTGGCGAGGTCACGCGCTGCAGCGACAGCACACGATCGCCGCTCATTCTCCGCGACCAGCCCGGTGAAGAGTCGGCGACCGCTGGAAAGTGCTTGTGAATGTGCCCGGTGCTGGTGAGACTTGGTAACAGGGGGCCATGCCGTTATGACACCTGCGGAAACCGGCACCCGGGGCAAGGGGGGGGCGCGATGAACTGGCTCCTGGTCTTCGTACCGATCACGATCGCCCTCGAACATCTGGCGCCGGAACGGAGTCTGTGGATCTTCGCCTCTGCGGCACTGGCGATCATTCCCCTGGCCGGCTGGCTGGGACGGGCCACCGAGCAGATCGCCGCGCGGACGGGCGAGGGCATCGGCGGCCTGCTCAACGCGACGTTCGGCAACGCCGCCGAACTGATCATCGCCGTGGCGGCCCTGCGCGCGGGACTCTTCGACGTGGTCAAGGCGTCGATCGCCGGGTCCATCATCGGCAACATCCTGCTGGTCCTTGGCGCGGCGATGCTCTGCGGCGGGTTCGGCCGTGCTAAGCAGTCCTACAACGCGGCGGGAGCCCGTTCGCAAGCGACCATGCTGACTTTGGCCGTCATCGCCTTGATCGTACCCGCGGCCTACCGGCTCGCTGCCGGTGAGGCCCATGCGCCCGAGCTGGGTTCGATCAGCGTTTGGATCTCGCTGATCCTGATCGCCGTCTACGCCGCCAATCTGACCTTCTCGTTATGGACGAACCGCAGCCTGTTCGCAGGCTCCGACGCCGCTGAGCATCACGAGTCAGCGGACGTCTGGACCGTCCGTCGCGCCGCGGTTGTCCTGGCGGGCGCAACGGCGATGATCGCGTGGATGAGCGAAATCCTGGTCGGAGCCATCGAGCCTGCCGCGGAACGGCTCGGCCTGAACGACCTGTTCGTCGGCGCGTTCGTCGTGGCGATTCTCGGAAACGCCGCCGAGCATTCGACGGCCGTCGTCGCCGCCGTCAAGGACCGCATGGACTTGTCCCTTTCCATCGCCATCGGTTCCAGCGTGCAGGTGGCGCTGTTCGTCGCGCCGCTCATCGTGCTGCTGAGCTATGCCATCGGTCCCGCGCCGATGGACCTCGCCTTTTCGGGCGGTCTGGTGTTGTCGATCGCCCTGGCGGTCTGGATTACCGGGCAGGTCGCCGGCGACGGTCGGTCCGACTGGCTGCGAGGAGTGCAACTACTCGCCGTCTATGCGATTCTCGCGCTCGTATTCTTCTTCGCGCCGGAGTCCGCGCCGTCATGAGGAACCTTCATCGCGATCCGGCAAGACATCGCGGAGGGTGGATGCGGACCTACACGGAACATCGTTATGCCATTCTCTTCTATTCGTTGCTCGCGACGATCGTCGCCGGTCCGCTCCTGGAAACGCTCGGACTCGACGCCGGTCTGCTCGAGGTCTTCCTCGCCGCGACTCTGCTGGCCGCCGTGATGCCCGTTTCCGGCGGGACCGGTCGACGGGTACTGCTCAGTGGGCTGATCGCGGTGTCCGCGATGCGGCTGGGAGCGACCTGCTTCGATCAGCCGGTCGCATCGAACGTCGGTCTGGCGCTGTGGACGTTCGTCGCACTGTTCGCCGCCGCCGGCGCGATCCGCTTCGCCTTCCGCGCCCGCTCCGTCGACCGCGAACACCTTTACGCGGCGCTGGATGCGTATCTGCTGTTCGGAGTCTTTCTGGGCGTGCTGTATTGCACACTCGAACGCGCCTGGCCGGCGTCACTCGCGGTCGCCGGCCAGGACTCCGCGGAACCGTTGTCGCTGCCGACCTCGATTTACTTCAGTTTCGTGACGCTGGTGACCCTGGGTTACGGCGACGTGTTGCCGCGGAGCGAGGTCGCGCGGGGTCTCGCCGTGGTCGAGGCGGTCACCGGCCAGCTCTACCTGACCGTGATGATCGCGCACCTGGTGGGCCTGCATGTGCGCACGCCGACGAGCGGGAAGGAACCCTGAGAGCGGGGCCGGTCGATTGCCGATTCTTCTCGGCCACAGCGCGCGACGCCGCACTGCTGAAATGACGTTGAAAGGAGGCCTCACGCAGAGCGGCTGTGTTGGTTGTCAAGGGGAGGATGAGTCCGCGAGGGCGAATCGCGGGGTCCAGGTGGTCTGGTTTTTGAGCATGGTGTTGAGGATGACCAGGAGTTTTCGCATGCAGGCGGTGAGGACGACGTGATGGGCTTTGCCCTGGTCTTTGAGTCGGCGTGCGAAGTCCCGGATCACGGGGTTGCAGCGGCACGCGCTGAGGGCGGCCATGGAGAGGGTCGAGCGGACGCTGCGGCGTCCT
>JBAQZJ010000009.1:0-1676 GCA_049790855.1 Planctomycetaceae bacterium | reverse complement strand
GAGCGCTCCCTGACGGTCGCGGCTCTGATTCGGTCATTCCCCCGTCTCCCAGTCGAACGCCCGCTCGACGGCTTTCTGCCAGCGGGCGTAGCGGCCGTCGGCTTCTTCCTTGGGCATCTGCGGGAAGAAGTTGCGGTCGAGGGTCCAGGCGCGGGAGATTTCATTGAGGTCGGGCCAGATGCCGACGGCCAGTCCAGCCAAGGCGGCGGCGCCGAGAGCGGTCGTCTCGCGGACGACCGGCCGGCGGACGGTCACGTCAAGAATATCGGCCTGGAACTGCATCAGCAGGTCGTTCGCGCAGGCGCCGCCGTCGACTTTGAGTTCGGCGAGATCGGCTCCCGGACTTCCCGAGGCTGCGGCGTCGGCCCGCATCGCATCGAGCACGTCGCGGGTTCGGAAAGCGATCGCTTCGAGTCCGGCGCGGGCGATGTGAGCGGCGGTCGTCGCGCGGGTCATGCCGACGATCGTGCCTCGACCACCTGGATTCCAATACGGCGCTCCGAGGCCGGCGAACGCCGGCACGAAGTAGACGCCGCCGGTGTCGGGGACGCTGGCGGCGAGGGCTTCGACGTCGACGCTGTTGTCGATCACCTTCAATCCGTCGCGGAGCCACTGCACGACGGCCCCGGCGATCAGGATCGAGCCTTCGAGGCAGTAGGTCGTTTTGCCGTCCACCTGCCAGCCGACCGTCGTCAGCAGCTTGTGTTGCGAGGGCACCGGCTTGTCGCCGATGTTCATCAGCATGAAGCAGCCGGTGCCGTAGGTGTTCTTCGCCGAGCCGGGCGTGAAGCAGCCCTGCCCGAACGTCGCCGACTGCTGGTCGCCGGCGAGGGCCGCGATCGGGAGCCTGGCCCCGAGGACGGATTCTTCGGTCTCGCCGACGATGCCGCTGTTGGGCACGATCTTCGGCAGCATCGCCCGCGGCACGTCGAGGATCTTCAGCAGCTCGTCGTCCCAGTCGAGCGTGTGGATGTTGAACATCAGCGTTCGACAGGCGTTGCTGACGTCCGAAACGTGGACCTTGCCGGCCGTCAGCCGCCAGACGAGAAACGTTTCGATCGTGCCGAACAGCACCTCGCCCTTCTCGGCCCGCGCCCGCAGTCCGTCGATCGAATCGAGCAGATGCTTGAGCTTCGTCCCCGAGAAATAGGGATCGATGACCAGGCCGGTCTTGTCGCGGAACGTCGCTTCGAGGCCGTCGGCCTTCATCCGCTCGCAGATCGGCGTCGTGATGCGGCTTTGCCAGACGATCGCGTTCGCGACGGGTTTGCCGGTGTCGCGTTCCCAGACGACGGTCGTTTCCCGCTGGTTGGTGATGCCGATCGCGGCGATGTCGGAAAGCTCGAGTTTCGCGGCCGCAACGGCTTCCTTCACCGTGGCGAGCTGCGACGACCAGATCGCCTCGGGGTCGTGCTCGACTTCGCCGGGCTTCGGGTAGAGCTGCGGGAACTCCTGCTGCCCAAGGCCCAGCATCCGTCCCCGCCGATCAAACACGATCGCCCGGCTGGAAGTGGTTCCCTGATCGAGTGCGAGGAGGTGAGACATGGGAGGCGTAGGTGGTAGGTATTGGTTGACGGGTTGGAGGGACGCTTGCCCGTTTAGCCGCGATCAAAGGGAGCGCGTTCCTGTGTGCTTCGACAGGCGTTGCTGACGTCCGAAACGTGGACCTTGCCGGC
>JBAQZJ010000008.1:0-7154 GCA_049790855.1 Planctomycetaceae bacterium | reverse complement strand
CTCCGCCTGGCCGGCGTCCTTGAACTTCGGGGCGCTGGCGGTCGGCGAGACGGGCGAGGAATACGTCGTCCTCGCCTCACACCGCGGCCACGGCTTCGCGATTGAACGGATCGAGTCGCCCGCCGGCGTGACCGTGCAACCGGCGAAAGAGCAGCTCGCCGACGGCAGCCGGACGTTCGTCATTCAACAAAAGGCGACTGCCGGCGGCGATCAAAAGGATGAAATCCTGTTCCACGTCCGGCGAGGCGATTCGTCAGAAGCGGACCGGGAACGAGTCACGATCCGGCTGGCGCTGTCGTACTACGGCACGCAGACGGCGGACGAAGCTAAAGAATCTACGACACCGGCCCGTGGGGACGATGTCGCCCCTTAACCACCCCGGTTTTCGAGGAGCGCAGCGATGTTCCGTCACCTGTCGAACCTGGCCCTGTTCGCGGCGTTCGTCCTGTTCGGACTCTCCGGCGGGCTGGTGGTCGCGTCGTGCGAAAGTCCGGAGTGCGTCATCCTCACCTTCGAGTATTATCGTGTCCAAGGGGGAGGATTTGGGTGCATCCAGTATGAGGGATCCTACGGCAAAAGCGCATTCGCGACGACGGGCGGAGGAGTCATCCACTGCGGCAGCGGGAACAGGATGCGATATCGGGGGAGTTGCCAAAGTTGCGTTTGCCCCGTCACTGAACCATTCGGCGCCAGTGAGGCCTGTCTCGCCGTTACGGGGTCGGTCAGTTTGTACGAGGACATCGAGAATTGCACTTGCATCGAAAGCTGACCCGCAACGCACGGCGATGCAACGGGATCCACGGCGTTTCGTCGTGTCCTATGCCTCGTGCAATCGCCGTCTGCTCGCGAATGCGCGGGCGAGATATTTGAGTGTGGCCTGACCCCAATTTCTGTACCAGCCGCTATGAGAGTCCGGGTTGGGGAAGATCGCGGAGCGGCTGGAGCACAGGGCACGTTTTGATATCTTGAGGTGGAACTTTGGTTGGTGCAAGTTGGACACCACAAGGGGTTCATGAAGCCCACCACTCCTGACGGATCTTGATGATGCTTCTCAATTTTCTAACAAGAGTTCTATTCATTAGTGTTCTGCTTCTCTCTGGAATGTTGCCGCGACTTTACGGAGAGGATAAGGCAACATCCGAGGCGATTTGGCGATCGCTGCGTGCGCGCCAAAAAGCCGCAGAGTCTGCCTCGGTGACTTGGGCGCAACGGCTATTTATTCCAGCCCCGTTCGTGAAGAGTAAACGCGACGCAGCAGCTCCGGCCAAAGATGTTCGACTTCCGAAGCTTCCAAGCAAACTTGTTCTGGCCGGCGATCGCGTTCGTTACGAAACGTTCAGCGCGTCCTTTCGAAGCGGGCGAGACGCGAAACCGGTGCCCATGATTGACGTCTTCGATGGAACGCGTCATCGCAGTCTGACAAACGACGAGTATGGGGCGATTAAGGAAGGAGGCGAATTCGATCAGTGGCAGAACGTCCATCTCATGGGTCTGCTCCTCAATCTGAGACCCTTGCGCCCGGAAATGTTCGGCACCGACCCGGAAGGGTGGACGATCGAGAACCGCAGCGCTGTGGTGGATGGCAAACCCTGCGTCGTGCTCGCGCGTCAGGGAGACGCATCCAACCCGGGGTACATTCAACGCGTATATCTCGATCCGGCCAAGGAATATGTCCCATTGCGGTATGAGTCGGCGTACTCCGGGCAACCGGATGCAAGAACAAACATTCGCTATGAGCGATCGTCGGCGCCGCACTGGGTGCCGTCGTCGTGGACTGCGATTTTTTTCGTCGGAGGTCTGCCGGCCCAAGAGACAGAGAATTCTCTCGAAGAGGTCGCACTGGGCATCGCCATCTCCGAGGAGACCTTTTCCCTCGACTATCCGGCGGGAACTCAAGTCACTGTTTCCGGTAAAAAGTCGGCAGATGATCTGGCCGCACCTGAGCAACGTCTCGTTGCCGATGGTGAGGGCAATCTCATCCCGCGCCGTGAGACGGTCGCCGAAGAAACGTCAACGGCGACCGGCTGGTCCCGCTGGCCGCTGATCTTCGCCGCGATCGGCGCCGCGGCGCTCGGCGTCGCCCTGCTGCTGTGGCGGCGCTACGCTTGAACAAGGGGGGATGAACCCGCGTGATCCAAAGCGCCGCCGCCATGCGAGCCGTTCCGAGGCGTCTCGTCGCCTGCGTCGTCCTGTGGACGGTCGCTTCGTCCGCACAGAGCGACGCCGCCGATCCTACGGCGATCTGGGAAGCATTCCGCCACCGGCAGGCCGCGGCGGAGACGGCGAAGGTGGTCTGGAGCAAGCAGCGAATGATTCCTGCCGCACGAATGCGAGCCAGGTCGCAAGAGGTGGCTCCCGCCGACATCGGCGATCTTGAATCGCCTTCGCACCGCTCCGAACTGATTTTGGCCGGCGAGCGTGTACGCTACGAAACGTCCGTTTCCTCCTTCCGCGGCGAGGACAACGGAACGCTCGTTCCGAGAATCTCGGCCTATGACGGCGAGCGCATTCGCAGCCTCACGAATGGCGATTTCGGCGGCGATGAGGGTGTCACCGCCTTTGACGAATGGGGGAACGTTCATCTGATCGGACCGGTGTTCAATCTCCGGCCGCTGCATCCAGAGGCGTTCGGACCCGATCCGAACGCCTGGTTGCTCGAGGATCGCCCGGCGGTCGTCGCCGGCCGCCCCTGCCTCGTGATTGCCCGTCGTCAGCAAAGCGGAATCCTCAATCGCGTCTATCTCGATCCTGCACGCGACTACGTCCCGCTGCGGTACGAATCGACCGTCGACGGTCGTCTGAGCGTCCGGGCGGACATGCGTTACGAACGAACCGAAGCGCCAACGTGGATGCCCTCCTCGTGGACCTCGACTTTCTACCGTTCCTCGACGAGCGAGAACGAGTTGGAGGAGGTCACGCTCGGCCTGAAGGTTCCGGACGAGACCTTCATGATCGCGTTTCCGGTCGGAGCCGAGGTGGTCGTCGCCGACGGGAAACGAGGTTCGGACGACCGAGTCGAGCGGCGCTACGTCGTCGCCGAGAAGGGAGAACTCATTCCTCGCCGCGAAGCCGTCGCCGAAGAGACGTCAACGGCGACCGTGTCGTCCCGCTGGCCGCTGATCCTCGCCGCCGTCGGTGCCGCGGCGCTGGGCGTGGCCCTGCTGCTCTGGCGACGCTACTCTCGGGCGACGTGAAACCACGTGATGGAGGCACCGGGGCCACCGTCGCGAGGCGGCTCGTCGTCTTGCGGAGGCTTGGCAGTCTACGACGCTCCGGAACCCTGGGGACCATGGACCACGGCGTACTTCGCCGCGGAGTGGGACGTCGGGCCAGGCGAGTCGGCATCGTTTCCGACGAAATGGATCGACGACGACGGTCAGACGCTGAGGCTCGTCTTCAGCGGCGACGACAGTTTCAGCGTTCGGAAAGCGAGCATCACGCTGCACCCCGCCGAGTGACGCAACTTACTCCGTCTTGACCGGCATCGTGATGACGAGACCGGCGACTCGCTGTTTCGATACTTGCCGTGTCAGGCTGGAGACGTGGCATTTCAGGCAGCCGGCCGTCAGCGCGACGGCGCCGGCGCGGTGATAAACACCGTCTTCGACGCGTTCGAACTCTTCCTTCCCGTCGGTGAGCGCCTTGACTGCGTCCGTCTCGAAGCCCGGCTGTGGCTCATGGTCGACGTTCATCGCGGGGGAATTGACGGAGATCCACCGTGTGGTGCGTCGTGTTCCCGCGTCGACCTCCTTGAAAACATCTTCGAGCGCCCGGGCGGGAATCATCTGTTTTTCGTCGGCGTCGAAGTACCGACGGTGCATCGTCTCGAGCGCCGAAATATATGTGCGCTGCAAAATTTTCGCACGACCACGCGCTTCCTCGACCGTCAGTAACTCGACCTCCTGATTCTCAACCGATTTGCCGTCGACGCTGTCGGACGGTGACGTCGAGTCGGCGGGCGGATCGGCGAAGAGTGCCACCGCCGCCAGACAGAGTCCGGCGGCCGCGACGGGGCGAAATGCCAAGCGCACGATTCTGGTCATGATGTTGCTCCGGCAGCGTCGAGGACTAATCCGATTTCGTACCGAATCTCAACCCATCGCGGTCGTTGGCGCCATTCCCATTTCGGCCCGCATTTCTTCGAGCGGCTCCCAGACGGCGTCGACCTTGGCGTCCCACAGGTCGCCGATCAGCAGGTCGGTCAGGTAGCCCTTGAGGTGCGGATGCCGCGCGACGAATCGACCGAAGCTGAAACCTTCGTAATAGGCGCAGACGAGTCGTCGCATACGATCCATGCCGACGTTGAAGTCTTCGCTCCAACGGCCGAGCTGCGCTTTACCGACGTCGCCTTTGGCAAGCCCCTCGGTCACGGCATCGGCGGCGAGCGAGCCGCCCTTGAGGGCCAGCAGCACGCCCGATGAATAGAGCGGATCGAGGAATCCGTACGCATCGCCGCACAGCACCCAGCCGTCGCCGGACGCCTCGCGGCTGCGGTAGCTGTATTCCTTCTCGACATGGAAGGTGTCGCAGCGGCTCCCGTCGCCGATGCGTTCCTTCACGCCGGGACAACGGTCGACCTCCTGGAAGTAGATCTCTTCCCAGAACGCCTGCGTGTCGCTGCGACTGGCCTTGGTGTCGCGGTTTTTGAAAAGATAATCGACCCCGGCGACGACGCCGACGCTGGTGACGTCGTTGTGCTGCGGGATCGACCAGAACCAGCCGGCCTTGTCTTTCGTCTGCAGAACCATCGTCGCGCCTTCGTTCTCGCCGACGTCGCGCGGGGCGCCCTTCCAGTAGGTCCAGAGAGCGGCTTTCTTGAGGACCGGATCCCATTCCCGCAGGCCGAAGCGATCCATCAGCATCGAGCCTTGACCGCTGGCATCGACGACGACCTTGCAGCGAACTTCGCGCTCGACGCCGTCTTCGCTGCGGGTGCGGACGCCGACCGCTTTCCCGTTTTCAAACAGCACGTCCAGGACGCGTGTCTGCTCGTGAACCGTCACGCCGTGCTCGCGGGCATTGTCGAGCATCAGCTGATCGAACTCAGAGCGCAAGATCTGCCAGGTCTGGCTCGATTCGTGCGGCTTGTGCTCGACGAAGTAGAACGGCTCGGAAAGCTTCCCGCGCTGGTTGACGAACTGCACGCTGTACTTTTTGACGAAGTGGCTGCCGCGGAGCTTCGGCAGCATTCCCAGCCGCTCGAGCACCCAGAACGTCTCGGGAATCAGCGACTCGCCGATGTGGTATCGCGGAAACTGATCGCGTTCGAACAGCGTGACCTTGTAGCCTTTGTCGGCGATCAGGGTGCTCGACGTGGCGCCGGCCGGTCCGCCGCCAATGACGACGACGTCGGTTTCGGTGACGTTCGCCGGAGACCCATTCGAGCTGGCAGCCATCGCTTCTCCTGGAGGGCCGGCTGTGCCGGCCGAGTTCGATCGGGATGTTCGACTTGGAGTTCGTATTCGAGACTCGGATGCGGGAACGACCCCGCATTGGGCCGGAACAGGCGGCCCTACAGCCACGTGCTTCCGGATGGCTCATGCGGTTCACGAGCGACTCTCAGCAGCGTCGCCAGCCGCTTTAGATCGGCTTTTGCGAGATGGCCGAGTTGCTTCGCGTGGCAGTCGCGCAGCGGCCCGGCGATCTTATCGAGCAGGTCGGAACCGGCGTCGGTGATCGAAATGAGCACTTGCCGCCGGTTCTCCGGAGGACGCTCACGAGCTACGAAACCGACCTGTTCGAGCTTGTCGAGCATACGGGTGATGTCGGGGGCGCGTGAAACGAGCCGATCGGCGAGAATCAACGTCGGGACCGCGTTCGGGCGGGCCGTGCCCAGCAGGCGTAGCACGTTGTATTGTTGCGGCGTCAGGTCGAACTCGCGAAACAGTTCGTCCTCGTAGGCCCGCAGCCGATCGTACGTCCGCCAAAGGTTCAGAAAGACCTCCTGTTCGGGCGAATCGAACCGGGTCGCGGCGTTCCGGCGATGTGGGCTTGCGAGCGGCATGCCGGCCACAATACCCAGCGGGACGATGGTTGTCCAGACAAATGTCGTGTCGACGGGGATGGCGGGACGGGGCAACGCAGGCAGCGACGGCCGGAAACGGCGATTCAGAAGGGGCGACGCCCTACGCCGCAGAGTCGACGGAGCGTTCGACGGCGAAGAACGTCGTGTGGATTGCGTCGCCGGCGTCGTTGAGCTTCGCCTGAAGCTCGTCGATGAACTCATGCATGCCGGCGGAGATCACGTCGTCGACGTGGGTGTAATCGAGTTCCGAACGCAGCCGGCCGAGAAGTTGCTCGGCTCGGTTCGAAAAGGTGCCGACCGGCGTGCCGGTGATCGCATGCAGCGACGATTCGGCGCCGGTCAGCGAGAACCGGACGCTTCGCGGAAAGTGCCGGTCGAGCAGCAGGAAGTCGGCGACCTTCGAAGGGTCGATCCGGCCGTGACTGCGGCGGTACATCTCCAGGGCGCTCGCACTTTTAAGCAGCGCCGACCACTGCACGACGTCGAGCTGGCTGCCGACCGCCGCCGCCTGCGGCAGCAGCACGTAATACTTCACGTCGAGAATGCGGGTCGTCTTGTCGGCCCGTTCCAGCAGCCGCCCGAGTCTCACGAAGTGCCACGGCTCGCCGTGCGACATCGTCGCATCGATGATGCCGATGAGCGTCAGGCTGGCGAGCTTGATTCGATTCAGGAACAGGTACGGGCTGCGAACGACGTGCGGATCTTTCGCCGCATGCTTGGCGAGGTGGTACAGCGTGTTGATCTCTTCCCACATCTCGGTCGTGATGTTCTCTCGCACGGTTCGCGCATTCTCGCGGGCCGTCGCAAGGCAGGAATAGATCGAGTTGGGGTTCAGCGGCTCGAAGGCGAGAAACCGCACGACGGCGTCGCGGTCGGGCGTGGGGTGCGATTCTTCAAACAGTTCGCGGTCGCCGGCCGTGTCGACCAGCGGCAGCCACTGCGGACCGCCGCCCGCGGCCGCCTCGAGCGTCAGGCTCTGATTCACGTCGATGAATCGCGCCGTGTTCTCGGCCCGCTCCAGGTAGCGGCTCATCCAGAACACGCAATCGGCGACACGGCTGAGCACGGGCCAATCAGTCGTGAGTGGGAAATAGGAAATAGGAAGTCGCGGAAGCCCACCGGCTGCGGC
>JBAQZJ010000007.1:0-9069 GCA_049790855.1 Planctomycetaceae bacterium | reverse complement strand
GCGTTCACCGAGCGAACGACGAGAAACAGCGACAGGCAGGCGGCACCGATGAGCACGGCCGCGGCGGTTTTGTTCGTGAACCAGGTCAACATCGGTGGCAGCCCTTTCACGGTGACGGAGAGCAGGTCGAAGGGAGACAGGCCCGAACGGGCCATCGAAACCGCAGTGCGGGTGGCCGACGACGCGGCCTCGGCCGGAACCGGCTCGATCGCCAACGGCAGCAGCAGCGGCAATGCGACGCCCCGTCGGGCCAAACGTGATCGCAGCAGCGAACGCCCGCGGGCCAGCAGCGATTTGACCGCGACGTCACTGACGCCGAGACGCTCGGCGACCTGCCGTCGGTCGAGTCCGTCAAGGTGGAACAAAACGATGGCGTCGCGGTAACGATGCGGCAGGCGGACGAGTTCCTCGTCGACGGCCGCGATCGACTCCCTCCGGGCAAGCTCGCTGAAAGCGTCGAGACCGCCGGAAGCGGCCTCGTCGGCGATCTCTCGCGATGACGACGAGGCGATTCGAAGCGATGTCCGCGTCGCAGTGCGATGCAGCCAGCCGGCGAGAGCCGCAGGCTGCCGGATCGTGCCGGCCTTCACCGCCAGAATCAGGAACGTCGCCTGGAAGGCGTCTTCAGCATCTTCGCGACTGTCGAGCCTGCGGCGGCAAACACCCCACACCAGTCGCCCGTGCCGGCGGACGAGTTCGGCGAACGCCGTTTCATCGCGAACGGCGGCGAAGCGATTCAACAGGTCGGCGTCGCACAGGCCTTCGTGAAGTTCGATCGTCGGCATCGAAGCTCTCTCCTCGCCGGTCTGTCATGAAAACATCGCCGACGCTTCTAAAGAGCAGCCTACCCGACGAATCGGACCGCCGAAAAAACAAAATTCCGGCGGGTCGCCGGGCACCAGCGCAGAAAGCGCAAGGAAAAGCCCGCCGGTTGGGGCCGACGGGCTTTCGTGTGTCGCATTACGACGAGTCACTGACCGCCGCTGCGTCGGGCGGCCATCTGGGCTTCGTAGCGTTCGATCTGGGTCTTCTGGACGTCGGACAGCACGTCCTTGATTTGCAGTCCCTGCTCGTCTTTGAGCTGTTCAAGCTCGGCCGTCAGTTCCTTGACTCGCTCGGCGTATGCCGCCTGGATGCCGTAAATTCGTTCCTTCTGGTCCCTCGTCAGCCCCAGCTTGCCATAGCCGTTGGGCACCCGTCCCCGTTTGGCCCGCGCCTCAGAAACGTCGAGCAGGTAGGGCTTCGACGCATCGTCGGTCGTCGTGGTTCCTTCCGCATTCGCCTTGTCCGTGCTCGACCGCTGCTGTGCGGCAGCGGGCAGGATCAGGGCAGCGAACAACGCAACAGCCAACAACCGCTTCATGGGTGGCCCTTTCTCAAGAGCGGACTCATCACCCGGCCCGAGAACGATCTCGGACCGCCATGAAGCAGTTGAACACCAGCCTTGCCCCGATGGCAATGATAAAATGGAGAAATCGGGATATTTGGAGAAACTTGCGTTTCCCGTAAAATCGCTCGGCTTGACGTCTCGGCGGGGGCCGCAGCTTAGTAGAGCGACAATCCTCAAGATGTGGCCGACACTTACGGCAGAAAGGAGCCACGGATGTCGCGGATCAGGAACCAGGCGTTGGCGCGTCGTCGTTCAACGTCTTTGATTCTCGCCTGCCGCGCTGATTCCATCCGCGTCAATCCGTGTGATCCGCGAAATCCGTGGTTCTGCTCGGCGCTGCGATCGACTCACCCTTTGAGGACGGTCGGACCACTACGGCAGCGATCGCCACACACCGGCAAGGGGCATCGCGACGATCATGTTCATCAGCCACACCGGCAGCACGATCAAGACCGTGACGATTCCCGACAAGAACCGTGCGACCAGTCGCGTCATCTCGTTGCGATGCAGCCGGTAGAAGATCGAGACGTCGATCACCGTCGCCGCCAGCAGTGATCCACACAGCCCGAGATACCAATCGAAGGCGTCGGCGGCGGGGGTCGGAGTGACGAACGTCCGAAAGATCAGTTCGGTCGGATCCCAGACGCCGCTCGTGTAATACCGGTGGTTCATCGCGAACCGGAACTGAGCTTCTGCCTGCGGAATCGTCCAGCCGAACCAGGCCGTTGCCGCCAGCGCCCAGGTTCCACGAGCGACCGCCTCGGACGCCGTGGCCGCCACCGTTTCTCGCAGCCGCACTGCCAGAACGCCGAACAGGACGGCAAACACGGCCAGCGTGGTGAAGAAGATCGTCGGCCCCCAGAACGTCCAGAACATCGGGCGGCCCTCCGTCGGCGGTCGGTGGCGATCACCCCGCCGGTTTCACGGCGAACACCTTGACGCTCGCGGCATACTCGTTGATGTCATATCGGGAGAGGAGATCGGCGAGCTGAGCGTGAACGGTCGCATCGGCCCTATCTGCTGCCGAAGCGCCGGAGCTGCAACTTCCCAATTCGACGACCGGCAGCAAGTCATTCGACGGCTCGTTCATCTCGGGCGTGCAGCAGCCGCTTTGTCCCACGACATTCGTATAAGCATTGAGGTCGGCGCCGGCGTCGATCACACTGACGGCGTCGAACCCGGCGTCGAGCAGCATGCGCCGATAGTCATCGATCGGCAATGCTCCGCCGATGCAGCCGACCAGGGCCGCGATGTCCGCCTCGATTTCCGCCGGCAACGATTTCTTGAGGGCGATGTCGCTGACGGCAAGCCGTCCGCCCGGCCTGAGCACCCGCGCGACCTCGCGAAAGACCGCGGCTTTGTCGGGTGCGAGATTGATCACGCAATTGCTGATCACGCAGTCGACACTCGCCTCGTCTAACGGAAGATCATCGATCATCGCCAGATGAAACTCGACGTTCGAGACAGGAGCCCCCCCCGGCCCACGTTCGGCGTTCTTGCGGGCGCGGTCGATCATGTCTTCGGTCATGTCGATGCCAATCGACCTGCCGGTCGGGCCGACCTTCGTCGCGGCAAGAAAGACGTCCATCCCGCCGCCGCATCCGAGATCGACGACGACCTCGCCCGGCCGCAGATTGGCGGTCGCCGTCGGATTCCCGCAGGAGAGCCCCATATTGGCTTCCGCGGGAATCGCCGCGAGTTCGTCGGGCGAGTAACCGAAGGCTTCGGCGATCGCGCGAACGCCGTCATGCTCGCCTGACAGTGTTCCGCGTGCGACGGCACCGTAGTTCGCTTTCACCGCATCGATGACCCGAGTGGACATGATCGACTCCGTGGACTGAGGAAAACCGGAAATTTCAGACGCCCGAGTTCAGAAACCGGGCGATGCGTTCGCGGATTTCGTCGCGGACGCGGCGGAACTCGTTCAACCGCTCTTTATCGCTGCCTGTCGCATGTGCGGGATCGTCGAACGGCCAGTGCAATGTTCGCGTCGCGCCGAGGAAGACCGGACACGACTCCTTCGCGTTGTCACAGACGGTGACGACCAGCTCGAACGGATCGTCCACGAAACGCTCGAGGTGTTTGCTCTCGGCGCATGAGAGATCGAGATCGAGTTCGGTCATCGCTGCGATCGCGAATGGATGCACGTATCCGGCCGGATTCGACCCTGCGGAAACAGCCTGCCAATCGCCGCTGGCGAGCCGGTTCCACAGAAACTCCGCCATCTGGCTGCGGCAGCTGTTTCCAGTGCAGAGAATGAGGACTCGCTTCATGGCAGTTGAAACTTCAATATTCGTTTACGCGGATATTGTAGTGGACGCCTCACGGGCAGCAACTTGGCCGGATTCTGCCCAGTCGATCCGTGTCATGAACGGCCTCGGGCAACTCGGCCGCGACAGCTTCGAGACACCCCAGCACCAGCACCTCGATCGGCGTGGCCGCCGGAGCAAGCCGGTAGTGGCTCCAGTGCCCATCCTTACGAACCGCCACAATACCCGCACGTTTGAGAGACGCCAGATGCCTCGATGCCGTCGGCTGCGGAATGTCGAGCGCAGTCACGAGATCGCAGACGCACAACTCGCCCCGACGCAACAGACAAAGGATCCGCAACCGCGTCCGATCCGACAATGCGCGGAAGAGCGTCTCGGCAGGAATGCTGTTCGGAGTGGCCATAATATTCGCTTCAGCGAATATTATGGCCACTGTCTGGACGAGGTCAATCGCCGTTTGTCGGTCCTGACGCGAGCGACCGCGCCCGCAACACCGCACCGCGCACGGGATCGGTGACCGTGCTGACCGGATCCGGAGTCAGTCCTGCCGCACGCAGTTTCTCGACCAGTTTTTCACGCACGGTCGGCGCGTTCAGCGCCAACCCGCCGGTGACCGCGAGCGGGAACGGTCTTCCGGACAGTCCCGCCTTCTCGGCGGCGGAGCGTACCATCTCGGTAAGGTCCGCGGCCGCGGTATCGAGAAGCGTTCTTGCGACCGCGTCGCCGTCGATCTCCGCCGCCTTGATGACTTCAATCGCGAGCGAGGCCAGATATCGTCGATCATGGCCCGCCAGATGCACTGCCGTCACAAGCTCCGCGGGTGAAACCGCCTTGAGCCGTGCCATCAGGCGGGACAGCAAAAGCGTCTCGGGCCCGCGGCCGTCGGCGGCTTTGGCGGCGGCACGGAGAGCGGCGATGGTCACGGCATACCCGCTGCCCTCGTCGCCGAAGAGTTCCCCCCAGCCGCCGGAGCGCGACGACTGACCATCTGGTCCGCGAGCGACGGCAAGGGATCCGGTTCCCGCGATGACTGCGACGCCCCAGCCCTCGGGCGTCCCTGTGGCGAGGACCGGCTCGGCATCGGGAACGACTTCCACTTTTGCGGCGAGATTTCGCGCGGAGGCCCAGTCGGTGATCAGCGTACGTTCGACAAGCCGGCCCGTACCGGCCAGCGCGAGACAGACGGCCGCGACCGGACGCGGCTCCAGCTTCGCATCGGCCCACGCGGCACAAATGGCGGCTTCGAGATTGGCAGCGGCCGCCTCGATCCCGCCGGATCGAGGGTTCGACGGGCCTGAAACGCCGCTCCCGAGCACTTGCAGTTCGCCGTTGCGTCGCGCGAGCCAGGCAACGGTCTTCGAGCCGCCGCCGTCGACGCCCAGCACGAGATCGACACCGTTCGGCTCGTCCGGCGGAGTCACGCCGCTCAGAGAGCGCGATCCCTGGGCATTGAGATTCAACGAGCCATCCTCCAACGCCCGTCGCAGGTGTCCGTCCGCGTCTTCCAGCAGGCGGCGGGCTTCGTCGGGTGCGACGTTGCGGAAGTGCGCGACGACGGCGGTCTTCACTTCGCCGCCGCAGCGGCCCAGCAACGTTTCGGCGTCGGCGGGCGACAGATCGGTCAGCTGGGCGACGATGCGACGGCTTCGGTCGAGCAGCTTCGAATTCGTCGCTCGCAAGTCGACCATCAGGTTGCCATACGTCTTGCCGAGCAGCACCATCGCACCGGTGCTCAGCGTGTTGAGCACGAGTTTCGTCGCGGTGCCGGCTTTGAGTCGCGTCGATCCACTGATCACCTCCGGTCCGACGACCGGACAGATCGTCACGTCGGCGACGGCAGAAAGGTCGCTGTCTCGATTGCAGGAAAGCCCGACGGCTAGCGCCCCGACACTGCGAGCGTACTTCAAGCCGCCGAGCACGTACGGCGTGCGACCGCTCGTAGCGATGCCGACAACGGCATCCTTGTCGGAGAGGTTGACGGCGGCGAGATCGACCTCGGCTCCCGCGGGATGATCTTCCGCCCCTTCCACGGCACGCGTCAGCGCACGCGGACCGCCGGCGATCAATCCGACGACGAGTTCGGGCGGAGTACTGAACGTCGGCGGACATTCGGCGGCGTCGAGGACACCCAACCGACCCGACGTGCCCGCCCCGAGATAGACCAGACGCCCGCCGTCTCGCAAGCGATCGGCGATCAGTCGAATGGCGGCGGCAATCCGCTCGGATTCCGCCCCGATCGCAGCAGAGACGCCGGCGTCCTCGGAATTCATCAGTTGCGCGATCTCGAACGCGCTCAACTGGTCGATTGACGCGCTCGCGGGATTGCGAGCTTCGGTCGTGAGATGTTCAAGCATATTCGCTTACGAATGGCATGGGTTTCTTCGCGACGATCGGGAGCGCCTCGCCACAGTTGGCCGCGGCGTCGCAGTCACGGTTCAACGGGAAAGTCGTCGACTTGCATGATACGATCCGACGCCATGACATACTCTCTCGACGCAGCAGCGATCGGCGATTTCTCACGAGTTCTCATTTTCCCGCCGGCCGCGATCGCGACGGCGGACGTCGCCGTCGTGGGCATCTATCTGCTGATCACGGTTGCGATCGGTTTCTGGGTCGGGCGGGGGCAGAAGGATCTGTCCGACTATCTGCTCGGCGACCGGAACCTGCCGTGGTGGGCGGTGCTGGGCAGCATCGTCGCCACCGAAACCAGCACCGCGACCGTGCTGTCGATTCCCGGCTGGGCCTACGCCAAAGACGGTGATTTCCGCGGATTGCAGCTGGCGATGGGGTACGTCGTCGGCCGGGTGCTTGTGGCAATGATCCTGCTGCCGCAATACTTCCGCGGCGAACTGTTCACCTCGTACGAAGTGCTCAATCGCCGTTTCGGCGGCGCGACGAAAACGACCGCCAGCCTCCTGTTTTTGCTGACGCGGACGACCGGCGACGGGCTGCGGCTGTTTCTGGCGGCGCTCGTCCTGTCGAAGTTCGCCGAGATGCCGTTGCCTGCGGCAATCGCCGTCATGGGCGTCGTGACGATCGTCTACACCGTCTTCGGCGGAATGCGGAGCGTCGTCTGGAACGACTGCGTGCAGCTCGTCGTCTACCTCGCGGGCGGTTTCGTCGCGTTGGCGGTCATTCTCGATCGACTGCCGGGCGGATGGGACGGACTGATCGCATTCGGTCGCGAGACGGAGCGATGGCAGGTCTTCGATTTCTCGACGACGCTCGAAGACGCCTACACCTTCTGGGCCGGACTGATCGGCGGGGCGTTCCTGACGCTCGGGACGCACGGCACCGACCAGCTCACCGTCCAGCGGCTGCTCTCGGCGCGGAATCAGCGCGACGCCGGCCGGGCGCTCGTGCTGAGCGGCATCGTCGTCCTGCTGCAGTTCGCCCTGTTCCTGCTGATCGGGCTCGCGCTCGCCGCGTACTTCCACGTCTCCCCGCCGGAAATGCCGATCGCCAGCAACGACGAGGCGTTCGCGACTTTCATCGTCGAAGACATGCCCGTCGGATTGTGCGGCCTGATGCTCGCGGCCGTGTTCGCCGCGGCGATGTCGACGCTGTCCAGCTCGCTGAACTCGTCGGCGGCTTCGGCCTCGAACGACCTGATCGTTCCGCTTCTCAAAGATCGCTCGCCGGGACGCCTGCTGACGCTCGGCCGAGTGCTGACGGTGCTGTTCGGCGTCGCCCAGGTCGGCGTGGCGCTGGCGGCGGACAGCGTGATCGCCGCCGTCGCGGCCAAGGGCGGGAACGTCGTCGAAACGGTGCTCGCGATCGCGTCGTTCACGACCGGCATCATCCTCGGCGTGTTCGGCCTCGGCGTGTTCACGACGCGCGTCTCGCAGCCGGCGGCGCTCGTCGGGTTTCTGGCGGGCGCGGCGGCGACCGTCGCCGTGCGAATCGTCGGTATGCGCACCGATTTCGACCTTGCCTGGCCGTGGTACGCCTTCGTCGGAGCCACAGCGACGTTCGCCGTGGGTTACGCGGCGAGCTTCATGTTGCCGAACCGTCGTCCCGGCGAGCCGCAGGCGTAAGCCCGGCGAGCCGCAGGCGTAAGCCTGGCGAGCGGCAGGCGTCAGCCTGCCGGTGCGTCCAATCGTTCCTTCGCGTACTCCCTTGGACCTTTGACGAGCCGATCCCATGAGTCTTCGCATCGATGCGACAAGGTTGATTGGACGCACCGGGGGGCTGACGCCCCCCGCTCGCCTGATTGCATTCGCAAGCGTCCTGATTTGTGCAGCGACATTCGCAGCGCCGCCGCAGGTCGATCCTGAGAAGCTCGGCTTCGACCCTGTCTGGTTCGCGGCGATCGACGGGCTGGTCGAGAAGGGCATCGCCGACGGCGAGATGCCGGGCGCGGTCGTCTGCATCGGCCGGTCGGACGGCATCGCCTTTCTGAAGGCCTACGGACAGCGTCAGGTCGAGCCGGCGCCCGAACCGATGACGACCGACACCGTCTTCGATATGGCGTCGATCACCAAGCCCGTCGCCACAGCGACCGCCGTCATGCGACTGGTCGAGGACGGAAAACTGTCGCCCGACGATCTCGTCTCAAAGCACATTCCCGAGTTCGGCACGAACGGCAAAGAGGGCGTCACGGTCGCCCAGTTGCTGCTCCACTCCTCGGGCTTGATCCCCGACAACTCCCTCAAAGACTACGAGGACGGTCCCGAGACCGCCTGGGAGCGCATCTTCGCGTTGTCGCCGACCGACGAGCCGGGCACGAAGTTCAAGTACAGCGACGTGAACTACCTCGTCCTCGGCAAGCTCGTCGAACGATTGAGCGGAATGCCGCTGAACGAGTATGTGGAAAAAGTGACGTTCCGCCCGCTCGGCATGACGGAGACCGGCTATCTGCCAAGTGACGAGCTGAAGGCGCGGGCTGCGCCCACCGAGAAACAGGACGACGATTGGCTTAAAGGAAGCGTGCATGATCCGCGTTCGGCGAAACTCGGCGGCGTCGCGGGTCATGCCGGGCTGTTCTCGACCGCGACCGACCTCGCGACCTACGCCACCGCAATGCTGTACATGCTTCGCGAAGGCGAGCGGGGGGCGTCAGCCCCCCGAGACACGTTCCTCGATCACGAGACCGCCTCGCTGATGACGCAGCCCCGCGACGTCCCGCGAGGCAAACGCGCCTACGGCTGGGACGTTCGAACCGGCTATTCGTCGAACCGCGGCGAGAATTTTTCGGACTGTGCCTTCGGTCACGGCGGATTCACCGGCACGACGCTGTGGATCGATCCCGAACTTGATCTCTATGTCATCTTTCTGAGCACCCGACTGCACCCCGACGGCAAGGGCACGATCAATCCCCTCGCCGGCAAGATCGGCACCGTCGCCGCGACGGCCCTCGACGACGACGACCATCGCAAAGCCCGCCCCTTGCAAGGGGCGGGCTTGTAA
>JBAQZJ010000006.1:0-3303 GCA_049790855.1 Planctomycetaceae bacterium | reverse complement strand
ATTCAAACCGCGCTCCCTCACGGTCGCGGCTCAACTCGTTGTTCGGCCTGATTTCCAGCGCGCGAAGCGTTCGTCTTGCCGGGCACAACGGGATGTGTTACTCGTTCCCGCCCTGTCGTTCGACGGGTTCTTCCGGCTGACCGACCACCGTCTTTTCGATCGGCATTCGATCGGGGGACGGCCCCGCTTCTCTCCCCCCCTGAACACCAGCGACGAGAGGTGTCATGGACGACACCGGCCCGTTTGACGGCCCGCTACGCGGCCGCGCCCGACGGACTGTGCCGCCTGCGGCGGCGTTGCTGGTTTGCGCGCTGTCGATCGCGACGGTGACCGCTCAGGACGTCGTTCCCCCCGAACTCGTGCCCGGCGCAACCGCGCCGGCGACGCCGCTGGAACAGCCGCTCGCCGACGTCCAGGTCGAGGGCAATCGCACGATTCCCACGACGGCGATTTCGCAGCACATCAAGGCGCGGCCGGGGCGGGCGGTTTCCGACCGGCAGATTTCCGAAGACGTGCAGTCGCTGCTGCGGACGCGCTGGTTCCTGTCGGTCGAACCGCGGGTCACCTACACCGAAGCCGGCAACGTGCTCGTCTTCAGCGTCATCGAGCGGCCGATCGTCAAGCTTGTCGACTATCGTGGCAACGAAAAGATCAAGGACAAGAACCTCACGGCGATCACGAACCTGAAGCCGGGCAGCCCGTTCGACCCGAACACGAACATCGAGTGCGCCCGCCGGATCGAAGCCGACTATCACGACAAAGGCTACGCCTTCGCCAAAGTCACGCTGACCAAGGGCGGCGACCGCGAAGACCGCGAAGTGATCTTCGACATCGTCGAAGGCGAGAAGGTTCGCGTCGACAAGGTCTGGTTCAACGGCAACGAAAAGTGGTACGCCTCCGACGGCTACCTCAAGACGAAGCTGCAGACCGAGACGATGTGGTGGCCGCTGCCGGTCGGCGGCATCTGGAAGCCTGACACCGTTCAGAACGACGTCGCTGCGCTCAAGCAGTACTACATCGGCCTCGGCTTCTTCGACGTGCGGATCGACCACGAGATCCATTTCAACGACGACAAGTCACGGGTTCGCATCGAGTACAAGATCGACGAAGGCACCCGCTATCTCGTCACCGGCATCCGCTACGAAGGCAACCAGGTCTATTCGGTCGAGGAGCTGGCGGCGGACCGGCAGCTCAACCCGGGCGACTACTTCAACGAGGCGCATCTCAACAAGGATCTTGCGAAAATACAGGATCTGTACGGCAGCCTCGGCCGGCTGTTCGCCTCGGTGACGCCCGACCCCTATCGCTATTCCGAGAAGCCCGGCGAGACGGTGCTCGTCTACAAAATCGACGAAGACCGGCCGTACTACGTGCGGAACATCAACGTCAACATTCGCGGCGAGCACCCGCACACGCGGGTCACGCTGCCGCTGAACATGAGCCGGATTCACCCCGGCGACCTCGCCGACCCCAAGAAGATCCGTCAGACGAAGGCCCGCATCGAAGGTTCGGCCATCTTCGAGCGCGGCCTCGGCGAAGGCGTCGAGATCGACATCAAACGGGTCGGCTTCGACGAAGAAGAGGGCGCCGCCGATCCGCTGATTCGCGGTCAAAGCGACGACGACGTTTCGCCGTTCTACGTGCCGCAGACGAGCGGGTACAGGGCCAGCGGTGCCGCGGCCGGCGGCAGTCGGGCTGCGTCGGTCGATACGTCCGATAACCCGTTCGCGTTGCAAGTCGAAGTCGCCCCGGTGCCGGCGGGAGTTGCCCCCGCGACGGCTCCGGCCGGGCAGTCGGGGGCTTATGCTCCGGCCGTGAATCGCCCGCGACGCCCGATGCCGGCCGGTTCGAGCGTCACGCAGATCGCCGGCACGACCCCGACCGGAGTTTCGCCCCCGACGTCGCAAACGACGTATAACCCACCACCGGCGTTTGCCCGACAGGTTGCGTACGAAGAGCCGCCGCAATTCTCGAACGACTTCGTCGCCGCACCGGGGCCGGTCCGCACGGCTCAAGGAGTGGTGAACCCTTACGCGCAGCCGCCGGTGATTCAACCGCTTGCGGGGCAGGTGGGTGATTACTCGCCGCCGTGGGTTCCGTCGAGTCCGCAGGGCGACCCGTTCGCCGATTACGGCGCCGGCCAGCAGCCGGGCTTTATCGACCTGGGCATCAACGCGACCGAGGCCCGCACGGGCCGGTTCATGGTCGGGGCCGGCGTCAACAGCAACTCGGGCGTCGTGGGCAACATCGTCCTTACCGAAGACAACTTCGACATTCTGCGGTTCCCGCGCAGCCCCGCCGACATCGTCAACGGCACGGCCTGGCGCGGGGCGGGGCAAAAGTTCCGCATCGAAGCGGTGCCCGGCAACGTCGTCAGCCGCTACCTGGTAAGCTGGACCGATCCTTACTTCCTCGACAGCGATTACAGCCTCGGATTGTCGGGCTTCTACTTCCAGCGGTTCTACCCGGACTGGGACGAAGAACGGGCCGGCGGCCGCGTCAACATCGGGCGGCAGCTCACGCAGAACCTGTCGATCGGCGGCATCCTGCGAGCCGAGAACGTCGACATCTCGAACCCCGACGTGCCGACCCCGCCGCTGCTCGCCGACGTCGTCGGCGACAACATGCTGCTGACGGCCGGCGGCGCCCTGACCTGGGACACCCGCGATTCGCCGCTGGTTCCGTCCGAAGGCCAGTTCGCCGAGCTGACCTACACGCAGGGCATCGAAGACTTCGTCTATCCGCGCGTCGATCTTGAAGCGACGCAGTATTTCACCGTCTTCAGCCGGCCCGACGGCACGGGCAAGCACATCCTTTCGGTCGGCGGACAGGCGGGCTGGACCGGCGACGACACGCCGATCTTCGAGCGATACTACGCTGGCGGCTTCCAGAGCCTGCGCGGCTTCGAGTTCCGCGGCGTCGGTCCGCGACAGTTCGGCGTGAACATCGGCGGTCAGTTCCTGGTCGCCGGCTCGGTGCAGTACATGTTTCCGCTGCTGGCGAACGACGCGCTGCACGGCGTCGTGTTCAGCGATTTCGGCACGGTCGAAGAAGACGTGCAGATCGACGATTTCCGGGCGAGCGTCGGCACCGGCCTGCGGATCACGATTCCGGCGTTCGGCCCGGCTCCGCTGGCGTTCGACTTCGCCTTCCCCATCGCCAAGGCCGACGGCGACGAAACGCAGATCTTCAGCTTCTACGTGGGCATGCAACGCTGACCGCTTGCGGTAAATGTCACTTATATCGCGCGCCAGACAGCCGCTCTCCGTCGGTCCCCCTCTCCCTGGGGAGAGGGGTTAGGGG
>JBAQZJ010000005.1:0-4493 GCA_049790855.1 Planctomycetaceae bacterium | reverse complement strand
GGCGGCACGGCTGCCGAGATGAACGAGATGCCAATCATCAGCATAGCCGTCGGACGCGGAATACTGGCACATCGGCGACATCGCGACCCGGTTGCGGAAGGTGACGCCGCGGATCGACAAGGGACTCAGCAGGTCGATCTCGGGCACTTCCCGATCGTGCGCGGCGTCCGCCGGACAGCCGTGCGTCACTCCCGACTGATCCGCTGAATCCTTCGCGAGAAGATGTTCGACCATCGCGTGTCTCGGCTCCTCGAACCATCTGGATTGCGGCGAGTTTTTCACCGACACGTCGAATCGTTGGCGGCAGATGCACGGCAGGCAAGGGCGCAGTCACCGGCCGCGGACGTTCTCCGAATCGACGATTCGCAGCGCGTGTCGATCGTTCGGCGGGACGGATCGCTCGGAACAGCAATCGGTGCGGCATGGAAAAACCGGGTGAGAATCGTCATAGGTAGCCCTTGCCGCGGCGGGCCGGTTTGTCGGGGAGTCCTCGACGCTGACGTGGAACTGGTGGAAATGAAGGCCGAATCGGGCCGGACGCGGGAATGCCGAACATGAAATCTCTCCGGCACATCACGATTAAATCACTGCGGCGAGCGACATACGGCTGGACGTTGTTCGCCTGCGTGCTCGTCACATCGACCGGTCTGACAGGCGGCATGCCAGGCGGCGATGAGAACTCGGGCAAAGATGCGCCCTGGAACGTCCGCGACCATATTCCGTTGGACGAGTTCGTTATCCAAGGCCATCGCGGCGCGGGTGAACTGGAGGCCGAGAACACCATCGAGGCGTTCCAGCTCGCCTGGAAATTGAACACCGTTCCCGAGGCCGACGTGCGTGCGACGCGCGACGGAGTGATCGTCGCGTACCACGACGCCGATTTCCGAAGACTGGTCAAGAACGCCGGACCGGAGCTCGAAGGGAAAGGCGTCGAAGACCTGAACTGGAGCGAGTTGAGCCGGCTCGACGTGGGGTCGTGGAAGGGCGAAGAGTTTGCCGGACGCCGCGTACCGCGAATGGCCGACGTGTTTCGCGCGATGACCGATCGACCCGAACGGCGGATCTATCTCGACATCAAAGAGGTCGACCTCGAACAGCTCGCCGCTGAGGTGGACGCGGCTCGTGTCGGGAAGCAGATGATTCTGGCCAGCACGAAATACGAACTGCATCGACAGTGGAAGCGGCTTGTTCCGGAGTCGGGAACCCTGCTCTGGATGGGCGGCACCGAAGAGGCGCTCTCCGAGCGGCTGGCCGACCTGCGTCAAACGGAGTTCGCCGACGTCACCCAACTGCAGATCCATGTTCGGCCACGGCCGTCTGACGCAGGAGGCGGGTTCGATCCTTCGCCGGAGTTTCTGCGCACGACCGGGGACGAGCTTCGAACGCACGGAATTCTGTTCCAGACGCTGCCGTGGGGAAGCGCCGATCCGAAGCTGTATCGGCAACTGTTGGACCTCGGGGTGGCGAGCTTTGCGACCGACCATCCGCAGGTGACGCGTGAGGCGATCCGCGACTACTACGAACGCAGACAGGATTGACAACGGCCAGACGGGAAGGCGAACGTCTTTGGTCCTCGTCGTTCCGTGTCGCTTCAGAGAAATGCGTTCCTAAGCCAACGGAGACCTGGAATTGCCCATGACCGATACTCCCGAAGCCGATGCGGCGCAGATCCGTCAAGCGCTGGCGGAGGCACGGGAAACCCGCGCGCTGCATGTCGGAGCCGGGATTCGCCACGCCGCCGGTGAGTTGTTCGCGCAGGAATTCGGCCGCGTCCCCGCGTTGATCGTCGCCGACGAGAGCACCTTTGCCGCCGCCGGTCGCGACGTCGTCGAGTCATTGCGACGGCAGGGAATCGTCTGCCGCGAGCCGTTCGTGTATTCCGACCCCGACCTGTACGCCGAATACGCGTACGTCGATCAATTGCTGGAGGGAGTGTCCGACCGCGGTGAGTTCGTTCCGGTCGCCGTCGGTTCCGGCACCATCAACGATCTCGTCAAGCTCGTCGCGCACCGGCTCGGCCGTCCGTATCTCGCCGTGGCGACGGCCGCGTCGATGGATGGTTATACGGCCTTCGGCGCCTCGATCACCCGCGACGGGTTGAAGCAGACGTTCGAGTGTCCGGCGCCGGCCGTCGTGCTGGCCGATCTGGACGTCATCGCGGCGGCGCCGGAGGGTCTGAATGCTTCAGGCTACGCCGACCTGGCGGCGAAGATCACGGCGGGCGCCGACTGGCTCGTCGCAGAAGCCCTGGGAATCGAGCCGATCGACGAACCGGCCTGGAACACGGTGCAGGCCCGACTCCAAACGTGGCTCGATGATCCCTCGGGCGTCCGTGCGGGAGACCGCGAGAGCACCCGGCGACTGACGATCGGGCTGATGATGGGCGGATTCGCGATGCAGCGAACCCGGACGAGCCGGCCGGCGTCCGGTGCCGAGCATCAATTCAGCCATCTGTGGGACATGCAGCATCACACCCACCGGGGCCGTCCGCCGTCGCACGGGTTCAAGGTCGGAATCGGGACTCTGGCGTCGGTCGCGCTCTATGAAGAACTGCTTACGCTCCCCTTCGGTGAACTCGACGTCGACGATTGCTGCCGGCGATGGGGTGATCGAACAACCGCGGAAGCCGAAAGTCGACGAGCGTTCGACACTCCCGAGTTGACGGAATGCGCCATCCGGGAAACGGCCGCCAAACATGCAACGGAATCGGAGCTGCGCGATCAGTTGACGCGACTTCGGCGGGCCTGGCCTGAGTTGCGGGAACGACTCGCTCGGCAACTCGTGCCGTTCGCGGTCTTGAAACAGAAGCTTCGGGACGCGGGGTGTCCGACCGAACCGGAGGAGATCGGGATCGGTCGCGATCGGCTCCTCGCGAGTTATCGCCAGGCCTGTTTCATTCGTCGCCGGTTTACGGTTCTCGATCTTGCGCGACGGACCGGAACGCTGGAGAACTGTCTGGAACGACTGGCCGCCCCGGGCGGAGCATGGGACGACGTCGCCGCGAAAACGCTCGCACAATCCGATTGACGATCGCCGTCCGATCACGCGGCTTCAACGTGCCGATCACGATGCGAGAAACGTCACCACGTTCCTCAAGCAATAAGGTCGAATGATGCAACTCGCCGCGGAGCGGGACGACGTTGACCGGCCGCTGATCGATCGCCTGGGCATCCACCCGCCGCTGGCGTGGGGATACGTCGGCCTGCTGTTGTTCATGATCGGCGACGGCGTCGAATCGGGCTTTCTCTCGCCCTATCTGGCGAGCAAGGGATTCGGCGAGCCGGACGTGGCGTGGATCTTCACGGTGTACGGAGTGACGGCGGCGATCTCGGCGTGGCTGTCGGGAGCCTTGTCCGACCTCTGGGGGCCGCGGCGAATCATGATGCTCGGCCTGGGAATCTGGACGACGTGTCACGTCGCGTTCCTGCTGCTCGGCGTTTCGCGCGACGACTATTCGGCGATCCTGATCACCTACGCGCTGCGCGGTTTCGGATATCCGCTGTTCGCCTTCGGGTTCCTCGTGTGGATCACGGCGGTCACGCCGCGCTATCGGCTCGGGACGGCCGTCGGCTGGTTCTGGTTCGCCTTTACCGGTGGTTTGCCGACGCTCGGATCGCTCGTGGCGCGTTACACGATTCCCGAGATCGGTCATTACGAGACTCTGTGGGTGTCGCTCGGACTGGTCCTTCTGGGAGGCGCGATCGCGCTGATCGGCGTGAGAGAACCGACCGGCCGGCACCGGCTGGCCCCACCCGGCGAGAACCCGGTCGCGACGGTCATCTCGAGCGTGTCCATCGCCTGGCGTGTTCCCAAAACGGCGATCGGTTGCGTCGTTCGGGTGATCAACACGGCTCCGCAGTTCGGCTTCTTCGTGTTCCTGCCCGCATACTTCGTCAAGACGGTCGGATTCAGCGAGCCTCAATGGCTGCAACTGCTCAGCTTCATGTTCCTGAGCAACATCATCTGGAATCTGCTGTTCGGAGTCATCGGCGACCGGCTCGGCTGGCGGCGAACCGTGGCCCTGTGCGGCGGGCTGGGATCGGCGGCGACCACGCTGCTGTTGTACTACACGCCCGCGACCTTCGGGGCGAACTATCCGCTCGCGGTGCTGGCGGCGATCGCCTACGGCGCCACGCTGGCCGGATACGTGCCGCTTTCGGCATTGATGCCCTCGCTCGCACCCGAGCACAAAGGCGCGGCGATGTCGCTGTTGAACCTGGGGGCGGGGGCGAGCGTGTGGGTCGGCCCGGCGATCGTCGCGCTCTTTCTACCCGTCGTCGGTGTCGCCGGCGTCATGTGGATCTACGCGGTCCTGTATCTGATCAGCGCGGTCCTGACCCTGTTCCTGACCCTCCCAGCCGACGAGGCCGACGCGCAGTGAAGAGTCGGGCTTTCCAGGACTCAGAGCATCCTGACAAAACTCCCCACTCCCTGGGGAGAGGGGCCGGGGGAGAGGGGAGCCGTTTGGCCCACGTCGCGAAAGCTCAATGTCG
>JBAQZJ010000004.1:0-10404 GCA_049790855.1 Planctomycetaceae bacterium | reverse complement strand
CCATGACCCGCAGGACGGCGCGACAGCGAGGAACCTCGTTCGTGATGAACGACGTCTCGCGACCGCTCCACAGGCCTGCACACCAGGGCGCCTTGGATTTTCGTTTGGAGAACGGGAGGACGGAAGGACGGGAGAACAGCAAGAGTTCAGGAGACAGGAACGACAGCGACGAGCGGGGGGCGTCAGCCCTCCGAGTGCGCTGAGGTCACAGCCTGCGCGATCCGTTGCGGCTGCACATCGTGCCGTATCTCGAAAACCGCTGTCGAGGCACCAGGCTTCGTCACACGGCCTGCCCAGTTTTATCATGGACCCGCTCAGCGACCGCCGGATGTCTCGCTTCACCCCCTTGACGATCCTCTACGAAGACAACCACTGCCTCGCCGTCGACAAGCCGGCGCGGCTGTTGACGATGGGCGATTCGACGGGCGAGACAACGCTGCTCGAACTCGCCAAGGGGTACGTCCAGCGGAAGTACGACAAGCCGGGGGCGGTGTTTCTGGGCGTCGTGCATCGGCTCGACCGTCCGGTCTCGGGCGTCGTGCTGTTCGCCCGCACAAGCAAAGCCGCGGCCCGGCTCAGCGAGCAGTTTCGCGAGCGGAGCGTCGAAAAGGTGTACCACGCGATCGTCGAAGGCACGCCGCCAGAGCGCGAGGCGGTGCTGCAGGATTGGCTCTGGAAAGACCCCGGCCGCAACGTGACGCAGGTCGTCCGCGAAGGCACGCCGGGGGCGCAACAGGCGGCGCTGGTCGTGAAACGGTTGCGAACGGCGAAGGGCCGCAGCCTTGTGGAAGTCCGCCCCGTCACCGGCCGCAGCCACCAGATTCGCGTGCAGCTCGCCAGCCGCGGCTGGCCGATCGTCGGCGACGGAAAATACGGCTCGACGGAACGCCTCGACGGAGCGATCGCCCTGCATGCCGCCTCGCTGACGTTCCGGCATCCGACGAAGGGGAAACCGGTGACGGTGACGGCGGAAGGGCCGGGAGCGTGGAGGGAGTTGTTGTGAAAGTTTGCGGTCGGAGCTGGTGGCTGAAGCCCTTCACCGTCTCGTAAGGGCGTAGCCGAGCAGGAACAACGCGGGGATCACCCCGGCGACGGCGATGCTCAGCAGGATCGGAACGAGGGGCCTGCGGTCAGGCTTCCGTGCGGCAGCGCCGGCGCAAAAGCCGACGAGGGCGGGCGGAATCGTGAACACGAGCATCCAGACCGGCATCGACGTCCTCGTCGTCCACGTCATCCAACGGCCAATTACTTCGCTTGGCGTATGCCCTGCGACGACGATTTCCACGATCGTCACCGTCAGGAAAAACGCCTGTGTCGAGGCGAGCCACGACACCACAGCGATGACCCACAGTCTCGGTCGCAGCGGCATGCCTGCTTAGCTCGTCCGGAAAAACTGTGCGGCGATAGATCTTGGAAACGTCGTCGGTTCCCCTCTCCTTGGGGAGAGGGGTCAGGGGGGAGGGGTCAGGGGTGAGGGGATCCCCTGCGGTTTCGTCGGCTCGTTCTCAAAGCAGCATGAATCTTGAAGTCGCCGTGTTCCAGCAGACGCCCTCAAACGGCTCCCCTCACCCCCAGCCTCTCTCCCCAAGGAGAGGGGAGTGTTGTTTTTTGAATGCACTAGCTCCACGCGAGCGACACCGTCTCGCCGTTCTGTGGGTGCTGGTCATCGTGGGTGTTCAATCGCAGATCGAGGCCGCCTTTGCGGGTGCGGGCTTCCACCCAGCCGTTCGGTTTGCCTTCGGCAAAGACGTAGGCGACCGGCGGCAGATTGACCAGGTGCAGCCGACCCCGGCGGTCGATCGACCAGTTGTGCGAGTGGCCGTAGACGAACGCCTTGACCCGCGGCTGCGATTCGAGCAGGTCGAACAGCACGTTGGTGTCTTTCAGGCCGCCCCAGACCTTGCCTTCGGCGGGCGGCTCGAACTGCGGGTTGTGGTGAGCCATGACGATCGCCGGTTTCTCGCCGCCCGCAGACAGCATCGACTTCAACCACTTCAACTGCGCCGCGCCCAGTTCCCCGGTGACGACGTCGGTTTCCATCAGCGAGTCGAGCAGGATCCAGTCGGCGTGCGGTGTGGACACGACGCTGACATGCTTCGATTCGACCGGCGGAGCCGCTGGACGCAGCGCCGCGATCGCATCGTAGAGCGGTCCGCGGGCATCATGGTTGCCCATCGTCAGATGCAGCGGCAGGCCGGCTTCGGACAATGGGCGGACAAGCGTTGCGAAGTTCTCGTAATCTTTCGGCAGTCCTTTCAGATAGGCGCAGTCGCCGTTGATGAGCACCGCCGCCGGCCTGCGTTTGAGTGTGACGAGTGTCTTGACCGTGCCGGCGAGATGGTCGGTCATGTTGACGCCGCGCGCGGTCGTCGCCGGGTCGCTCGGAATATGCGTATCCGACAGCAGGGCGATGAAGTCGGAATCGACGTCGGTCTCGGCAGCGAACACCGATCGACCGCACGTCACCGCGATCGCGGCGGCCGCGCTTCGAGACAGGAACGATCGCCGCGAAATCGGAGGAACGTGAATCGGCATGGCGTTGTTTCCCAAGGCAGCGTGGCACGTCGCCAGCCCGAACCAGAGCGGCCGGGCGGCAATTCAGGCGCCTGTCGAGCGTAGCCGGCTCTGTTGAGTCGATCCAGTTTCGGGTGGGCGAACTTTCAGTGAATGCGAGAAGGGCCGAACGTCATCCGCCGTCATCCTGACGGCGCCGTACCACAATTGACGACACTTTTGGCTGCCACAGAGGCGAACCGACGGACTGGCGCCAGGGCGTGATTCGACAAGAAAACCCGGTGAATTCCGCGAAATCCGACGCTCGCCGTCGTTCGGCATCGGCCTTGCAGGATTCTCTGGAGACGGCCGTTGGCCGTCGTCGAGTCGGCTGTTCGGGCCGGTTCGACAAGGACGAGTCGGGCCTCCCGAGTTCCGGGGGGAAACCGGGGGTGCCCGGCTCTTGTTTGACGTCGTTGACGTGGGTCGATCCAGGTTCTCCGTTTCACGCGACGAAACAATTCCGACTCGAATCGACGACCAGCCGGGGACGGGGCCGGCGGCGAGGGGCTTCGCCATGAAGACGAGGGCCCGTCCGGCCGCGGGAGCAGCGGCTTCTGCGGCGCGACAGGACGTTCTCCCGCTCGCCGGGCGTGCTGACGGTGTCGCCCGCCCGGGCTGGTCGTCCCGAGTCTGTTTGACGCGCGAGGCTGCGACCGCGGCCGTCTGGGCGATGTTTCCCGCGGTGCTGGGCGGCGCCGTCGAGAGCCTTGCCGCGGGACGTCCCTGCTTCGCCGTGCTCGTCGTCATTCTGCACCAGTTCGTCGCGCTGTTCCTGGGCGGTCGCAACGACGGGCGCCACACCGTCTGGGGGGAACTCGAGTGGGCGATTCTCGTCGTCGGCGCAGCCGCGACGGTGGCCGTTGCCGACTACGTCCTGTGGCCCTGGCTGCTGCTGCCGATCGGTCCCGCCCTGCTGCTGCGGGCGGCGAAACGCGAGAATCTGCTGCCTCGCATGGCGGGGTTGATGCGCGTCTTCTCGGTCGCCACACTTGGCGCGATACTCGTGCAGCTCGCCTCGGCGGTGCCGAGCGCTGGAATCGCCATCGCCGCGCTCGGCGGAACCGTGCTGTACCTCGCCGGCGTCGAACGGCTCGCGACGGGCGAACGGCTGCGGTAGTAAGTGTGTCCGGACAAAACCTCATCGCGTGTCGAAACCGGCTGAGTCGTCGGTTCCCCTCTCCTCTGGGGAGAGGGGCGTGTTGTGAAGACTCTCTAAATACCGATCGCTTGCGATCTTGTGCGACTCTTGGGGCGCCGCGTCTTCGCTGCTAGACTGGCGTGGTTCTCCCGCCACATACTTCGCTGCCCGGACGCCCCGCCATGACTCGTCCGCTCGGAGGGCTGACGCCCGCCGCACGCCTCACCGATACGGTTCGCCCTGTCGATCAAGTGATGAATGCCGCGGCGCGGCTGCTGCGCCGTGATGCGCTCAAGATCGGCGGTCTCGGCATGTTCGGGCTGACGATGCCCAAGCTGCTGCGTGCCGCCGAGACGGCCAAGCCGCTGTCCCGCACGGGAACGGCGAAGAGCGTGATCTTCCTGTTTCAGTGGGGCGGCCCGAGCCACGTCGACACGTTCGACCTCAAGCTCGACGCACCCGACGGCATGAAGACGAAGTACGGGCATATCTCGTCAGCAATGCCCGGCGTGCCCGTCGTCGAGCACCTGCCCGAGACGGCCAAGATCCTCGACAAGTTCACGATCGTGCGGTCGATGACCCACACGATGAAGAACCACAATTCGGCCGGCTATTACGCGCTGACGGGCTGGGCGCCGCCGCTCGACGACCAGCGGCTGCGCGACTCGCAAGAGCTGATGCCCGCCTACGGCAGCCTCGTCGACGCCGTCGCGCCGAACACGAACGGTCTGCCGACGTTCGTCGCCTTCCCGCACACGATCTCCGACGGCAGCATCACGCCGGGACAGCACGCCAGCTTCCTCGGCAAGGCGCACGATCCGCTGCTGATCCTCGAAGACCCGAACCAGGACAACTTCAAGCTGCCCGAACTGTCGCTGCCCTCCGGCATGACGATGGAGCGGCTGAACGATCGCCGACGCCTGCAACAGCTCATCAACAAGCAGTCACAGCTGCTCGAGCACTCGGCCGAGGCCCGCGGACTCGACGCCTATTACGAGAAGGCGATCGGCATGCTCGACTCGCCGAACGTTCGCGACGCGTTCGACCTCTCGAAGGAACCGCAGGAAGTCCGCGACGCCTACGGACGGACGACCTACGGGCAAAGCTGCCTGCTCGCCCGGCGGCTCGTCGAGGCCGGCGTCGGCTTCGTGAACGTCTACTTCGATCGCAGCATCGGCGGGCAGAAGACCGACAGCGGCGGCTGGGACACGCACGGCTTCAACGACACGCGGCAGTACGAAATCCTGCACAAGCGGCATCTGCCGATCACCGACCAGACGCTGCCGACATTAATGAACGATCTCGAGACCCGCGGCCTGCTCGACACGACGCTCGTCGTGTGGGTCGGCGAGTTCGGCCGCACGCCGAAGATCAACGGCAACATCAGCCGCGACCACTGGCCGCAGTGTTACACGGCGCTGCTCGCCGGCGGCGGCGTGAAGCGCGGCTTCCTCTACGGCAAGAGCGACAAGACCGGCGCCTATCCCGATGCCGACCCGGTCACGCCCGACGACCTCACGGCGACGATCTACGCCCTGATGGGCATCGACCCCGCCACCGAAATTCACGACGCCCTGAATCGCCCGCTGCCGCTCTCGCAGGGCCGGGTGATTTACGACGTGATGGCGTGAGGGTGGTCTGTGACTTTTACCGTCTTTCGCGCCACGGAAGAAACGCCTGATTCACCCCGTTTTCCAGAGAGTGTGGTTGTGCGTCGTTTCTTCATCGCTGTTCCACTTGTCGCCTTCGCCTGGACCCTCTCGGCGAACGGTCAGCCGCCGACGGCGGCACCGCCGAAAGAACTACCCTCCGGTCGGTTGGGCGAGGTCGTGTCCCTCGGGCGGGACATCGTCGAACGCACGAACGAGCACCCGCTCACGAAGGATCTCGTCGGCAACGACCTGACCTGCTCGTCGTGTCACCTCGACGCCGGGACCGATCCGAATGCCGCCACGTTTCTCGGCGTCGCCGCGGCGTATCCGGCCTGGTCGCCGCGGGAGAAGCGGGTCATCACGCTCGAGGATCGCATTCTGAACTGCTTCATGCGGAGCATGAACGGCACGCGGCCGGAGAACGGCAGCGAAGCGTCGGTCGCGATGGCGGCCTACCTCACATGGCTCTCGCAGGGACGGCCGCTGCGGATGAACGACAAGGCGCCGCTCGGTCCGAACGCCGTGACGCCGATCACGCTCGACGCCTCACGCGGCGACAAACGGCGCGGCGAGTCGCTGTATGCCGATCGCTGCGCCGAGTGTCACGGCGACGACGGTCTGGGCCGCGAGGACGGTCCCCCCGTCTGGGGACCGCGGTCCTACAACGACGGCGCAGGGCTGACGAAGGTCGGCAAGCTCGCGTCGTGGCTCAAGGTCGCGATGCCGCTCGGCGATCCGAATCTCACCGATCAGGAAGCCCTCGACGTCGCGGCCTTCGTCAACGCGCACGAACGGCCGAAGTTCGTGCTCGAAGAACATCTCCCGCGCTGACTACACGAATGCTTCACGACGCGAGGGCCTGGTTCTCGGACGCTCGCTCGCCGGCGACCGAACGAGTCGCCGGTGCGGGCCGCTCGATCGGACCGAACGCCAACAGCACCGGCAGCGGTTCGGGTTGCGGAACCGTGGTCGCGCGGGCGAAGCGTTGTTCGTAGGTCGCGTGGTTCGTCGACATCACGTAGTCCCAGAAGTTGAAGTACAATCCGTAGTTCGACTTGAACTTCTCATGATGCAGCGAGTGGTGCGTCGGCGTGTTCAGAAAGCGGCCGAGTCGCGTCTCGAGGAACCACGAGGGCCAGATTTCGTAGCCGCAGTGGCCGAGGACGTTGAACGTAATCTGCCAGATCATGAACGGCAAAAACGCGCTGGGATGCACGGGAATCGTGAAGGCGATCAAGGGGCCGATGCCGGCCTGGACGATCGCTTCGAGCGGGCTGAAGGCGTAAGCCGCCCACGGCGTCGGGCTGGTCGAGCGGTGATGCGTCAGGTGGAACAGTTTGAACAGCCGGCGATGGTGCATCAGCCGGTGCGTCCAGTAGAAGTACGTGTCGTGCATCGCGATCATCAGCAGGAAGCTGACGCCGTACCACGCCCAGCCGCGGTCTTCGATGCGGAAATAGAACTGCGTCCAGCCCGAGAGCGACGCGAACTTCACGCAGCCCCCGACCAGCCCGAAGATGGCGAGGCTCTGCGCCGACGCCCACACTTCGCGTTGAATCTGCGCGAACGGGTTGGGCTTGTCAGAGATGCGGCGGTGCCGCAGCACCGTTCGCAGCAGGCCGTGAAAGACCAGGTACGTGACGCCGGCGAACAGCACGTACCAGATCGCATCGGCGATCGAAACCTTTGGAATCGCTTCGAGCGATCGTTGCAGCCGTTCGGCGATCGTCACGGGCTCCCTCCCGTCGCTGCCGGTGAGCTTCGAGGAAGCCGGGGGACAGCGAGCCGTGGATGATGCGAGTGCCTGTCCGATCCTCCGGTGGCCCTCCGGGGGTCGTGTGTTCCGACGGCGCGACCCTGCACCGCCGACTTCCGAATTCACGCGATGCCCGCCTGCCCGGCGTCGTCATCCCCCGATGACTTCCACCGTCAAGCGGCACGCGCGGCGACAGTACCTGCACGGCTCGACGCCGGTCAAGACGTGATCGCCGGCATCACTGCGCGATCTTTGAACAGCGGTGTGGAGAGCGCCGGCCCGACACACGAGATGCGGTGTCGAACGGCGTCGCGACGCCGCGCAACTCCGCCGTCAAAGCGAAAATGCCCGGCCGCGTGAGCAGGCGTCACACGGCCGGGCCGATCGCGATCTCGCTTCGCCGGTCTACTGGATGACGGTCTGAGACTCGCCGCCGTTGCGGCTGCCCGTCGCTTGATAGGCCCGCAGATTCACGGTGTCGGAAATGAACCGCACCGAACCGTCGCCGAGAGCGTGCTGGGCGCCGCCGGTATGGCGACTCCGTGCCGGAAACACGCCCGCCGCGTCACCCTGACCGCAACCGGTGCAGCGGTGACAGGTAGGCCAGCGCCAGTTCGGCGTCGCCACCGTGTTGATGGCGGAGTTATAGAAATCCGGGGCGGCCCAGCGGTGGCCGGCGTAACTCGTGTGGTTCGCTTTGCCGTCCAGACACTGCTGACCGTAGGTATCGAGATCGACCTGCGGCGGGTATTCGTAGTTCGCGGTGTAGTTCGGAAGCGCCTGCCCACGGACCACGTCGGTCCCCGGCGTATACTTGCTGCCGTCGTTGTCACCCGTGAGAAACTCGCCGATCAGGATCGTGTTCGACAATCCGTCGGTGCAGTCGCCGAACCGGGTGATCACGGCCCGGCGAAACATGCCGTTCCCCTTCGTCGAATCGTTGCCCGGCCCCGGCGGGTTGTTCCAGCCGTAGCTGGCACCGAAGCTGACGCCGTAGTTGTTGTTGCCGGTGTTGGCGCCCGGGAAGAGCTTGTCCGACGGGCAGAGAAACGCCGGGATGCGGGTCCGGCCGATGTCGACGGGGTCGAGCGGCGGGTCGGTGTTGTCGTTCTTCCAATGCCTCCAGGGTTCCCAAGGCCCGCCGAAGTCGAACCTGTCGTAAACGTTGCCCTGCTCGATGAACGGCAGGACCATCGTGTGGGCGCTGTAACCGTGCCAGTTCGCCTCGCGGTTCGCCGACTGCGGCAGCGTGCGGTGGACGTCGTGGTAGTTGTGGTACGCCAAGGCCAGTTGCTTGAGATTGTTCTGGCAACTGGAGCGGCGTGCCGCCTCGCGCGCGGCCTGCACGGCCGGCAGCAGCAGGGCGATCAGAACGGCGATGATCGCGATGACGACGAGCAACTCGATGAGTGTAAAGCCGAACCGCCTGAGATAGCGTGGGGAAGCCCTCATGACCGACCTTTCTCGACAGGAGAAAAAACGCTCCCGCCTCGCACAATCCGCCCGAAAGCGGTCGGTGACGGCCGATACGAGGCCGGGAGATAACGCTTGTCGAAGATACGGGCGAATGCCCGGGAAGATCTGGGTCAGTGATACCGGGTTACTGCGCCGATAGCCGCCTGTCAACCCCCTGTCTGGAAAACGAGGAAAGGCACGAAACGTTCGGAACCCGAACGATTCCGCCTCCTTGCATCCGTCAATTCTCCGCAGCGGCAGCGTCGGCGACGACCGGCGCGGCCCGCTCGACGACCTGCCGCTCGACTTCGTCGAGTTGGTCGAACAACCGTTCGTCGCGCAGGTCGAACGAGCGTCGCGGGCGTTCCTCGTCGTCCTCGCGTTCCGAACCGTTGTGAAGGCACCAGCCCGCCGCCCCGCCTGTCACAGCGCCGCGCAGATCCGCCAGGAAGTCCTCCGCGGTCGGCTCCCACGCACCGTAACCGCGGCGAAACGGCTCCTGATAATGCACGGGGACCACCCGGCCGATCGTCTTGATCAGCGCGAGCGATTCCCGCGTCTTCGCCGCCGTCTGGCCTGGCGATCCGGGTTCCCGCGGTCGGTGGGGCGTGACGAAGTCGACGCCGACCGTCAGCAGCGATTCCCGCAGGTCGGACTCGCTCAAATCGTGTCCGCCGAACGACGCGGTGACGAGCCGATCGGGATCGAGCCGCCGCACGAGTTCCCGAAGCGTCTTTAACTCCTCCGCCGGAGCATGCCGCGCGTCGCCGACGTCGTGTTCGTTCGCCAGATCGAGATACCAGTTTCGGTGCGCCTTCAAGGCGCCGACGATCGTTTTCACGGCCTGTTGATGCGCCTCGAAATCGAGAATCAGCCCCGGCGAGTCGCCGCGCGTCAGCGTGACGTCGACGATCATGCCGCGACGGTCGCATTCGGCGACGATCGCTTCCAGCCGGTCGAGATACGGTTGCCTCGCTTCGCCGTGGGCGTCGACGGCGGAGATGTTGCGGTCGAACCCGTCCCACGTCGCCCAGACCCGCAGCCAGTTGAAGGCGTGCCGCTTCAGGTCGTCGAGATCCCGCCGGAGGAACTCGTCACTCGCCCCCGTCCCGGCGTAATAGCTGATCCCGAGGAGAAACGTCGGCTTCCCGTCGATCGTGAACTGCGTGTCCCGCACACCGAGAACCGTGTGCGGAGTCGTCGCAGGCGTCTCGTCCGCCGCTGCCACGCGCACCGCTGAGGCAACCAGGACGAGCGTCAACAGCGAAAGTATTCCGGCGGGAACATCGATCGAAAACCGCGGCATCACCAGTCTCCCTCGGAGATCTAGTGCCTCAACCGATCTGTCTTGACATGTTTTGGTGAATCGACGAAGTCCCGCTCTCTTCACACCGGAAAGGGAGCGACTGTGGGCAAGGAAGCGAAGTTCGTGGTGCGGCTTTCGGACGAGGAGCGGGCCGATCTCTCGGCGTTGGCGGCGCGAGGTCGCATCGCCGCCGGCGTGCGGCAACGGGTGCTGATTCTGCTGAAGGCCGATGTCGAAGGGCCGGCGTGGACCGACGCCGAGATCGCCGAACTCGTCCAGGTGAGCCTGTCCACGGTGCATCGCGTCCGACAGCGATGCGTCGACGAAGGCATCGAGGCGGCGGTGTTCCGCAAGCCCTCCCCGCAGCGGCAGTACCGCAAACTCGACGGCGCGCAGGAAGCGAAGCTGATCGCCCTGGCCTGCTCCGCTCCGCCCGCCGGACGCGTCTCCTGGACGATGCAGCTCCTGGCCGACAGGCTCGTGGAGTTGGAGATCGTCGACTCGGTCGGTCGCGAGGCGGTCCGCACGACCCTCAAAAAAA
>JBAQZJ010000003.1:0-4526 GCA_049790855.1 Planctomycetaceae bacterium | reverse complement strand
GCTCTGATCGACTCGCTATTTGCGAAGCAAATGGTCGGCTTCGAACCATCGTTCCAGGTGCATGTAATCTGAGACGACGGATGTCCGGCCGTCCGGCAAGGTGCCGATGCAGATGAGCATCAGCCCGTCGAAACGGCGATAAAGAATCCAGCGTGGGAGCGGAACACCGGGCGGAGCACCCTGCGGCGACTTTCGGAAATCGCGGCTCCATTCATGTCGCCAGCCGCGGCGAGAAAGCTGTTCGGTGTAATGCCGTTCGATTTCCGGCCAGGGTCTGTCCGACGTGATGCCGAACTGAAAGCCGTCGACGGTCTCTAACAGGCCCGGCCCGAAGGGCACGCCGTCGGGCGGACGAATTGGCGATATTCGTTCCCATCGGTATGCGGCCTCTCCCATTCCCCACGGCAGCAGCAGGAACACCGTCCAGGTCAAGGCCAGGAGGCTGCCGTGCGTCATCCGCGATCGCAGCGATTCCGACGACGACTGCCGGACCCCGAGCAGATACGCCCCGAAGAACCCCGCCACGCCGATGGGCGCGAACACGAACCGCGAGACCTCGAGGATCGGCGCATAGAGCAGCCCTCCGCCCACGAGAAGCGCCACGACGACGACCGCCAGCCACAGCAACATGTTCCGCCACGCCATGAGCGACCTCCCGGTGGAAGAATGCCGCCGGGAAGGCGGAGTGCGCAGAAGAGTTTCGCCATCAGAGCCGCGACAATCAGGGAGCGTTTGACGGCGCGGGTTCGCTGAAAAGCGCTCCCTGATGGTCGCGGCTCTGATGGTCGCGCGGCAAGAATCGTTCGCACCTGCCGGCAGGCTGACGCCTGCCGCTCGCCTGCGCGGGGACGGGTCACAACAGCGTCGATCTTTATCGGTAATATCGAATATCGCTCCAGCGCGAAGTGATCGTAGACGAGGCCGAAGCCGGCGTTCTTACCCGATGCGGCTGCGATTCTCAGCATCAGGAATCCATCGGCGCGATGGAAACAGAGCATGCGAACGACGCCGCCGTTGGCCGGAGTGACGACGTCATTCCGCCATTGGAATCGCCAGCCGCGTTCGGGCAACCGATTGCGGTAGAACCGCTCGACTTCATCCGCCGTGAGATCGGCTTTCCAGACGACCTGATACCCGCCGCAGATTTGCTCCGGTGCGGTCGCTCCGAACGGGCCGTACTCGACGTCGTCTCCGGGAGCGATTACGTAGCTTGCGCCCGGCGGTGCCGGAAGGGAATGGGCACTCCACAGAAACAACCCCGAACGAACGGCCCACGGCACAAGCAGCACGACGATCCAGAGCACCGCACAAAGACTACCCGCGACCGATCGTCGCCACAGCGATAGTGACGAAACCCACCGCGTTCCCATGAAGAGCGCCGCGATCGCCCCCGCGACGGCGAGTGGCACAATCCCGTACGGGGTCGGCAAAAACCGCCCGCCGTACAACGCCGCCACGCCGATCCACAGCGACGACGAAGCCAGCCCGAACGCGATCCAGCGTCTGCTGAGGGACATGGTTTCGACTCGCTGCGTGAGACGCGCTCCCGTTGGTCGCGGCAAACAGGCACGACCAGCTTCGTTCCCGACTCGCTACCACCTATCGCCTACCACCGGCCACCTACTCCCTCACCTCGACGATCGCCTCGACCTCCACAGGCACTCCCAGCGGCAGGCTGACGGCACCGACGGCGCTGCGGGCGGCGCGGCCCGCTTCGCCGAAGACTTCGAGCAGCACCTTGCTGAAACCGTTGACGACCTGCGGGATGTTCGTGAACTCGGGGGTGCAATTGACGAGGCCGAACACCTTGACGATTTGTTCGACGCGGTCGAGCGTGCCGAGATGGTTGCGGAGCGTCGCCAGCATCAGGTGGGCGACCTCGGTCGCGACGGCGGCGGCGTCCTGCTCGGTCATGTCGGCACCGACCTTGCCGCGGGCCGTCGCCGGAATGTGCCCGGCGAGATACAGCAGGTTGCCGACCTGCACGACCGGTTTGTACATGCCGGCCGGAGCCGGGGCTGCGGGAAGGGTGATGCCGAGTTCGGCAAGGCGGGCGTCGTGGGACATGGCTACGGACTGGGGAACGGGGAACAGGAAACGGGGAATGTGATCGTACGAAACGGACAGTTTAGCCGCGACCGCCAGGGAGCGCGTTCAAGCGATGCCCCGATGCTCGACTCCGGGGTGTCGATCGGGGATAATCGTTCACCTCCCGCTGAACGACTCGCTTTGGAGATGACGGATGTTCGTCCCTGCACAAAACGGCGGCCAGATCGTGGCGGCGCTGGTCGTCGTCGGTTTCGTGCTTCTGGCCCTGTTCGGGCTGATCTTCATCGTGCTGTTCGGCAAGTACTTCAAGCTCTGGCTGCGGGGTTTTGTGACCCGCGCCGGTATCGGGCCGCACACGCTGGTCTTCATGTCGCTGCGGAAGGTGAACCCCAACGTCATCGTCGAGGGGCGGATCACCGCGGTTCAGGCCGGTCTGACCGATGTCACGACGCAGGGCATCGAGGCGCACTATCTCGCCGGCGGCAACGTGCGGAACGTCATCCGGGCGATGATCGCGGCGCAGCGGGCGAAACTCGGGCTGGACTGGTTCACTGCGACGGCGATCGACCTCGCCGGGCGAAACATTCTCGAAGCCGTCCAGACGAGCGTCGACCCCAAGGTCATCGATTGTCCCGACACCCGCCGGCACGGCCGCAACACCCTCGACGGCGTCGCCAAAGACGGGATTCAACTGAAGGTTCGTGCCCGCGTCACGGTGCGGACGAACCTTCAACAACTGATCGGCGGGGCGACGGAAGAGACGGTCATCGCCCGCGTCGGCGAGGGGATCGTCAGCGCGATCGGATCGAGCGAGAGCCATAAACTGGTGCTCGCGAACCCGACGCTCATCGCCCAGACGGTGCTCAACAAGGGGCTGGACAGCCAGACGGCCTACGAGATCGTCTCGATCGACATCGCCGACATCGACGTCGGCGAGAACGTCGGCGCCCGGCTGCAGGCCGACCAGGCCGAGGCCGACATGCGAATCGCCCGCGCCAAGGCCGAAGAACGCCGGGCGATGGCGGTCGCCGTCGAGCAAGAGATGAAAGCGGTGACCCAGGAGAACAAATCGCACGTCGTGCTCGCCGAGGCCGAGGTTCCCAAGGCCATCGCCGACGCCTACCGCCACGGGCGACTGAGGGCCGATGCGGCCGGAAACATCGAAGGGAACGGCGTGGCGACGGAGCGACGCTGAAACGCTTCACCGCACCGATTCGATCATGCCTGCGTGTGGCGGCTTGACGGGGTCGCGACGGCGATCACTTTGGCGGCACACTCGATGGCGGTAGCGGAATCGGCAGGTTCGTCGAGGGCCGCGTTCTCTGCTCGAATTCGGCCTGACGGCGTTCCCGCTCCCGGGCGCGCTCTTCTTCGCGAAGGCGGGCCTCTTCTGCCAGCCGCTCTTTCGTTTGTCTGATCCTTTCCTGTGTCGCCCGCCACTGCGGGTCGCTGCTCATTTTCTTCTCGACCTCCTCGCGATTCTTTCGGGCCTGTTCCAAGCCTTCCTGATGACGTCGCTCGGCCTCGGCGACAGCCGCGGCGTGCCGTTCCTGGGCTTCTCGCTGCACCCGCTCGGCGTCCGTTTCATTCGGATTCGCCGCGGCGGCCGCGCCCGAGGCCGGCTCGTTTTGCTGCTCCTTTTTCTCTCTCGCAAAACGCATGTCCAAGTTCTCCGGCATGAGTTCGAGCGACTCCCAATATCGGGTCACGGCCGGTGACTCCGATTCCAGCCCGACGCCGGAAATCTCGAAGACGAAGAACACCCCGTGCTTCTCGAAGAGCCGGACGATCGAGCGTTTTTCGCCTCGGCGGAGGTCGACCTCTAATCCGTCAACCCCGTCGACGGCGACCGGTCGCTCGGCGATCGGTTCGCCGCCGGCCTCCCGCACGAAGCGATCGCGCGTGCGACCGATGATCGTGGCGATATCCTCCTCCCAATTATTGAACGACAGGTCGCAAAACGAGGCGGAAGCCGCAATTTTCTGATCGACATTCTGGGCCGACCACGAGCGATACACATCGCTGTGGCACTTTTCGTCGACGAGCTTGCTGAACGATTGGGCCGGGATCGCCGGCATCTCAATCCGAAATTGCCCCGACGCGACCTGCACCCAGCCATCGTCGAAGACTTTGGTGAGCGATTTGTCCTGCGTCCAGACCAGTCGCCCCTTTTCGGGACCGAGGGTGGCAGGCTGATGGCGATAGACCTTGCCGTCTTCAACGCGAATCGGCCCGCCGGCAGAAGCGTCGCGGGCGGCCGCCTGTTGAGCTTGATCGTAGGCCGTCCGGCCGACCCGGTAGAGTCCATACCCGGCGAGCGCCACGATCGCGAATACGGCGGCGATGACAAGCCACGGCCCACCAGGCAGGCGAAACGGCTTTTTCCCCGCTTTCTTGTGGACCGGCGGCGAGTTTTTGAGCGTTCGCGGCGGAAGTCGGTGCTGTGACATGAGACGACTCGCTGACAGGTCGACCGC
>JBAQZJ010000002.1:0-4075 GCA_049790855.1 Planctomycetaceae bacterium | reverse complement strand
GCTTTTCCCTGTAACCTCGCCTCGCAACTTCGGAACATAGGGGTGACGACCCGTTCGTCGGCCGTTCGGCCCGATTCCGAGGTGTCCTGCCGTGACCGTCATCGCTGAACCGACGTCTCCCGCTTGTCCGCGTTGCGGCAATGCGCTGCCCGGCGACGCTCCGTCGGGGCTGTGCCCGCGGTGCCTGCTGTCCGACGGGTTCGGCGACCAGAGCGAAGGCGATTTCCGCTTGCGAACCGGGCAGCCCGGCCCGCGGTTCGTTCCCCCGACGATCGAAGAACTCGCGGTCGAGTTTCCGCATCTCGAGTTCCTGCAACTGCTCGGATCGGGCGGGATGGGGGCGGTCTATCTCGCCAAGCAGATCCGGCTCGATCGGCGCGTCGCAGTGAAGATCCTGCCGCCCGATCTCGCCGACGACGGCGCCTTCGCCGAACGCTTCCTGCGGGAAGCGCGGGCGCTGGCCCGGCTCGGCCATCCGAACATCGTCGGCGTGTACGACTTCGGCCAGACGCCCGGCGGACTGTTCTACTTTCTGATGGAGTACATCGACGGACCGACACTGCGGCAGGTCGTCGTCAATCGCACCGCCGAGCCGAAGCAGGCGCTGGAGATCGTGCAGCAGGTGTGCGATGCCTTGCAGTTCGCGCACGACAAAGGCGTCGTGCATCGCGACATCAAGCCCGAGAACATCCTGCTCGACGGTCACGGCCGCGTGAAGATCGCCGACTTCGGCCTCGCCAAGCTGCTGGGCCTCGCCGAACCGAGCAGTCCGGCCGCCGGGTCGCTGACGGGAACCCGGCAGGCGATGGGCACGCCGCATTACATGGCTCCCGAGCAGATCGCCGGCAGCCGATCCGTCGATCACCGGGCCGACATCTACTCGCTGGGCGTCGTGTTTTATGAACTGCTGACGGGCGAACTGCCCGTCGGCCGGTTCGCCCCGCCGAGCAAAAAGGTGCAGATCGACGTGCGGCTCGACGAGGTCGTGCTGCGGTCGCTCGAAGCCGAGCCGGCCCAGCGCTATCAGCGGGCGAGTGACGTGAAGACCGACGTCGAAACGATTTCGTCCGTCCCGCCGCGACGGCACGGCGACCCGTTTCCCGCGGCGATGCGGTTCGTGCGGGACGCCTCGGCTGGCACCGGCCGGGCCGTCCGCAGCGTCTTGGAGCCGTCCCGGTCGGGCGAGTTGTCGAAGAAGGCGATCGCCGCCCTCGTCTGGGCGGCGGCGGTGCCGCTGGCGCTGCTGTGCATCGTGCTCTTCGAATTGGTGGAAAGCAATCGCGATCTTGACGTGCTGGAAGTTCTGTTCGCGACGATCGGTTTTGTACTGGCTCTGCCGGCGATCACGGCGCCGATCGGAACGACGGTTCTGGGCATTGCCGCCGTGCGCGAAGTCCGTCGTTCGAACGGTAGCGTGACGGGCCTCGTCCCCGGTCTGGCGGCGGCGCTGGCGTTTCCGCTGCTGATTCTCGATGCACTGCTTTTCCTCCTGCTCTCCCTGCTGTTCGTCGGTCCGACCGACGCGATCACCGGCAGCGACGACTTCACCTTCATACCGGTATTGCTGGCGGGCATCCCGCTGGTTCTCTGGCTCGACGTGCGTCTGACCCGCGCCGCCTGGAGGAAAGCCACGGCGGGGCTGCCGCCGGAACTGATCGAACGCGAGCTGTCGATCATCCCGGCGTCGGTGCTGCGTGCCGTTCACGCCGTCGGCGATTGGTGCGAGCAGATGGGGCTGTCGCCCGGGCTGCTGTTCGGCCGCCCGCGACCGGCTGCCGAGCCGAGCGAACCGGCGGACGACGTTCCCGCTGCTCACTTCGCGGTCGCGTCCGCACCGTCGTCGCCGCGAACGTCGATCAAAGCGATCGTTGGGGCGATCTGGGCGGTGCTCGCCCTGGGAGTCGCTGTGGCGGTCATCGCCGGCGGGACGGTTTCGGTGAGACCCGTTGCGACGGACAGTCCTCCCGCGCCGGTCTGGGTAATCATCATCCCGTTGGCAATTCTTGTGGTGGGCGTTCTGGTGCCGGCACCGTTCGTCGTGACGATTCTCGGGTGGTCGGCGGTTTCAGACATCCGTCAATCGTCGGGACGGCTCATCGGCCTGCCGCTGGCGGTGCTCGACGGATTGTGCTTCCCGTTGCTGCTGCTCGATGCGGTGGTCGCCGTTCCCGTAACGGCCGGGCTTGTGTGGATCGCCTATGAAGGGTTCAGCGTCGATCAGCACGACTACGGGCCGCTGCACGTTGCCGTCATCGGATTGATTGTGCTGGGCATCGTGGTCGCGATTGATGCCGTCATCGCGTTCATCGTCTGGCGGCGGGTGAAGGCGTCGATGCGGCCGACCGCGGCAGATCGACCGGAAACGCCGCCTCCCGCCGAACCGGAATCGTGGATCGAGCCGGTCGCCTCTCGCCGTCATCGCGATCTGGTCATGGCCGGCGTGGCGATCACCATTGCCGTCTTGCTGATCGGTTTGCAGCTGCTGTATGAGAGCGGCTTTCCCGGACGTCGTTCCAATGAATCGGCGACGGTCGATTACGATTACGCGGCACCGGCCACCGTGGCACCGACGTCCGGAGGAGGCATGGCATGGCCGGCCGGCGCGATCACCGAAGAGGATCGGAACCGCGGTTGGCGAATGGTTCCGGACGGGCCGGAAGTTCTGCCGCAATGGATGGGGGGCATGTTCGGGCCTGAATACGGGATGGCGGCGGAGGACTGGTCGATTCTGAAGCAGATCGACGCTGCCTTGCAGGACGTCTACGCCGACTACGAACGGGTGCTCGATGAGCGGACAACGGCGACGTTCGACGGGGAAGCCGCTGTCTTCAACGTCGAACCGTTCCCCGAGGAACTTGACCGGTTGGAGAACGAGTTCTGGAGCCGCGTCGATCCGCTGCTCACGCTCGAGCGGCAGAAAGTCATGCGCTACAACTTCCCGCTGCGCTACGATGCGAAACATCCGCAGGCGGGACAGTACGACAATTTCGTCATGCCGATCGGTCACGGCCGCGGCACGGCGACGATTCGCATCGAGCGGACCGGGCAGTGGTATCGCTGGGAAGTCGCTCTGCACAATCTGCAGACGGGCAACGACTCGCCCGAACTTCCGCAGTACCTCCGCCGCTTTCAGCATCAGTTCGAACGGCTGATGTCGCTGCGCAAAGACGGCCTGGCGTTCGACCCGCAACGATTGCCGCTCGTCGCACCGCAGCCCGCGGGAACGGCGTCACCCGTCGCATGGCCGTCCGGTCTTCCGTCCGGCTTTGGCGGCATGGGAATGATGCCGTCCTCCGACATGGGAATGATGTCCGGCTCCACCAGCATGATTCCCATGCCCGGCATGGAAGCGATGGGAGACACGCCCGGATACTCCGAAATGGGCGCGATGCCCGGCTTCGGCATGGACATGTACGGCGGTATGAGCGGTCAGCCGGCGGGGACCGACGACGAGCGGCCGCTGCCGGATCGCTTGCAGCGGTGGGGACTTGATCCGAAGGCCGTCGCCGCCGTCGTCAATGCCGTGAATGAGATTGAGCAGGACTATCACGCCGTGCTGACTGAGCATACGCAGGTCGATGTGAAAGGCACGTCCGTCACGTTCACCACGAACCCTTTTCCGGAACAAATCGATCGGCTGGAGCGTCGGTTCTGGGAACAGGTCGATCCGCTGTTGAACGTGGAACAGCAACGCATGTTGCGGAAGTCTTTTCCGGTGGGAGAACCGTGGTACCCGACCCGAGACGCCGCCAGAGGGCCGTTTGGTTCTGGAGTTGGGCGGATGGGGTCTGGATTCAATCAGCACTCGTCAACGAAACCGGGCCTGTTGATGATCGGGCATGGAGTGACACGCCTTTCGATCGCACGCGTCGGCCAGTGGTATCGTTGGCAATTGGAGGGAGGCGAACTCGGCGAGTCGATGCATACTGGTCCTCCGCAGGAGACGCCCGCGCTGCCGCCCTGGCTGCGTCACTTTCAGGAACGCTACGACGAGCTGTCGCATCGTTTGAGAAGCGGGAATTAGACGCGAACAGCCACGAACACGAAGTGCAAAACGGATGCCTGCGATCAGAGC
>JBAQZJ010000001.1:0-9218 GCA_049790855.1 Planctomycetaceae bacterium | reverse complement strand
GTATGCGAGCTGCTGAAACGGGAACTCGGCCCGCCGCAATTGTCGGGCTTCTCGCGACTGCCGTTATGGGCTACCGTTCCCGTTCCTAGCGGGATCTTGCTCGGTGGACGTGACTTTGCGGTGCGGCATGGCGCCCGACGAAATTCGCAGCTTCGGCGGCGGCTTCACGTCGAACGCCTCGTCCGGCTCGTGGCATTCCTACGCGCTCACCCCCTTCGGCTGGGTTCCCTTCCCCAACCTGTATTTCGATGGCAACCGCCTCAGCGGCATGACGATCGAGTCCCTGAAGAACGACTTTGATTTTGTATGCGAGCTGCTGAAACGGGAACTCGGCCCGCCGCAATTGTCGGGCTTCTCGCGACTGCCGTTATGGGAGAATCCGTGGGGGTGCGTGCGGCTTTACGTCAATCGGGATAGCCAGGCGGAGTTAGCAGTCCAGTGGCGGCCGACGCGAGTCCCGTAGGGTGGGTCAATCGAGCGGACGGCGCTCACCGTCACATCGACGTGATCGAGCGCCGGCCCACCAGCCCGGTCGAGGGGCGAACGCTGGTGGGTCGGCGCTCGATCACCGGCCAGGCGAAGTTGTGCGTCGATGGGTCGCTTGACCCACCCTACGGGCCATTCCCTCATCCGCGCTCTTCCAACGGCACGAACGCCCGCGGTTTCGGGCCGACGTAGCGGCCGCGGGGGCGGAGGAGTTGGTTGTGCTCCGATTGCTCGATCGCGTGGGCGGCCCAGCCGACGACTCGTGCGATTGCGGCGACCGGTTTGAAGAGTTCCGCGTCGAAGCCGAGATAGAACAGCAACCGCGTCAGCGGCCAGTCGAGCGACGGGCCGGCTCCGGTCTCTTCGGCGATGAGCCGCTCGGCGAGGCCGGCGACGTGCTCGAGCGATTCGTTTCCGGTCTGAGCGGCCAGTTCCTGGCAGATCGGAGTGAGCCAGGCGGCTCGCGCGTCGCCGACGGCCGTCAGTCGCAGGTCGAAACCGGCGAACGAATGGCCTTGGGCGATCACGCGGCGAATGTACGCGACGGCATCGCCGGACGCCGCTTTGCGAAGCCAGTCGAGCACCTCCGGCCGCGGTCCGCCGTGCAGCGGCCCCGACCAGACCGCCATCGCCGCCGTGATCGCCGCAAACAGGTCGCCGCCGGTCGAGACGGCGGCCCGTGCGGCCAGCGTCGAGACGTCCAGCCCGTGTTCCGCCGCGATGATTAGCGCCGCCTCCAGCGCCGCCTCCGCTTCGGCGGTCGGCTCGGCGCCGGTCAGCGCGGTGAGCAAGTTAGCCGCATACCCGGCGTCGGGGTCGGTGCCGGTCGGATCCCAGCCGGACTGCCGGATCGCCAGGACCAGCGGCAGGCGGCCGATCAGTCGCAACGTCTGGTTCGCGGCGGCCGCTCGATCTCGTTCGTCCGGTTGCGGATCGAAGTGGGCGAGCGCCGAAACGGCGGTTCGCAGCATCTCCATCGGCGGCACGTTCAACGGTAATGCCGTGACGAGATCGCCGAGCGCCGCCGGCAGGTCGATCGATTCGGCGAGAATCGACTGGAAGTCGGCGAGGCGCTCGACGTTCGGCAGATCGTTCCCGAGAAGGAGATACGCGACCTCGGGAAACGAGGCCTGCCGGACGAGTTGCGAGAGCGGGTAGCCGCGAAAGCTCGGCGTGTCGTCGAATGCCGAAATCGTGGTTTCGGCGGAAACGATGCTCTCCAGACTCGGATCGAACACCTCGACCTCCGTGGCGATTCGTTCGGTCAGTTGAGTCAGTCCGAGCCGCAGGCCCGTCACGAACTCCGGGCAACCGCCAGTGTGCGGGCTTCCATCCATGCCGCTTCCTCCCTCGGGTCACTTCGGACCTGGGCCGAACGCGGGCCGTATTCTACTCCGATCGGGAACCGCCACGAAAGCCGGCCGGGACATGTGACGCGGAACGGTTAATCAGGAGTCAGGCACCACAAGAGCTTGCGGAGCAACACTGAAGAGGACATGAATCTAGTGTGGCCCGGCGAATCGAATCTGCCGCCTCAGGATTCGCGACGGCGTGAAAAGGCACGAAAAATGTCGTGATTCCTAATAGTGCGGCGGCTTCTCGAGCTTCGGATCGCGGGTTTCGGGTGTCGAATCGAGTTGTTCGATGTCGCTTCGTAAGCGATCCAGGCCGCTTCGCAGCGCGTCGACGTCCCGCCGCCCGGCAAGGATCGACTCGTGAAGCTGATCGACGTCGTGCTGAAGGTGCATCAGCAGCGACTCGATGGCGGTCAGCCGGTCGGCCACGGAACGGTCTTCATTCATGAGACACTGCGGAAGGAGGAAACCGGACTGGCGAACAACGCGCGGTCGGCGTCGGTGTTCTCACGCCATCTTAAGGTTTCGACCGGCTCGACGCGCTCGACATTCTGCAAGGCGGCCGTCCGGCATTTCCGGTCCGTCGAACGGGCGCGAGGAGATGGCGAACGCTCGCTGTGCATGACAATCCAGCGCCGAATGCGGCCTGTTTCCGAAATTCCTGCGCAGGAACCCGCTCGCCGGCGGGTTCGTCTTACGGCAGCGGGTCTTGAAACGGTGATTGATCCGACTCCGGGCGGCTGCTAGTCTGGTTCGGTCGACGGGCGTGCATTTCGCTGCGGCAGCGCGAAAGTCGCACGTCCCCTCCTTGTCTTCAGCTACTTCGGGTCGTTCCGATACCGTTGCCGTCGGAGTTCTTGATGGTCGCCTTCCCGTCGCGTCCTGCCTCGTCTCGCCGAGGCTTCACGCTCATCGAATTGCTGGTCGTGATGGCGATCATCGCGATCTTGATCGCGCTGCTGATGCCGGCGGTGCAGAACGCCCGCGAGGCGGCGCGCCGGACGCAGTGCATCAACAATCTCAAGCAATTGGCGCTCGCGCACCATAATTATGCGAGCACGCACAACGTCTTTCCGCCCGGCTGGGTCGGGAACTTCGATCCGGCGACGAGTTTTCCGGGCATCGCCGTCACTTTCAGCGAGCCGGCCCGTCTCGAACCGACCGGCGTCGTGACGAACCGGAACGTTTCGAACTTTTGGGGCTGGCACATGTCGATCCTCTCCCAGATCGGCGACCAGAACACGCAGAACATGATCAACTTCCAGATTCCGCACGAGGCCTCGCGGTTCGATCCCTGGACGAACGACCCGGTCTACCTGAACCGCAACCTCGAAGCGATGCAGCACGTCGTCAATATTTACGTGTGCCCGAGTGCCTCGCTGCCGAACAACCGGCCCCAGAGACTGGCGTACTCGACCTATATCGGCTCGGCCGGCCAGCAGGTGACGACGCAGGACGTCGACGGGAACGACGTCACGATCTTTGAAGGCGGGATGTTCGGCCAGAACTCATCGACGAGTTTCCGCGACATTCCCGACGGCGAAAGCAACACGATCCTGCTGTCGGAGTCGCTCATCGGCTTCTGGGCCGACGGCTGGAACTGTTGCGGCAGTTACGTCGCCGGCCGGGTGCCGTTCTACGACGGCTCGACCGGCGGTCCGTCGCCGTTCTCGTTCGGCTCGTGGCACGGTGACGTCGCCCACATCGCCCTCGCCGACGGCTCGGGACGGTCGATCAACAAGAGCGTCGACCGCGAGACCTTCCGGCGGCTCATCATGAGAAACGACGGCCAGCAACTCGGGGAATTCTGACGGAGAACGGAGGACGGGAGAATGTCGAACAGGAGAATGGGGGACGCAGGCGTTCTCAATTCTCGATTCCGCCGTTCTCTCCGTAATCCACCTGCACCAGAAACAGTCCATGCGGCGGGGCGGTCTGACCGGCAGCGGCGCGGCGCCCCGATGTGATCAGAGAGGCAAGACTGTCGGCCGTGCGCTTCCCCAGGCCGACCTCGACCAGTGTGCCCGCGATCGCGCGGACCATGTTGTAGAGGAAGCCGTCGCCGGTGACTTCGATCACGAGGAACGGCCCGGCAGAATCGGGCATCGGCTTTGCATCGGGCGACAGGACGGACCACGGTCCGCAACGACGGACATGCACGCCGAACAGGGTTCGCACCGTATCGACCCGCGGCGAGCCTTGCGTCTCGAAACAGCGGAAATCGTGCCGGCCGACGAGATGCGTCGCCGCCCGCGACATCGCCGATTCGTCGAGAGCATGCGAGACGCGCCACGCGTATCGTCGGGTGAAAGGATCTCGAATGCGGCTGGGATGAACGACGTAGCGATACGTCTTTCGTTTCGCCGAGAGCGTCGCATGGAAGTCGGGCGACACTTCGACGACCTCGCGAATCGCGATGTCGTCGGGAAGGTAGTGCTGGAGCCCAAGCAAAATTCGCTCGAGCGGCAGTTGCGATACGGTCCGCAGATTCGCGACCTGCCCGAGGGCATGGACGCCGGCGTCGGTTCGGCCGGCGCAGTTCGCGGCGACCGCTTCGCCGGTCAGCTTGCGGAACGCCTCCTGAAGCAGTCCCTGCACGGTCGGCCGATCGGGCTGAACCTGCCAGCCGAAGTAGGCGGTGCCGTCATAGGCGAGCGTCAGTCGCAGATTCCGCATTTTCGGAACGGAACCATCTCGGAACGGAACAAGGAAGTCGACATGAGCCGCTGCGCGACGGTCGCGGCTCTGGAACCCGACGGACCGGCCCTACTCGGGACGCGCCATCACGCCGGGCAGTGCGGTGCCGCGGGGCGGCAGTTTGACGAGTTGCACGCCGGTCACTTCCGGGTGGGCGGCGATCTCGGCGAGGGCTTCGGCGCTTGGTTCCGAATCGACGTTCAGAATCGCGACGCTGTCGCCGCCCGGCTCGCTCTTCGCGCGACCGAGAGCCATATCGGAAATGTTGACGTGGTGCTTGCCGAGCGTCGTGCCGATGTAGCCGATCAGGCCCGGCACGTCGCGATGGCGGTAGACGAGCAGTTGCCCGTCGAGATAACTGTCGAGGTGGAACCCGTCGAGCCGGATCAGCCGAACGTACTCGTGCCCGAACAGCGTTCCCGCCGCCGAGAGCGTGCTGCCGTCGCCGGCCTCGACCGTCGCCGAGACCATCGTCGCGAAGTCGCCCGATTCGCTGCTCGTCGTTTCGATCAGCTCGACGCCCCGGTCGCGGGCGATCACCTCGGCATTGATGAGGTTGACCTGTTCGACGGCGTCGGCGAGCAGCCCCGCGGCGAATGCACCGGTGATGAGCTTCGTCTTGCGATTGGCGACTTCGCCGCGATACTGCAACTGCGCCCGGCGGACCGGGTGGCTCTTGTTGAGCTGTGCGAGCAGCCGGCCGAGTCGATAACCGAGATCGAGATACAGCCGCATCTCCGACATTTCGGTGCCGCTGATCGGCGCCGTGTTGACCGCGGCGCGGATTTCGTTGCGGGTCAGGTAGGCGACGATCAGCTCGGCGGCTTCGACGCCCACCGACTCCTGAGCTTCGTCGGTGCTGGCGCCAAGGTGCGGCGTGAGCAGCACGGAGTCGAGACGCCGAAGCCGGTCGTCGGCGGCGGGCGGCTCCGTCACGAAGACGTCGAGTGCCGCCCCTCCGACGTGACCGCTTTCGATCGCGTCGGCGAGCGCCGTTTCGTTGATGATGCCGCCTCGCGCGCAGTTGATGAGCCGCACGCCCTTCTTCATCTTCGCAAGGCGGGCGGCGTCGATCAGGTTTTCGGTCTCGGGCGTGAGCGGCGTGTGGACGGTCAGGTAATCGACGCGAGGAACCAGCTCGTCGACGTCGCGGACAAGTTCGATGCCCTGCTCGGCCGCCTTCTCGGCCGAGAAGAACGGGTCGTATCCGACGACGGTCATTTCGAGGGCGACGGCTCGGCGGGCGACCGCCAGGCCGATGCGGCCGAGTCCGACCACGCCCAGCGTCTTGCCGGCGAGCTGCGTGCCGGTGAACTTGTTGCGGTCCCACTTGCCGGCCTTCATCGCGGCGGCGGCCGGGGCGACGTTCCGCGACAGGGCGAGCATCAGGGCCAGGGCGTGCTCGGCGGTGCTGGTCGTGTTCCCCGCCGGGGTGTTCATCACGATGATCCCCTCGCGGGTCGCGGCGGGCAGGTCGATGTTGTCGACGCCGACGCCGGCGCGCACGATCACCTTGAGCCGCTTCTGACCTTCGAGGATCTTCGGCGTGAGCTTCGTCTTGCTGCGGACGATGATGCCGTCGGCGTCGGCGAGCGCTTCACGAACCTGCTCGGGCGTCAGCCCGTCCATGACGACCGGCTCGATGCCGGGAGTCTCCTGCAGAATCTTAAGTCCGGCGGCCGACAGACCATCGGTGATCAACACGCGGGGCATGAACCGTTCCTTTAGGCCCGACAACGGCCGGAGAAATCCGGCGGCGGGCAGCGAGGCGGGAATCGGCCTCTCAGGATACGCCTGCGAGCCGATGCGCCAAGGCTGGCGAACCATTCCCCTAGGCCGCACCCTTCAGGGTGCGATTCACGCACCTCGAAAGGGTGCCGCTGACCAGGCGACGCTCATCGCGGCGCGTGAATATACGGCGTCGCGAGTTGCCCTTGGCCGTAGGCGGGCTGCACCGGCGCCGTCGGTACGTTCAGAAACGCCTGATTCGTCGGAAACGGCTGCGATGCGAGCGGCAGATTCTGATTCGACTGGAACGGACTTCGCGCCAGCGGCATGTTGTGGTTCGGCTGGAAGGGACGCGGCGCCAGTCCCGAACGCGGTGTCGGCCGGAACGGGTCCGAGGCCAACGTCGAATCGCTCGTCTGGCGGTAAGCCGGTACGGGAGCCGGCGTCGACCCTGCCGCCGACGCCGTCACCGGAACCCCCGGCGCCACGGCGATCGTCGGGCCGGGCAGCGTTGCCATCACCGGCATGGTCGGTCCCGCGGCGTAGACGGGCCGGCTCGACTGCTGGATCTGGCTGATGCGACCGGCGACCTGCGGCTGATTCCAATCGGCGGTCAACGACCGCTGATACGCCGCCAAGGCCAGTTGCGACCGGCCGGTCTGCTCGTAGACCTGGCCCAAATTGGCCATCGCCAGCGGGTGATTCGGCCGGATCTGCAGCGCCTGGGCGAGCGATCGCTCGGCCCCGGTGAGATCGCCCATCTCCTGCTGGAGCCAGGCCATTTCGATGTAGGGCCTTTCGGAATAGGGCTGCGTCGCCACCCAGTTCGACAGCAACGACTGCGCTTCGGCGGACCGCCCGGTGTCGAGATAAGTCACCGCCAGACCGTGGTAGCTCGGCTGGTGAGCGGGATCGAGCGCCAATGCCTGACGATAGGCACTCTCGGCAGCGATCGGATCGCCGGCCTGGCGTGACGCCGTTGCGTAGTTGTGGAAATAGTCGGGGTTGCGAGGCGAATCGGCGGTCGCCCGGCGGAAATCTTCACGAGCTTCGGCGTAACGTCCGGCCCTGTAGAACGCTTTCCCGCTCTGATTGTTCGTCCAGGCCGCCATCGGATTGCAACCGGCGACGACGAGCACGCCGAACAGCACGAGCGCACAAGGGCACGCCGCTTGAACGCGGAATCTGCTGCGGCAGCCCATGACACCTCCCGGTCCGCGAAAAGCGGCCTGTCGGCCGGTGTGGCCCGAAACTTGAGCGGAAATCGGAAAAGTCGGAGCGGACTGTAGTGGGCTTCCTCTATGGGGGCAAGATGGATGTGAAGCACAAGAGGCTGGATTACGGCACCTTGGCGAGCGGCAGGCGTCAGCCTGCCGGTGCGTACCTCGTTAGCGAGCCTGCTGTTTGTCGCATTTCGTTCCGAAAGGATCTGCGAGGGGGCGACACTGCTGTTCGAGACCACTTTCCATGATCCTGTTGCATAATCGTGTTGCCGAGACGTTCTACCCACCGGCAGGCTGACGCCTGCCGCTCGCCTGGTCGAAGGAACTCGGGGGGTCGTGGTAAAATAAGTTCGTTCCGCTCTTTTGCCGGCCTCCATGTCTGACCCGATGTCCACACCCGTCGCCCGTCGTGCCGTCGTGTTACTCTCCGGCGGTCTTGATTCCGCGACGGTTCTGGCGATCGCCCAGCGCGACGGGTACGAATGCCATGCGCTGAGTTTCGACTACGGCCAGCGACACCGCTTCGAATTGGAAGCCGCGAAACGGGTCGCCAACGCCGCCGGTGTGGCGCGACACGTCGTCGTGCAACTCGATCTGCGGGCGATCGGCGGCTCGGCGCTGACCGACGACGTCGACGTGCCAAAGGACCGCGACGAACGGGAGATGGAAGCAGGCATTCCGATCACCTACGTCCCCGCCCGCAATACGGTGTTCCTGTCGGTCGCATTAGGCTGGACGGAAGTGCTGGGTGCCGCCGACCTGTTCGTGGGCGTGAACGCCGTCGACTACAGCGGCTACCCCGACTGCCGTCCGGAGTTCATCGAAGCGTTCGAGCGGCTCGCGAACGTCGCCACCAAAGCCGGCGTGGAAGGCACGCGGTACACGGTGCATGCTCCGCTGATCGACCTGACGAAAGCCGAGATCATCCGCACCGGCCTGGCCCTTGGCGTTGATTACTCGCTCACACACTCCTGCTATGACCCGACCCCGGACGGACGGCCGTGCGGACACTGCGACAGTTGCCTGCTGCGTCGGAAGGGCTTCGCCGACGCGGGCACGGCGGACCCGTTGGATGAACCGGAACGATAATCCTCACGCAAAGGCGCAAAGACGCAAAGAAAAGCAACGAGAGAAGAACCGCGGATCACACGGATATCGCGAATCAGGAGAGTTGAATATCCGTGGCATCCGCGAAATCCGTGGTTCTTTTTCTTCTTTGCGCCTTGGCGTCCTTGCGTGAGACTTCCTCCACAGATGCGCTTCTCCGAACTCTTCCACTCGATTCAGGGTGAAGGCGGACTGGCCGGTACGCCGAGCGTCTTCGTGCGCACGAGCGGCTGTAACTTGCGGTGCTGGTTCTGTGATACGCCCTATACGTCGTGGGAGCCGGAGCGGACGCGGCGAGACTGGCGGGACGTGCTCGACGAGGCTCTGTCGATCGATTGCCGGCACGTCGTCGTCACCGGCGGCGAGCCGCTGCTTCAACCGGAGGTGGTTCCGCTGACGGAAGCGCTGCACGAGGCCGGCCGGCACATCACGGTCGAGACCGCGGGAACCGTGTACCTGCCGGTCGCCGCCGACTTGATCTCGCTCAGCCCGAAGTTGTCGAACTCGACGCCGACCGACGTGAACCGGCCCGGCGGCAGCCGTTTCGCCGGCCGACACGACCGGCTTCGCGACAATCCCGAAACCATTCGCCGCCTGACGGGTGAATACGACTACCAGGTGA